>JBPCWA010000038.1:0-35396 GCA_051009975.1 Hyphomicrobiaceae bacterium
CACCGGTCGATTCCGCCGAGCATCGAATGCCGTGCTCTTTACGACCGCGATTGACGAGGCGGCATATGGCTCCGCCTGTGGGGTAATAAACCCCTGTTACGCCACCCGTCCCGATCGATATAAACTGTTGATCAGCTGCCACTGCCGGCACGGTCACACCCGCGGCAATAATAGCTGCGGTCATCAGACACTTGCGCATACTCTACCTCCTGGATCTTACTCGCTTGCGCAGGTTTATTTTTTCCCGCGTCTCAATGCGATGCTATCACGAGGATGATGTGGTTGCGCAAGAGGTGAAAGGGGCGATTCGGATAAAAAAACTAGTAACTAGCGTGTTTCTGGCTCTACTGGTCGCTTATTTACTTAACTTTATCACTCACTGACTCACTCACTGACTCACTCACTCACTGACTGACTGAGTGACTGACTGAATGACTGAATGACTGAATGAATGGCTCTCTCTCTAAATGTCCGATCATTGTCGAGACGTCTTGACAACGGATCTAGGTGCTCGTGTGCCGACGGGGAGCTACAACCATGCGCGCATCTGGTTGCGCGTTAAATTGCTTCCGCAAATGATCGTCGCGACACGCTTGTCTGCAAACTGATTTGCGTGACCTAAAATAGCGGCAAGTCCGATTGCGCCACTTGGCTCTGCAACCAATCCAGCATGCCAATGGATGAGTTTCATGGCCTCAATGGTTAGATCATCGTCCACGAGCACACCATCGTCGACCACCTCTTGCATGTCCGCCAAAGCTTCTGGAACAGGAACACGGACAGCAATACCATCAGCGATGGTGTCGATAAATTCCGATTCAATCACAGCGTTATTGCGCCACGATTCGATCATCGCGGGAGCACCCGAAGCCTGCACCGCAATGACGCGAGTAGTTGGCGAGATCGCCTTTATAGCTGTCGCAACGCCGTTGATCATTGCACCATTGCCAAGTGGCACCACTATCGCATCCAAGGGTGCGCCTTCGAGGCGTGTCATTTCGAGACCGATTGTGCCGGCGCCGACCACCGTCTCGACGTCCTTGCTATCTTCCACCATGCGCGCGCCCGCTTTCGCCGCATATCGCCTGGCTTCTTCCTTCGCTGTGTCGAAATCGGTTCCGAACAGCTGCACATTGGCGCCGAGCTGGCGCATCCGATCGATCTTAAATGGGCTGGCATTTTCGGCCGCAAATACGCTCACCGGGACGCCACGCCTCGCTCCTGAATAAGCCATTGCCTGGCCAAAGTTACCCGCACTGGCGCATACGATCGGCCGGTCGTCACCCGTTCGACGTGCTTCCGCCAATAAGAAATCTGCACCACGGCCTTTAAAGCAGCGTATAGGATTGAGTGTTTCAATTTTCAGAACGATATTGCATCCAACGGCGGTACTCAGCGGGGCAAACTCCAATTGGGGTGAGTGCAAGAATGTTGGATCAATGATGTTTTCGGCGTTCCGAATGGCATCAATAGTGACTCGGGCAGCGCTCATGTTGCAGAGATCCAAACGTGGTTGTCATGGAATGTCGCGCCACCGTACGGGGCGGCCGGTTCGGCACTGGTGAGCGTATTGAGACCAGCACCATCTTCGAACGCATCGTTGGGAGGAATACTCTCGGCGATCACCACTCCGCGTTGAATGCCCGTAAACGCTTCAGCATGCAATGTGATTGCCCCCCTTTCGTTCCCGATCCGAATCTTGTCTCCAGATCTGAGCCCCAATTTGGCAAGGTCATCCGGATGGATTTTGGCGGTAGGCCGGCCTTCCCGCTTGCGGCTGCCTGGGGTTTCGTTAAACGAGGAGTTGAGGTAGTTGCGTGCTGGAGATGTAGCCAGACGGAACGGGTGTTGGTCGTCGGGATTTTCTAAGACGTCCCAATGATCCGGCAGCGGCGGCACGGATTTTGCGATGCCCCAGTCGTGTGCTCTCGCGACTGGCACCGCTGTCCAATCTGGCTTGAACTTGTACTTGCCGTCAGGATAGCCAAAACCGTCGATATAGTGGGCCGTGGCGAATGTGGGTTGGCAATCTATCCAGCGGTTCTTTTCGAGATCATCAATGTTGCCCCATCCTGAGGCCTTTAGCGTGGCGTCGATCAACTCTCTAGGAGTCATCTCAAAACCGGGATGTCGCGCGCCCACCCGCTCGGCAAGCGCATTTATGACATCATGGTTGGAAAGGCATTCGCCGGGTGCTTCAACCAACTTCGGACCCAGTATGATGTGCTGCTGACCGCCACCTTGATAGACATCATCATGTTCCAAGAACATGGTTGCAGGTAGCACGATATCTGCTTTCTCTGCGGTCGCAGTCATGAACTGTTCGTGGACGCAGACAAATAGGTCTCTGCGGGCAAAACCCTCTTTGACGAGGCGCTGATCAGGGGCCACCTGGAGGGGGTTCTGATTTTGAATGAACAAAACTTTGACCGGCGGACCGTCATTAATATCACGTCGATCGTTGGTCAACACGGCACCGATCCGAGACATGTCGAGCGTGCGGACGTTCGGATCGCAAACGTCTAATCCCTCGATGAGTGTTTTGTCCCAACCATAAATTGCGCCATTGGTGTGAAATGCTCCCCCGCCTTCGTGCAACCAGGCGCCGGTGACTGCTGCAATAGAGCATGCGGCATGCATGTTATGAGCTCCATTGCGCTGTCGCGTAAAGCCGTAGCCTAGTCGAAAGTAAGTTCGTGGCGTAGTTCCAACCAACTGTGCGAAAGCCTCGATATCGGCAATGTCCAAACCAGTGATTCTGGCTGCCCATTCAGGCGTGCGCGATTTCAAATGGGCTTCGAGCTCATGGGGCAGGTCAGTGTACTTCTCCAGGTATTTCCAATTGGCATAGCCGTCTCGGAACAGGATGTGCATCACCGCGCACGCCAGTGCGCCATCCGTTCCGGGTCTGAGGCAAAGAGCCAAGTCTGCCTGCTGCATGGTGCCGTTGTGGTAAATGTCGATGGCAACGATTTTCGCACCGCGCTCCTTCCGAGCGCGGATAGCATGTGTCATCACATTGACTTGCGTGTTCACCGGGTTGGTGCCCCAGATGACGACGCAGTCAGATTTGGCCATTTCTCGCGGATCGGCACCGGCCAAACGTCCGGTTCCCGCAGCGAAACCCGTCCATGCCAGGGTGGTGCAGATCGAAGCGTGCATGTTGGAGTAACGCTTGGCATGACGTAACCGGTTGATGCCGTCTCGCATAACAAGACCCATCGTTCCAGCGAAGTAGTAGGGCCATACGGCTTCCGGTCCAAACTTGGTTTCAGCTGCAAGCATCGCTTCAGCAGTTATATCCAGCGCTGTGTCCCAGCTCACGGGTTCGAATGTCCCGTTGGGTCGACGCCTCATTGGGCGCAGAAGGCGATCGGGGTGATGCAAGCGCTCGGCGTACCGCGCCACCTTTGCGCAAATCACACCCGCAGTATAAGAATTGTTTGCGGCTCCATGTAGCCGGCCAATGCGGCCCTCTGTTAGCAGTTCAACGTCGAGCGCGCAGGTCGAAGGGCAGTCATGAGGACAAGCCGAGTAGCCGATCCGTGGTGCGCCATCCATTTCAAGGGCCTCCAGTTTGCTCTGGTCGAGCGAAGCTGTCTGATAGAGTTGGCTGCTCGCATCTTGGAGTCTGATACGGTAATATCCGACTTTGCAAGGTATCCGCTTAGCAAGCTAACCGCCTAGCAAGCTATCCGACTAGTGGTGTTTGATAAAGCCGCAGTGCCTGGAACCCATCAGGCATGATCCATCAGGTTCAGTTGTCGTCACGTCAAGACGTGGGCAGGCGCAGTCGTCATCGGGTCAGGCAATCAAACTGTTTTACAACTCGCCATCACGATGCATGTCTTCCGCAGTCAACATCGGCAAGAGCGGCAGATCAGTGTCATCCGGCAGGGCACCAGCTTGCGTCAGCATGCAATGCACCTGTCCGCGATGATGTGTCTGATGGTTGAAAAAGTGAGTCACAAGCAACCACGTCGGTAACGTCTTTTCGGATCCGACTGCACCGGAATACCACGTTAGGTTTGCTCCCAACCGACGCGGATCGAGTGTTGCCGTCCAATCGGCTATTCTTTGGTCGAACGCAAATCGTTCGTCCTGTAGAGGTTCCCATTCAGCGAAATAAGTCGTCGATTCCCGTATCGATTTGGGCCCGGACGGCGGCGTATCGGTGAAACGGCGCATCCACATCTGGTCACCCCACAGTATGTGGTTGAGCGTACCGTGAATCGAGCCGAAGAATGCCCCGCGTTCTGCCTTGCGATCTTTGTCCGAAAGCGTCGAGGCCGCCGCGAATATCGATCGATTTTGCCAGGAATTATAAGCGGCCATGAGGCGAACATGGTCGAATGTGATCATGATATGCACCCTCTCCAAGAGCTCAGAGAGTTACCGATTGCAATGCGGTCTACGCGCAGTCACTTCAATTTCTATTTTCATGCGAGGATCTTGCAATTCGGCAACAATCATAGTGGCTGCGGGACGGACTTCGCCAAAAGTGGCCCCAATGGTCGGCCAACACGCCGACCAATCGCTGCGATTGGGGAGGATGTAGCGAACGCGGACCACGTCCACAAAATGTGCTCCGGAATCCTCTAACGCCTTTTCGATGTTGCGCAATGCTTGTGCGCACTGCTGGGCGACGTCGGTGGAAATCGACATATCCCGATAGTCAAAGCCAGTTGTGCCAGCGACAAATATCCAACCATCCTCAACTACTGCACGGGAGTAGCCAATTTCGGTTTCGAAGGTAGAGCCGGAGCTGATGAGCTGGCGAGCCATTTGCTTCGCTAACCCACAATTTCTGCTGCGGTAAAATTGAGTTCAATCTCACGCGCCGCACTGTCTGGAGAATCAGATCCATGAACGGAGTTCTCGCCGAGCGATTTTGCGTGAACTCTGCGAATTGTGCCGTCAGCTGCTTCGGTTGGATTGGTGGCACCCATGACCTGGCGATAATGACCAATAGCGTCGTCTCCTTCCAAGACCTGGCAAACAATAGGTCCAGAGGTCATAAAATCGACAAGTTCACCGAAGAAGGGGCGCGCGCTATGTTCTTCGTAAAATTTCTCCGCTTGCGCACGTGTCCAACGTACGCGTTTTTGTGCAACTATACGCAGACCGGCATCCTCAATCATGGCATTAATTTTGCCGGTAATGTTTCGCTGTGTTGCATCAGGCTTGATAATGGAAAACGTTCGCTCGTTGGCCATGTGATTGCCTTATCTGGTTCATGCCATGGGACTTGTCCCCGGCGGATTTGTGTATTCGGTTTTCGCGGCACTTCTTAACGTTGCATCGCGGCACCTTCAACCGCAGGACCGTCTTAATCGCAAGACAGAACCGCACCGTGAGGCCAATCGACGCTTACTTTGTAGGATACTTGTCAGTTCCGGCCGCTGCCGAGGCACTTGCCGCGGATTAATCGCTGCATGTTAAGCTGCAAGAGAGGTAGTAAAGATGTGAATGGGGGCGCTGTCGGACAAGCCAATATGAATAGCTCCCGTCTGGTCAACTTTTCCACCGTCAACTTGGGGCCATATTGCGCGACATAAGGATAACGTGGCCAATAGAGGTGATAACCTTAGTCTGCGGGTGGTTGGGGCGAAAGAATCGGCGATACTCAGTTCTTGAGCAGTTGATCTTGAGACTGGACCAAAAAAATTAGAGTGTGAGATGTCTGACGACAACGTAAATCTTGAATGGTATCTCGCGCGCGAAGGCCAGCAGCACGGCCCGTTGTCCGACGCTGAAATGAAGAAATTCATAGAACTCGGACATTTGAGTGCGTCTGATCTTGTTTGGCGAGCAGGGTTTACTGAGTGGCGCACCGCGAGCGAAGTCTTTCCAAAGACGCAAGCAGACGCTGATCCTCAGTCCGCGGCCCAAACCGATGCCCCATCGGTCGGCAGTAGTATCCCTACTGCGGACGGCACGGAGCGGGCAACCGAACCAAGCGCGACCGTCGACGCAGGTGCGAGCGAACAGGCGTCTGGTGTGCGATCTCCGTCGTCGCTTGATGCGGTGGAGCGGACGCACGACGTTGGCAGACACGAGCCTACTCCGACGGCTTTTCAGGACAATCAGAGCGGGCATCCCGGGCACCAACCAGCATCGTCGGGTGGGGAGGCAGCTAGTGAACATCGCGCTGGCCCACAAGGACCAGCTGCCGCGGCTCACGCCTCTAGATCTACAGCAATGCATGCATCTGTCGTTCGGCATGCCGGTGCGCATGGTGCGCCGAATGGGGGGGGACAACCGAATACCACCGACCCACGATCGTTGGACGGGTATCGGGATCCATCGACTAATTCTCATCGAGCAGACAAACGTGGAAGATCAACCCCATCTGAAGCAGAATTCGATGATCCAGAGTTCTTCGATGAATACGAGTCTAAGCCCAAGAGGCGATCCATCGCCACTGCGCTGGTTGCCTCACTCTTGATTGCACTGGTCGGTGCGGGCGGATGGGTTGTTTATGCCAATCAGGGAACGATTGGCAAGATCATCAGTGACATCACTTCTGACGATTCCGGCAAACCAACTGCCGTGGTGGCCGCGCCGAACGGTCCTTCTCGTTTGCCGGCCACGGATGAGGCACGCCAACCGGCCACTCGAATCGCTGCCGCAACTACAACACCGACTGCGGAGTTGACGGCGCGAAATGACGAATTGGTTCTGTTACAGAGCCCGTTGTGGTCGACATTTAAGACCGCGTTCCCTGATTGGACAAATCGGAGGGAAAGTGAAGTTGAGCAATTGAAATCTCAAGGTAAGGAGAACGATGAGGTTTTGGTGCACTTGATGCGGTCAATCGTACGTTGGCGCCGGGAGAATGCTGAAAGAGTACTAACAGCGCCGCCCGAACAGCTGCGCTCATTGGCAAAGTCGTTTGTCGGCAATTTGCAGTATTTGGTCTCTCAGGACGTGAAGGCATGTTACGGATTTATCTCAAAAGGGGAACTCAGCCCAAATGTGTTACCTCTTTACAAAGACCCACGCCCGGTCGGAGTCTTGAGTAGCCAAACACAGGCGATCGTACTGGCGGCACAGGCGAATACAGACAACCGCACCCAGTATTCGCAACCATCTGCAAAAGATTTCAATCGCCTTGCCAAACTGCTCATTCAACGTGGTTGGTCAGAGCAGGACCTGAAGATGTTTTCCGATCCTGCAGCTCTGTCGTCGGCACCGGCTGAGAAGGTTTGCAAGTTGGTTATGGAGTGGTTTGATACCCAGTTGCAAATGCCGCCGAGCGATCAACAGATGCGTTTGTTGGCAACCTCTCTTCGACCAGTTGTTCGCGGATAACTGGAACGACCTTTGACATTGTCTTGCAGACTCTGCTTGGTCATGGCCCATCGTTGGAATGACGTCGGAGCGTGAATAAGTTGTGGTTCAGGTTGGTGGGTTTGGCCTTGCGCTAGGTGCAGTTTAACTAGTTGCGGTCTAAACTATCGTCGGCAACACTCAAGCCCGAACACTACCGCTGGCTGACCAGCTTTGCAGCGGTTCTGTGATTCCATTGGATCCGAAGCAAAAGACCTGCTATCGCAAATTCACAGACCGGTCGTGCGCATCCATTTCCATGCTCCATATCAACAAACTATCCTATCGAATTGACGGGCGCTTGATACTTGAAGAAGCGTCATGCGGTATTCCGACTGGTCATAAAGTCGGACTTGTTGGGCGAAATGGGGCCGGTAAAACAACACTCCTGCGCCTGCTTACAGGTGAGATTGCGCCCGAAGCGGGAACAATCATGTTGCCAAAATCGGCGCGAATTGGCCACGTCGCGCAAGAGGCGCCCGGAGGGCGGGAGACGCTTATAGACTGGGTCCTGGCGGCTGACACTGAACGGGCTGCATTGTTGAGCGAAGCTGCGACCGCGACGGATCCAACTCGTATTGCCGATATTCAGATTCGTCTCAGCGATATCGGCGCACACAGCGCCCCGGCTCGGGCTGCTCGTATCCTTTCTGGCCTGGGATTTGATCAAAAATCACAGCAGCAGGCGTGTGGCGAATTTTCCGGAGGATGGCGAATGCGGGTGGCTCTCGCAGCTGTTCTCTTTCTCGAGCCAGATTTGTTACTGCTTGATGAGCCCACGAACTATCTTGACCTTGAGGGTTCGTTGTGGCTCGAAGGTTATCTGCGAAACTATCCGCATACGGTGTTGATCGTCAGCCACGATCGCAATTTGCTGAATCAGTCGGTCGGCGCAATCCTCAATCTCGAAAACAAGAAACTGACCTTGTACTCGGGTGGCTACGACGTCTTCGAAGAGACGCGACGACTGCAACAGCAGATCGAGGCCAAACTGAAAAGAAAGCAGGATGAAGAGCGCCGACGTATCGCGGCATTCGTTGACCGATTTCGGGCCAAAGCAAGCAAGGCGACGCAGGCGCAGAGCCGTTTGAAGATGCTCGCCCGGATGCAGCCGATTGCCGCTCGATCCGACGAGCAAGTTCATCCATTCTCTTTCCCCGCGCCTGCGAAAGTCATTGCCAGCCCGTTGATTCAGATCGAGAATGCTTCAGTCGGATATGCGCCAGATCGTCCAATTCTTTCCCAGTTGAATTTGCGCATCGATAATGACGACCGCATCGCTCTCCTTGGTCAGAATGGTAACGGCAAGTCTACATTTGCCAAACTCTTATGTCAGCGTTTGAAGGCAACGAGTGGTACTGTCAAGTCGCATAAGGACATGACATTTGGTTACTTCGCACAGCACCAATTGGATGAACTAGACTCCACAAGAACGCCCTACGATTACATTCGGCAGGTGATGCCAGATGCTACGGAAGCGCAGCGACGCGGAAAACTGGGTGCTATTGGCTTCGGGTTCGAGAAGGCCGACAATTTCTGCAAGACACTCTCGGGAGGGGAAAAGGCGCGGCTCTTGCTCTTTCTTGCGACTTTTCATGGACCACACATCTTGATCCTAGACGAGCCAACCAACCACCTTGACGTTGATAGTCGACAGGCCTTGATTCAGGCAATAAATGACTTTCAAGGGGCAGTGATTATCATAAGTCATGACCGGCACATAATCGACGCATGTGCTGATCGACTTTGGGTGGTGCGCAAGGGGACTGTCGGAGCATTTGACGGCGACCTAGATGATTACCGTGTTTCGCTATTTCAAGATATCGCTGAAAGCAAACGCGAGACGCCGTCCAAGGAACCGTCGACGTCTTCTGGTGCCGAATTGGGGCGGGCTGAACAGCGTCGGGCCGCGGCCAACCTGCGACTGAGCCTAGCGCCTTTGAAAAAGGAGTTAGTGTCTGCAGAGAAAGAGGTCGCCGACTTAAGTGATAAGATTGCTAGATTAGACGAAGAACTTGCAGATAGTTCGATCTTCCAACGCGATCCCCAACAGGCCCAGCAGCTGGCCAAGCGGCGCGGTGGCTTAGTTAAGAGACTCAAAGTCGCGGAAGATGACTGGATGGTCGCAATGGAGGCATATGAAGCTGCAGAGGCGGCAGGAACGCAGACATGACACCAGGCGGTGGTATCGAACAATTCGTTGCGACATTCCTGTTGCTTGATCATTTCCAGTCGGGTCGAACGCATGATCCAAGTTGGCCGAGGTTATACAACTGTCGATCTCAATAGGACTGTCGAAGTCGGTAGAACAAGCCTTTGTAGCTCTGTCGTGGTTTTGGGGCGAAGCTGCTCAATCCTGATTAGATGCCTCATTAGATGCGTCTAACGGTTTGATCAGGTGCTTAGGGCTTGCGAAGAATGACCACAGGCGGCACCATCTACACATCCGCGTCAAAAAGGAGGTCTGGGTCCATGAAACTGCTCTCCGCCGGACCATCACCTTATGTTCGAAAGGTTAGAATAACTGCAGCTCTGAAAGGGCTTGCAGCGCATATGTCGGTTCTGTCGGCCGACTCACCTGAACTGGGGGAACTTCGTGCGCGCAATCCCCTGTCCAAAATCCCAATTCTCGTTCTTGATAGCGGCGAGGTCATTTTCGATAGCCATGTGATTTGCGAGTATCTTGACGCGCAAGTCGCCGCGCCTGTTCTATTTCCAGCAGAGGGCGCCGCTAGATGGGAAATGCTCACTCGCGCCGCGATTGCTGACGGTATGCTCGATGCCGCGCTTCTGCTCGTTTATGAAAAGCGATATCGCCCTGAGGAAAAGTGGGTGCAGAGCTGGATGGACATGCAACAAGCGAAGATTGACAAAGCTGTCGGACATCTGGAGGCAAATCCCCCCGTGTGGGACCGCAATCCGGACTACAGCCATATTACTATTGCCGCTGCACTTGGCTATCTCGATTTCCGTCATGGTGGTGCCTGGCGCGAGGAAAACCCTAAAATGGTGGAATGGCTCGAGAATTTTGCGGGGGCTGTTCCGGCATACCAAGAGACAGCACCAACCAATTGACTTACAGATTTGGCACGAGCCATAGCAGTGGAAAAATGACTAGATTTGATCCGACAAAGTCAGCAGCATTTCTTGCAGACGCGCATCTGCGGCGAATACCCTTCGCCAATTTGAGCGGTCCTCATGCACCTAAGACCATTAGTGAAGCCTACGAAGTTCAGGAAGAGTTGTGCAAAATCTGGCGAGACGTTTACGGCGAGGTATCTGGGCTTAAGATTGCCACGACTACGAAAGTTATGCAGGAGTTGATGGGAATTGATCATCCGTGTGGTGGCTTCATCTTTGAGAACCGAATTCACACTTCGCCGGCTACGCTTAGCTCAAAGGAATTTATTCATCCAATGTTGGAGTGTGAACTTGCGGTACGTCTTCGCCGAGATATTCTGTCCGAAGGAGCGACCCTCACTCCTACTGACGTGCGAACGGCAGTGGGGCAAGCGATGGCCGTTTTCGAAATCATAGAGGATCGAGCTGCCGACTATTCTGAATGTGACGCACGTTCACTGATTGCGGACAATGCATGGAACGCCGGTGTCGTGTGTAGTACACCAGTCGATGTGGGTGCAGATATGGATCTCAATGGTCTGGTGGGGCGTCTTCAAGTTAACGGTGAACGGCAGTCGGAAGGACTGACAGATGATCCGATGGGAGCGCTGGCTTGGGTCGCGAACCTGGCTATTGAGCGCGGACGGCCGTTGCGGAGAGGTATGACGGTAATAACAGGAAGTGTCATTGCGACTCTGCCCATCAAGCCGGGAGATTACTTCCAGTTTACACTCGACCAGATTGGGTGCACCAAGGTTGCAATGGAACTCTCATAGATTTCTTCGAGTTGTTTCGCATGTCGCCGCCAGCCAGCGGCCAGATTCGATGAGTTGTTGTTCGTCCACCCGAACGTTGAGCGCGTAAACCCAAGCTTTGGTTGAGCCCGAACTAAGGAGTTCGACTGAATGGACAACCCGTCGGTATTCGTTTTGAGCCAAATTCGTTGGATCGAGGCCTTCGTAGGTGTCGAGCCAAGCGAATGTGGCGGTCGGGTCATGAAGATCGAGAAGTTCTCCATAGGCAAAAGGCGATCTGGTTTTTTCCAGCCCTAACGCTGGATAATTGCCCAGATTGAACAATCGCCCGTTGATGCGTGCTTCTCCGAGCAGATGGCTTTCTGCCGCCAGGCGGCGGCGCTGATCCGTTCCGAGTTCTCCCTTTGCCCGCGACATTAACGTGCCATAGACAAACAAGTACTTGGTCATTTTCATGGATTACGATCCGCAGCTCGGCCCACCGCTGCGTCGCTGGACGATCGAAGCAACGATCGAAGCAACGATCTAAGCAACGATCTAAGCAACGATCTAAGCCAACGTTCGAAGCGGACGATTGGCGACCAATGTGTTAGTGGACAAATTGATTCTTCGAAGACAACGAGGATGATGATGTCCTTGGATAGCTTTCTTGGCTACGCCTTAACGGATAGCGACCATTAATTGCTAATGAACGGTCTCCAATCATCGGTCTCTATATCGCGATCGCCCCCCGGTCTTTGTGTGCTGCCATAGGGGCGCGACCGCGCGATACCGTTTGTCTGCGGCGCCAAACCCGGCCAATCCTCGCCACCGATCTGTTGACTTTCGCCATCGGTCGGCGGTGGGAGATCTTCTTCCTCGAGTCGCGAAGGATCAGGCCGCAACGGTACCCGGCGGTATCGAGAGTCCTTGTACTTTGATCGATAGAGGCGCCGTTTTCGCGCATCCTCTTCAATCGCTCGGCGTCGCCGGGTATCCGATCGACGTCGACGCTTCGCCTCTGCCTTGCCTAGCGCTTCATCTTCACGCCGCAGGCTCTCAAGTCGTTGCACATCGTGCTCCATGCGTCGAACTGTGAGTTCGCGTTGCAGGTCGGCCGAGTCAACTTCCGGTTCTATCGACGAAAGGTTGGCAACAGGCCCTGAATAGTCCAATCGAACTGAGGGCAGACGTTGTTGTGCAGCATTTGCTTCCCTCGCGCTCGCCGACGCGGTCTCTGCGCTGAGCAGCGTCGACGCAACACGCCAGCGACTATTGAGAACCATGCGGACTAGATCTACAGCCGTCGAGTTGCGCAAAATGGTTCGCCCTTGATCAACGGTCACGTCATCAATCTTTAACGCTCCATCCCTCAATTCTAGTAAAGACGACTGGTCCGGTATTGCGATCGATCCCTCTAAAACCTGGGCTTTGATAATATCGGACATTTGATCGGGCTTTACCGCCCCGACCACAACATCATCCGCGAGGCGAGAAAGCGATGCGCCAGGTAGGCCAGGTAGTCTGGCTTCTTTAAGAGAGAGTTGTCCTTTGCCCTTAAGCGCGGTTACTAACGCTCGCGGACTCAAGCCTTGACCCTGGAACGAGATTGACGCAGCAAAACTTCCGCCAACGCGTTGGCGCATATTTGGCGAGACAATTGCCTCAATGTGTGCCGAGGTCAGGGAGGCTTTGCCTTCGGCAATTACGCCAGCCCTGGCAGGTCGTAGTTGGCCACCTGCGGAAAACCGTCCGCCGAACATTGTGCCGGTAACTTTTGACAATGTAATCTTTCCGTCCGAAAGCTGGAGCGAAAGATTGGCATTTGCCAAATCGACACCTTCCACCAAACTGAACTCAGGTGTGGCGATTTGCATGTCAACATCAAAGAGCTCGGTCGCAATCATCACAAATGGCTGCTCGGACCAGAATGACCCACTTGGGTTCGTCGCCAATTGCTCGCTAGGTCGGCTTGATGCTACGTTCAGCGGATGGGCCAACGTCGGTCCATGGATTGCTGACGCCCAGAGGCGACCGCTGACTCTATGCCGGCTTCCGTTTCGCTTTTTCAGATCGACTTGCACGCTTCCGGACAGTTTTGTTTCGCCGACCTGCAGATCGATCGGTTCAAGAATGAGTCGATCGCTGGTTCTGGCAATTGCGAAGCGACCGCTCGAAGCTATAGTTGGAGCGAAAACTGTTGGCCAGTCGGGGGATATCGTGCGCATTGCTGTCGCGACGTCAGAGATTCGAATGTCACCAAATGCGTCCCAGTCCAAACCGAATTTGCCAGTCTGACGTACGCTCGACTGTCCCTTCCCTTCAAGCCTGATCTGCCATTCTTGACTGGCAATCGTTGCTGAAGCCTCCAACTGTTGGTCTGGGGTTCCAGCCACGCTCAAGCGTAAAATGGAACGGTCTTTGGGCGGTGTCTTAACTGGCTCGACTCCGCGCTTCTGTCTTAAAGGATCGGCCGTCGAACCACTCAGTGCAGCCAGAAGGATACCAACTGACGAACCAGCATCACCATCTACAGTCGCGTCTGCGTCGAGATGTTGTTGCCGCCACTTGGTAAGAGGTCCGGCGGTAGTGAGCGAAGCGCGAACTTTATCCGAGGCTATTGCACCATCGACTTTGAGGCTGGTTCGTGGCTTGCCAGCGCGAATTTCGGATTTTGTTGAAAAAGCTAGTTTCGTAGGATTGCCCCGCGTGATTGCCGTCAATTGCGGAGGTCCGATTCCGACTACCTGCGAGGCAAAATGACTAAGCTGCTCGACGTCGACGTCGTCTGCCATTTCGACCCGACCCACAATATCCCATAGCGGCACTTTGGACTGCGAGTGGACTTCACCCTCAAGGGCCACCTTCAATCCGGGTCCGATCGTGAACCGCGATGGTTCGACACGAAGTAACCCTTCGCGTTTTGTGAGGCGGATTTGCATGTCAGACAGAGTATTTTGGCCATCATTTGCGCTTCCGACACGGGCTGAGACCGTGAGATCAGCCTTGCCAAGGAGATCGGCCAAAGGCGCCGTGGCAGGCGCATCTGAAAGCGGCCAGCCAAGTGCCGCCGCGGCATTTTTCAAGGATAGTGAGCCTCTCGCAAAATGAGAGATATCCAGATGGTCGGACCAAATATCGATATTGGCCTGTGGTCTCTCGGCACCCCAAGAATACGAGATGTTTCCGCGAGAAGACTGACCCGCGATGGACACATCAGAGATGTTCAAGTGTAGCGCGTCGTCGCCGAGGTCAATTCGACTAGCGAGGTTGAACACTCCAGATGCTCTGTTGCCAAGCGAGGTCCGGCCTGGCCGCGCCCAAGCGGTGAACTCGCTCAAGCTTGCGCCTTTGACAAGGACGTAGCCCGAAATTACTGGTTTGGATTGCCCTAGCTGCAAGCTTCCATCCGCGCGCAGTTGCGTCCTTCCGGGCAATCCAATGCTCAGACGGTTGATTTTGACCCCTTTGCCTTGCTGGGCGAAATCCAATTGCAAGGCACTGACCGTTTGGCCGCCAAGATTTGCCTGCTCGATGTCGACGCTCAATTGGCTGGCTCGGAATTGGCCCATTCCAAATCCAGTGCTTGTAAGCAGTCCAAGAACGAGTGCGGGGTTGTCTTTGGAGCGGCCATTGGTAATTGCGTCAAAGTCCAGCCATTTCGATGTCAGAGTCCCCTCGATGCTAGCCTGGCTGCCCCAGCGAGTCGTCAGTTGACCGGCCAGCCTTTGAGGTCGATCAAGGCTTTCGATTGAAATGGCGACATTGCTGAGGTTTGCCGACAGCGTATCCGCTGAGAGCTCTCCGGTGAGCCGCAATGGTGCCGCGCGAATTTCGCTTCCGAATAGTCCTAACTTTAGGGTTGAGTTGGCCTTAAGGGCACCAGCGAATTTCGGCTTCTTTGCGAAATCGATGATTCGACCATCGATTGTCATGCTAGAATCGTCAATTGATGATTGGGCGCTTGTTTTGAGCCGAAGGCTACCTCCGCTGTCGATTGAAGACGTTGCGAGGCGAATTTTGCGTTTCACCCCCGCTATCAGGGCGCTACCGGTATACTTGTACGGACCGCGGAGCGCGGTGGCAGTCAATTCACCGGATATCTCATCAATTTGGGCCAATGCTAGACCGTTCGCGTCCTCAATCCTAATGCTTCCGTTGCTAACGACTGCTGATTGGAGCGCGATGTCTTTGGGTAATAGCGGCAAGTAGGACGGTTGCATCTTGACGCGCTGCCAGTTCCAACTGCCCTGTTTATCGAACCTCAAGCGCAGTTTTGGTCCATCAAGCTCGAGTTTCCTCGCTTCAATTATACCTCGCAGAAGTGGCGGCACCGAGAGGAGTACATTAAATTTATCTGTGCGAAAGAATGATCCGGGGACGCCAGGAGCATCGGCGATGCGCACTTGCTCGAAGCTGACGTAAGGTACTGGTAGTATCCGCAAGCGAACTTCACCGCCGACGCGGACCTCCCGACCGAGCAACCGCGATACCTCTTCCTCGAATATTCCGCGATACTGGTTCCAATCAACGAGTGGCGGCACTGCAAAGAGTGCGCAAAGCGCGACAACGAGTATACCAGCTGTCCACATTAAGAAATTGTTCATGTCATCTCAACGCAGTTGCCAACGCCGCGGCAGCCTTTTGACTAGGTTGACTGATGTTCCCATCACAATCATACGGTTCCAGCTGACTAGTTGATGGCGTTTGGGTTTGTTGTGAGTACTCTACCCACAACTAACTCTCGCGACTCTCGTCCCAAAGGTCAGCTGGCGTCCACATTATTCGATATCGCTGGTCAACAAAATCTAACGGTAGCAAGCGCCATTCGATTTCACTTGACCGCGTTATGCCGAATTGATCTGTCGACTTCCCTCTTCCCGCATGAAGACTATACGTCTAATTCGTTGGTGTTGCCAAGGTGAGGCGAATAGACGTCAGCCGACCGGGTGTAAGGTTTGCGCGAATGAAATGTGCTCTGCTCAGACAATCGGGCACATTCCTCCGTCAACGTTAATTGCAGTGCCTGTTACATATGATCCGGCATTCGACGCCAAGAAGCAGACAACGTTGGCGAATTCGTCGGCACCTCCGACCCGGCCCAGGGGAATATTGCGACTCATGTCCTGATAAAATTCCTCGATGGATCGGTCCGAGTCTTCGCTGGTGTGGCGTCGGATCCATTGGTCACTTTTGATGCGTCCGACAAGCACAGCGTTCACCAAAATGTTGTGCGGCGCGCCCTCACCTGCAAGAATTTTTGTGAGTGCCATTCCCGCTGCACGGCTGACGGCGGTCGGCGCCCCCTCTGGTGGCGGAGCTTTTGCGCCGGTGTTGAGAACATTTATGATGCGCCCCCATCGTTGGTCGCGCATTCCCGGCAAAGCCAAACGAGAGAGACGAATTGCAGCGAAAAGCTTGAGATCGAGGTCGGTCTGCCAAACCTCGTCGGACAACTCCTCAAACGCTCCTCGTTTTGAGGTTCCCGCATTGTTGACGAGGACATCGATTGAGCCAAGTCGCGCCACCGCTTCTTCATGAGCGCTCAAACAGCCCTCAGCAGTACTGACGTCAGCGGCGATCGGTATAACCTTGCTGTTTCCGACAGATTGGATGTGTTCTCTGGCTTCCTCCAGAACACTCTCACGGCGTGCTACGATTGCGACGTGCGCACCAGCTTCGGCAAAACGGGTAGCGATTGCACGACCAATGCCGAGGCTACCACCTGTAATTAGCGCTTTTCGGCCGGTCATCGTGAGCTGCATGAAGGAGCCTCATTGTTAGATTGCTGCAATAGAGAGACGCGCATTGACATTGTGTCACATCGTCGAGCGCAGATCTGATTGGCAGGTGACCGATACAAATTCAAACGCTGGATATGATGACATGGCTTCACTCGATCGACATATCAAAATCGCACCATCAATTCTGAGTGCTGATTTTGCGAATTTGGGTGCGGAGTGCCGTGCAATCGAGGCCCAAGGTTGCGACTGGGTTCATGTGGACGTCATGGACGGACATTTCGTGCCCAATCTGACCTTTGGACCTCAGATGTGTGCGGCTATCCGGCCTCATGTCAAATCGGTGTTGGATGTTCATCTGATGATCGCGCCAGCCGATCCCTATCTCGCCTCATTTGCCTCTGCCGGCGCGGACGTGCTTACTGTACACGTCGAAGCAGGTCCGCACATCCACCGTTCACTTGAAGTCATCCGCAAACTTGGGAAGAAAGCGGGAGTGGCACTCAACCCAGCTACCCCAGAGAACGAGATTGAGTATCTTCTGGAAACAATCGATTTGATTTGCGTCATGACCGTCAATCCAGGATTTGGTGGTCAAGCCTTCATCTCCGACCAAATCGCCAAAGTCCGGAAATTGCGACGCATGATCTCAGGCCGTCCGATCCAGATTCAGATCGATGGTGGTGTGACGCCGGCCGTTGCTGGTGATTTGGTTGCGGCCGGCGCCGATATTCTGGTCGCTGGCTCAGCTGTATTTGGCGGCGGATCTGTCGACAACCCTCAGGTTTACGGCGAGAATATAAGGGCGCTGCGCGCTGCTTCGGTTGTTGGTCAAAAGCACCACAGCTGAAGTATAGAACTCAAGCACAATTTCATGCACTGACTAAGCCGTCGAACCAAGGAAGAAGAGCAAGCGGAAGAGGAGCAAGCGGAAGAAGAACAACGGAAGAAGAGCTAGGTAAGAAAATGACCGAAGGAGGGTGGGCGTGAGGTGCCGATCGGCCGACACATGTCCCTGCAAGCGAAATCTCGAGGGCGGCGATAGGCCATCAGGTCCGACAACGTATTGACAACAGGCAGATTTTGGACACGTAGCAGACATTGCTGTAGGTGGAGCCGCTGTCGGCCAAGTGGACCAAACAAGGGAGACTGAGAATGGCGGCACAGGCCCCGCTTTGTAACTTCGGATGGAAAGCCCCAGAGTTTGCGCTGCCCAGTACCAATGGCGGGCAAGTGAGCCTGTCGGAGCTCAAAGGAGACAACGGAACTCTGGTCGCCTTCATTTGCAATCACTGCCCTTACGTGGTCGCGGTGATCGAGCGATTAGTGCGAGACGCTAGCCAACTCGCTCCGCTTGGCGTTGCCACAGTTGCAATTTGCTCAAATGACGCAGTGGCCTACCCCGCGGATTCGTTCATCAATATGAAGGAGTTTTCCAAACGGTATGAGTTTCCTTTTTCCTACCTGCATGACGAGGACCAGACCGTGGCCCAGGCATATAAGGCGGTTTGTACGCCGGACTTTTTTGGATTTGACGCAAATCTTGGTCTGCAATACCGAGGCCGTCTCGACGCCTCGCGGGCCCAACCTGGTCCCCCTGATCTTCGGCGGGACTTGTTCGAAGCGATGAGGCAAATCGTGAAAACGGGCGAAGGGCCGAAAGATCAATTCCCTTCCATGGGATGCTCAATTAAATGGCGGGAGGCCGCATGAGCGGCGTGATCTTCGATCTTGACGGTACTCTAGTTGAGAGCGCACCGGCCATGAGAGATGTGGCCAACCAACTGATGATTGAGTTGGACCTTCAGCCGCTCAAAATAGATGAGGTCAAGCGATTTGTCGGTGCTGGGACACCGGTCTTTTTGCAGCGAGCCCTTCAAGCTCGAGGGTATAATGCAGATGCTGAAACCTTCGAGCACCATGTCGAGCGTCTCAAGTCGCTCTACGCCGAGGCGCCGGGCGAAGCAAATTACCCAATGAAGGGGGCTGGCCAGACGCTGCGCCGCCTCTGCGAATTGGGCTATAAGATCGGTTTGTGCACGAACAAGTGGATGGTCCCGACACAGGTCATCCTTGCCGCCCATGGGTGGGAGCAACTCATCTCGGTCGTCGTCGCAGGTGACTCACTGACCAAGCGCAAGCCCGATCCAGCCCCATTGCGTGAGGCTGCAAAACGCCTTGCTACCACGCCTGTTGTTTATGTTGGTGATAGCGATATCGATGCGGCTGCGGCAGACGCAGCCGAGATTCCATTTATTCTTTTCACAGAGGGGTACCTGGCGAGCGAACCGAGTTCGTTGCGTCACGCGGCCAGCTTTGCGTCCTATGATGAGCTGCCTGAATTGATTTCCGATGTTTTGACGGCTCGCGCTACTACTCCGTGTCCCTCAGTGTAAATCCGTCTTTGCAGAATCGAAATCCGCAGTTCGCTCAGACTGCAGCTTAAGTTGTGTGCAGGCCGAAAGCCCAATTGCTTGCGCCTCCAAGTTGCTACATTGTGCCTTCAGGTTGCGACATTGCAGAAGTCTCCCAGACTGCGAAATACTGCGAAATACAAGGTGAACGTGTCCCTCTCATCCACGCCTCGTCCAAGCTTGTCCGAACGTGCTCTTCAGTCGTCTCAGCGACCGTATCTGGATGGTCTAAATCCAGAGCAACGGGTTGCAGTCGAGACTCTCGATGGACCAGTATTGGTTTTGGCGGGGGCGGGAACGGGGAAAACCCGTGTGCTTACGACGCGCATCGCCCATATTTTGGCTACGGGCAAGGCTTTTCCATCACAAATTTTGGCCGTAACGTTCACGAACAAAGCGGCGCGCGAGATGAAATCTCGCGTCGCATCCTATGTTGGAGAGACAATCGAGGGCATGCCGTGGCTGGGAACTTTCCATGCCATTGGAGTTAAGATTCTACGTCGCCACTGTGAGCTTATCGGCCTCAAATCCGGCTTCACGATTCTCGATACTGACGACCAAATTCGTCTTCTCAAACAGGTTATTGAGGCCGAGAATTTGGATAAGGATCGGTGGCCGGCCCGCCAGCTCGCAGGTTTGATTGATGACTGGAAGAATCGCGGACTAGGGCCCGATCGAGTGCCGAAGGGTGAGGCCTTCGGCTTTGCCAGCGGTCGGGGAGCTAGTCTTTACGCGCTTTACCAGCAGCGCCTAAAGGAGCTCAATGCAGTCGATTTCGGTGATCTTCTGCTTGAGTGTCTGCGGTTGTTTCAAGAACGACCGGATGTTCTTTCTGACTATCATCGAAGATTTCGTTACATTCTCGTCGACGAGTATCAGGACACCAACGTCGCACAATATCTGTGGCTTCGGCTTTTGTCTCAAGGCGCGCCAAATGTTTGCTGTGTTGGAGATGATGACCAGTCGATCTATGGCTGGCGCGGCGCGCAAGTCGACAATATTTTGCGGTTTGAAACGGACTTTCCCGGCGCAAAGGTCATCAGGCTTGAGCGCAACTATCGTTCCACGGGGCATATACTCGCTGCAGCCTCGAATCTGATTGGTCACAATCAAGGTCGCCTGGGTAAAACGCTTTTCACAGACGGCAGCGATGGAGAGCGACTGACGATCGTTGGCGTTTGGGATGATGACGAAGAAGCCCGCGGTATAGGAGAAAACATCGAGGAGCTTGAGAAAGCCGGTCATAATCTGAACGAAATCGCGATCCTAGTGCGCGCCTCTTTTCAAATGCGAGCCTTGGAAGATCGGTTTATCACTCTCGGATTGGGCTATCGTGTGATCGGCGGGCCACGCTTTTATGAGCGGCAAGAGATCAAGGATGCCATTGCCTACCTAGAAACTGCCCAAAATCCACTCAATGATCTCAAGTTCGAGCGCATTATAAACGTGCCGAAGCGTGGGATAGGCGACGCATCTGTGCGCCGCGTCCGTGAGTTGGCTCGGCTGCGCAATATCCCGCTCTATTTTGCTGCGCGTGAAATTGTCGAAACGGAGGAAATTGCCGGCAAGGCGCGTCGTTCATTGACGCAACTTCTATCCCAGTTTGAAAAATGGCGTCACGAAATTGACGACTTGCGCCACACTGATCTGGCCGAGATGATACTTGACGAGTCCGGCTATACTGAGATGTGGCGTACGGACAAGAGTCCCCAGGCGCAGTCACGGCTCGAAAATCTTAAGGAACTTGTCCGGTTTATGGACGAATTCGACACGTTGGCCGGTTTTCTTGAGCATGTTTCGTTGGTCATGGATGCCGAGCAGGCCGACGATGGCGATCGCGTAACGCTGATGACACTGCATGCGGCCAAAGGTCTGGAATTCGATATCGTTTTCCTACCCGGTTGGGAGGAGGGATTGTTTCCTCACCAACGATCCCTGGACGAAAGCGGCAGAGAGGGGCTCGAAGAAGAGCGTCGTTTGGCATATGTCGGTATAACGCGGGCTCGGCGCGAGGCAAGAATATCATTTGCGCAGAATAGGCGGGTACGCGGCCTTTATCAGTCGGCGACACCGTCGCGTTTCGTTGATGAATTGCCCGAGGAACATGTCCGGGTCCTAGAGGCGAGAAGTCCGTTCGGCGGTAGTTATGCTAATTTCAACAGCGGTTACGGCCATCCTTACGGCAGGAGCCGGTTTGATGGTCACCGGACAGAATTCGAGGCACGCTACGATACGCCCGGTTGGCAGCGCGCTCAGTCGCGACAACACGACCAACCGAGCGGGCCCGATAGAGGTCCAATTGTAATAGAGGGTGAATTGGTTGCTTCATCGACAGCATCGACAAGTGCCTACGCGATAGGTGCTCGCGTGCGCCATCGCAAGTTCGGCGCTGGCACGGTCCTGGAGGTGGATGGCAATAAACTCACCGTTGAATTTGAGACGGCAGGCCGCAAGAGAGTTGTGGATAGCTTTCTTCTGCCAGGTTGAGGTTTGCACGCCAGCCTCTGACCGTCAGCAGCCAGCGGATGTACCAGGTGAGTATTGATTTATCGTGAATGCGCGCGCTCGCAAGGATCGAGAGCAGCTATATCGCGGCGTTGGACGCACCGCAGGAATTGTCGAACGGAACGCATCGTGAAATGATAGCGTTGGGCGACAAGGGCTAATTGGGTGCATATGGCGATAAATTGCCACCAACCGATAACCAATATCGTGGAAGGACCTCTGTCATGGCAACACCTACGCGCCGACGCGCACTGCAGCTATTGGGTGGGACCGCAGCTTTTCCATTGGTGGCACCAGCGTTAGCAAATTCCAAGATCAGGGTTGGTGCGCTACGCTTTACGAGTCACGCTGCAAGTTTCGTGGCGCTTGAGCGGGGATATTTTGCAGACGTCGGACTCGATGTTGAGTTTAAGTTCTTTCAGGCCGCGCAACCAATGGCGATCGCGGTTGCCGCGGGTAGTGTCGATTTTGCCGTAACTGCGATCACTGGTGGATTGATCTCCCTCGCAGAAAAAGGAGCTGCAAAGGTTGTCGGCGGTGCCCTTTCCGAAGAAAGGGGTATCGATGGTCAAAAAATTCTTGCCTCGAATGCAGCGTTCGAGGCGGGTTTGACAGCACCGGCAAATCTCGATGGCAAGGTCTTCGCGGTGACGCAGACTGGCTCCTCCTTCCACTACATGGGGGCCAAGATCGCGAATGCAGAAGCGATCAGTTTTTCTTTCAAGCCACTGCAGAAAGTTGGAGCAATTATCGGCGCGATAAAGAGCGGTCAAGTGGATGCCTGGTGTATCGTCCCGCACATTGCCAAGGCTCTGACCGCTGGTGGTTCAGCACATGTCATTGGCGATGTTGCGGATTACATCCCAAACTATCAAGTGACCACGGTTTTCACCTCGGCGATGACCGCCGAGAAGGAGCGGGAGAAGACGAAGGCCTTCTTGGCCGCGTTCTCCAAAGGTGCAGCGGATTTCAATGCTGCGCTCGTTGACAAAATCGCTGGCGAGGCGGCAGCCGAGGATATGGTCCGACTGATTCACAAGTACGTCTACGCAAGCCGACCGTTTGAAAAAGCGCGCAACAGTATCAAGAATGGGGCCATGCGGATAAACTCGGATGCTGCCCTCAACATGGGCTCTATCCAAGATCAATTGGATTGGTTCAAGAAAGAAAAGTTGGTGAAAGAAGCCGTAACATTGGACACATTAGTCGATCCTACGTACGTGACCATTCTCTAAGTTATCGTTTGTCCGACAATATCCGAGTTGCCTTAAGCCGGTCGAGCAATGGCCTATTCTGCAGATTGCTGGCCGGACAATGCTCTCGACTGCGAAAGTGGCTATGGACCTGCGTATAGACAGCATATCGCATTCCTATGGCGAGACAGCTGTTCTTCAGAATATTTCCCTTGACGTTCCTTCCGGCAGAATCGTTTGCATTGTTGGGCCGTCTGGTTGCGGCAAATCCACATTGCTGCGTTTGGTCGGTGGTCTCGAACGACCAAACACTGGAAGCGTACGGCAGGATGGGGAAGTGCCGTCTGATTGTCTCAATCCGTTGACCTACGTCTTTCAAGATTTCGCACTGCTCCCTTGGCGCACTGTTGAAGGCAATATCCGTTTGGTTCTCGAGCATCATGCGCTGTCCCGTAGCGATATCGATGCGATAGTCGCCGACGTGCTCGAGCGCACGAAACTTGCAGCCTATCGCGCCCTGCTTCCTCGCCAACTGTCAGGCGGCATGAAGCAGCGCGTCGCGATTGCACGTGCGCTTGCCGTCAAGCCTGCTGTCATGTTGCTAGACGAACCGCTGTCCGCGCTCGATAGTCAAACTCGTGAAATATTGATGGATGATCTTGTTGCGCTTTGGTCTCGGACGCCTTTTACAGCACTTTATGTTACCCACAATCTATCTGAAGCTGTTCTGCTCGGCCATGCGATCGTCGTTCTGTCACGTCGGCCAGCGCGCATTCGAGCACTCGTTGAGATTGATCAACCGGTCGTCGATCGTGTTTCCGGCAGCCGCGAACTTGAGCTGCATCGGCGGCGATTGTGGGATTTGATTCGCGATGAGGCTCTCGCCGCAGACCAGGATATCGTCGATGGCTGAGAGACAAAAATACGATGCGGAGAAGATTGTACCGTTTCGCGGTGGAGGCTTCGCGCCTCAAACCAAACGCTGGGTTGGCCCGACAGTCTTTTTCACCGTGATCCTCTTCCTCGAAATCGCTACGCGTGCCGGCATTATTTCAAAGCTGACCTTGCCACGGCCTTCAGATGTCTTTGGTACGTTTATTGAACTCTACCAGACGGAAATGCTTTGGGCGCATCTTGTGCCGTCGTTGCGCCGCCTTATCGTCGGTGGTGCGATTGGGGCGACGTGCGGCATTCTCGTCGGCGTACTTATCGGACTTTTTTCTCTCGTGCGCGCTGGCCTTGTCCCTCTCATTGCCGCGATTTTTCCTGTTCCAAAGATCGCGCTGCTACCCTTGTTTGTTATTTGGTTTGGTATCGATGAAGCGTCGAAGTATGCTCTTATCGCGTTGGGTACTTTTACTCCCACGGTTGTCGCCACATATGGCGCGGTCGACAATGTTGAAAGATCGCTAATTCGAATGGGGCAGAGTTTTTCTTTGCCGTGGTTCTCAATAGTTCGAAAAATCGTATTGCCCGGCGCAATGCCCGGGATCCTTTCCGGCCTGCGAGTTAGTCTTACCATTGCAATCATTCTGCTTGTCGCCGCTGAGATGCTGGGGGCAGAGTATGGGGTTGGTGCCTACATCCTCCAGGCGGGTTCGCTTTACGATCTTGAGAGATTGTTCGCGGGCGTCGCAATATTGTCCATTCTTGGAGTGACGGTCAGTGCTGTGATCGGTGCATTGGAGCGCCGCTTGTTGCGCTGGCGGTCGTAACAGGACACACAATGCGCCGGCAACATCTTTCGCAACGCTCGTCGCCTTCCTGAGGTAAACAGCTCTGTGCCAATCTGTGTCAATTTAACACCAATTGTAAGTTACATTTGCACATCGCATTGCTGGCAATCCTGAAGCCATGCTAAGTCATAGCGGGGACCGAGCCAGCACGGAATTTGATGTGGCCATTATGATTCGTTCTATTCTAATCACCTTGTTGATTTTGAGTGTTTCGGCCGCGACGCAGACTGCGACGGCACGGCCGGCGCTCCTCTTCGATCCGAGCGACGGAAAAGTTTACTATGCCGAAGACATCGATCAGGTGTGGCATCCGGCTTCGGTGACCAAAGTCATGACCGCTTACGTGACGTTCGAAGCAATCCGTGCCGGTCGTTTCACGCTTGATTCGAAGATTGTCTATTCGCCTCTCGCGCAAAAGATGCCAGCAAGTAAGATTGGATTACTTGCAGGGACGGAAGTTACGATCGATTTTGCTCTTCGCGCCCTGATTATTAAGTCGGCGAACGATATTGCTGTTGCTCTGGCCGAAGCGGTAGGCGGGTCGCACGACAAATTCGTTGATGAAATGAACGCGACGGCTGGCCGTCTGGGGATGACACGAACAAATTTTGTCAATCCCAACGGTCTGCCGGCTCCCGAGCAAGTGACGACGGCCCGTGACCTGGCCAAATTGACACGCGCTGTACGGCGAGATTATCCCGAACACGCGGCCTACTGGGCGATGTCGTCAATGCGCGTCGGAAAGCGCCGTCTGCGCTCTCACAACTCGTTGTTGCGTACATTCGAGGGCGCCAATGGCATCAAGACCGGATTTATCTGCGATTCGGGCTTCAATATCGTTGCGAGCGCGACGCGGGGCGATATTAGTCTGGTAGCGATTGTTCTCGGAGAAAAAACCCCCGGAGAACGGAAGCTTCGCGCTGCCAATTTGCTGGATCATGGCTTCAAGACATACAAATGGAAAACATACTTTGGGACTGAGACTTTGGATTCCATCCCGCTCTTGGCGGGGGGGGCGACACCCACAAGTATTCGCAACGACGTACCTCTGGCCGCGTGCAATCGCGCTTTGGCCCGTGCCCGCGCGCGTCGAGCCAAGCGCGCGCGCGCGGCACGACTGAGAGCTCGCAAGCTTCGTGCGCGCAAACGGCGTGCCGAAAAGCTCGCGGCTGCCAAGAAAAGAAACAAGTAGTTCGCATTAGACGTGACGTGGAATAGATGCCGCCAATTGGCGATCGATTGGACGATCCGCCTCACCAGCCCTCTCTGCACCAGCCCTCTCTGCACCAGCCGCCCAGTCGGCTCCATGGGCTCTTCCATTGGAACAGTCGCAGAAGTCTTTAAACGATAAGCTGCAAGTCATCCTTCTGGATAAAGGGGCAGCTTGGAGAAGGCATAGGGCTGCCATCATGGTCATCACCTTCGACATGCGGCTTATCGGGTGATTTCGACCGTGTCTCGCCTGTTGACTCGGCTCTCAATTGGCTGGGCAACGTTGACTGAGCGAAGGCGGTGTTTGAGCCAATCACCCATGAAGGCAGGTCGGCACTTTTTGACGGAACAAGAAGAAGTCCACAGTACGCGCAGACGAATGAAAGCCCAATAAATTTAGTCAATCCGGCGCTCGCCGTTGAGTGATTTTTGACCATCGATTCACCCTGAATCCCTGTCGAAACTCTATTACAACCCTATCGAGGTTCTACCGCAAGACTATCGCAAATCTATTGAAGCTCTGTCCACGCTCTCGCCAACGATATCTTGGCGCTGGAAATCCTATCACTTTCCCCTTTGGGCATCCGCTAGCCAAAAGGGGCCAAGTTCATTGCTTCAAAATAGGACCGCTACCTGCATCTGGCTCATACAGCGCTGCTGCCATGTATTGGTCTCGTCGAGCATTCGCTGTCAAAGCCGAGAGCCTAGGACCAACGTCCAGAAAGTCTTGAATTCTGTTCGTGGCGCGTGCACAAGTGCAATTCCCATTTCATTGGCGTCTTGCAACAGTAAGTTCTTATTGTGACCTGGGCTTTTCTTCCAGCCGTCCATCACCTCTTCAATTGTTCCCTGTCCGGTTCCCACGTTTTCTGCGGCAAGGCTTGCCTTGTAGCCGGTTCGTTTAACGCGGTCCCAGGGATTTGACCCATCAGAGCCGAAGTGAGAAATACGATCCCATTTGGCCAAATCTTGAGAGTGTGATTTGGCCGCTTTCGTGAGTTGAGGGTTGATTGCGAGCGGTTGCAGTCCATTCTCTCGTCGGTAGGCATTGATCAGTTTTCTTGCCGAATCGACGTCGAGGCGTGTTCTCGCGTATTTGGTTGTGTCCAGATCGCGCGACGGTGGATCCATTGCTCCAGACGAAGGGCTCTCGGGGCGCGGCTCCGGGCCTGCAACACTCGCGAGACGAGCCTGTGGACCACCATTTGCCTGATTGGCGAGAGCAGGTTGATCCCCAAGGCTTGCTTGAACTGTCTGCGGAGCGCTGCCAAGTCCCAAGGTCTCATTGAATCCGAGTGAGATTGGTCTGCCGCCCTGGCTGCAGCCTGCTGTCGTGAGCAAAAGCGCACAGACTAGAAGTACGTGACGCGTCGTTACCAAAATTTCTGAAGAATGTGCCCCGGTCGAATGCCACATCGTCGCGCCGCTCATACTTTTACCAATGTCTGACTAATTCTGGTGCGGAATGCGCCGGACGATTATCTCTTCCAGCGTCAGCCACTAAGCGGAATGGTCATGTTCAGCCGTCGTCTGACCCGAGGACGCAGGAGCGAATTTGATCTGAGGACGCAAGAGCGAATTCGTAGCGATGACACCGTTCGGTGTCTGCGCCTCCAGCGAAGCCGCATCGCCGTAATTACTGAACATCCCCGATTGGCCGCGTCTCGCTTGGTTGTCCGCTCGAAACACTGAAGAAAGCTCCCCATCCGCTCCATTTCCACTTCGATAACGACGCATAACAATGTTCGCAGTTGGGCGTGCGTGAGGCTTTCGAGCGGCAAGCGCTCGTTTGGTGTAAACCACATGATCTCCAGGCTGACGAGTGAATGATTGGACAAATTAGGGCAAATCACGACATTATTGCAGAAAACTCCGGTGATTCGCGCGTCCGGGCATGGCCGTCATTCACCGGCGGGTCAGTGCAATGTCGCAAGGACCCGCTCGGCTGGAGATTTTTTGGGGGATTCACATGGCTGACGCGCTTGGCGCGGACCTTGCTGCGACCGATGGAGTTGCGGGCGGCGAAGCGGCCTGTCCTGCTCCAGAGCGGAGTCTTTGCGCGCCGCTGCAGTCGCTGATGCTGTGCCGTATCGCTTCATCAACCGGGGCAACGCGAAATGATCTGTGTCGTGATCTTAATCCAATCACTTCCCACAGGCTTTCGCCGTCTGAATTGCGCCAAGGTGTGGACGATGGTCTCGACAGCTTAATAGCCAAAGATCTTGTGGCAGTGCAGCGTTTGCGCATGATGCTGACGGAAGCCGGTAGAGCAGCTACGATAGACTTCTTGCGCTGCAAGACGCTGCCGCAAGTCTGGAACGAGATGCGGGATACACGCCTCACCGCGGTTGCGCTTGGAATGACAAAGGTTTCTGAACGACGGATCGATATGCTCTCTCGGCCGGACGGTCTTCGCGTCGCGATCTTGCAATCAGCTTACGGCATACCCGGGAAGCGACAGCCAAGTTTTGCACGATTGCGGAGCGCACTGGCTCTCATCGCGCTCGAGCGTGCATTCGGAAACAAGATCAAGAGTGGTTTTGCTGCGGGCAAGAGTTTGAGCGCCAATGCGGGACGATCGCTTGCCGGTCAGTTGGCGCGTCGGCCGCGCGACTTCGGTACAGACAATCGACTGATTGCAGCACTGGCGGCGGAGGCTTGCGGTGCTCTTCAAACCGATACAGCGACGTTGCGCACCGCTGTCCTGCGCAATCATTTCTCTCGCCAGCTGGGTGAAATGGCTAGCGTAAGTCGTCGACCTTCAGGTGCGACTGAGGTGCTACTCTCTGAGGGCGAGCAATCAGTAACTGAGGATGAGCTGACCGGGGCACACCCGTCCGTTCCGAATGAGCGGCCCGATCTTCAAGGCTTCGCGAGTGTTGTTGTGGCTGCCGCTAAGCATCGTGGCCATGGCTGGGGAGATACGCAAAAGGCATTTGTTTGCCAAGTGTGGGAAGAAGTCAGCCGATCAAATCCGGAGTGGTGTATCAATGAGGTCCAATTCAAGGCCATGCTCGTTGAGGCACATCGCACAGGTCACATAAAGCTGGCAACGGCCGATCTGCGATCGAAGTCGCATGCTAGAGAACTGCATCAATCTGCGATTACCTACAAAAACACTGTTTGGCACTATGTTCGCGTAGCCTGACGATCAGAAACTTGAACTTCCAACAACACATCGGCATCTGCCAAGAGAAACGACATCCATGACCCTAGTTTCACCAGAAATCGAAAATTCGGACAAGCTTGCAGCCGCGTTCGACCATTCGATTACGTGGGAAGATGATATTTGGCAGGCGGATCCGGTGGATGTTCAAGAGGTTCACCAGAAAGCGCGAACCAAATTCTTCGATCTGCTTAAGCAGGTCACGGCGCCGAGTGCTTCGCCGACCCAAGCCCGCATTCTTCTCTTTCATGGTCAGTCTGGAGCAGGCAAGACCCATCTCATTCGCGCCTTGCGAACCGGGGCTCATCGAAAGGGGCAAGCCTATTTCGGCTATGCTCAAATGACGCCGGATATATCGAATTACGCCGACTATTTTTTACGTCGATTAGTCAATTCACTCGAAAAACCTTACGATCCAGACTCCCATAGCGAGAGTGGTCTCGCCCGCCTTACGCGACTGATGGTCGAAAGCGCTTTGCCCGCAGATCACGTCAAGAAGCTGCGTGAAAGTACGCTTGACGAGAATGGTCTGGCCCGCCTCATTCTTGACCTTGCAGACGAGATCCTAGCCAGCGACAAGTTCGCTGATAAAGAACTGGATATCAATATCGTTCGGGCGATGCTCTACTTGCAGCGTAGCGATCCGCGGATCGACCAACGCGTGCGACAATATTTGTTCGGCCGAGAGCTAAACGCTCTAAGCATGGAAAGTATTCAGGCACTCGATCCGAATTCAGGCGACGGACGTGCATTCGAAATCATCGAAGCTATCGGTATGCTTATTTCGGTTGTCGAAAAAGCTTCGCTTGTATTTTGCATCGACCAAGTTGAAGATCTCAGGAATTTTGATGATCCCGAGGAGCGGTTCACAAAAGCGGTTGGCAATCTTATGCAGATCGCCAACCGGGTACCTTCTTCAATCATCATTATTTCGGTGCTCGAAGAATTTTACGATCAGGCGCGTGCGGTTCTTCATCAGTCTTATATCGACAGGATTGAAAAATCGGGGCCAGTTGCGCTTTACGAGACGCGAACGGCCGAAGAGGCGCGAAAGATTATCGCCAAACGTATAGAGCATGAATCTTCGCAACATTCTGACGGACCCAGCTTTCCCGATGCTTCGGCGTTCTTCGGTCCAGAATTCTTCGAGGAGTTTGCGGGGCTTTCGACACGCCGGATCCTGGAATTAGCCCAAAAGCGCTTGCGCGACGATGACGTCGACAACGAGCCGGCCCCGCCAGCCGAGGATACGGGTTTCATTTCGACGCTAGCTGCAGCATTGGGCTTTGCTTCAGGCGGGGGCGAGGATAAGCCGGCACCACGCTACGTCGTTGACTATCGTGAGATCTGGGAGCGATTTTGCAGCGCGTCCGAGGCTGAGATGCCGAATTCGGATCATGACATGATTGACGTCTTAGCGGGATGTCTGGGAGTCACGGCGCATGAGTGGGATGATGATCTCAAAGTTTCGGCAAAGCGCACGGAGATAGCAGACGACGTACCCACAGTAGATATCGTTGTCGAGCATCCGACAGGCCACGCCTATGATGCAAGGATTTATTTGTGCAACCGACCGACGCAAGGTGGTGGCTTGAAGCGGCAGCTGGACAAGGTTCTAGGAACGATGCAGGGCCGGACGTGCTACCTGCTTCGAGCAAGCGATTTTCCACCTAATCGCAAGAACCAGACGGCACAAGCCTATAGAAAGTTTCGTGACGGAGGCGGACGATCTTTGCTCGTGCCTATTCCGGAATGGGAACGCATGATGATGATACGGGAGTTCTACGCCCATCATCACCAAGATCCTGGGTTTAAGGAGTGGTTTAGCGAAGCCAAACTCATGTCAGGGCTTATCTCAATAGCCCAGTTGTTACGCCTTGATCTGTTGGGCCGTCCTGCTCATAGACCAAGTTCACGTGAGGAGGCGGTGCAGCCGTCGGTCGGTGGCAATGGTCCGTCCATCACATTCGAAAACTCTGAGAACAACGACGTGCATCCCGCCGATGCTGACGCTTGCGCGGATCCAGACGTGTCTCGCCTACGGCCAAGCGAAAATACCGCGTTGAGCTCAGGTCAGCCTTGGGCCGATTGGTTGGGCTGGGACAACACCACTTTATCACCGGTCCAGCAACCGCCGGCGAATGATGACAATTTGCCCTTGGCGGTGCTGCTTGATGAGACTGGCGACAACGTCAACAGTATATTCGCTGGACGCGAGCTTAATTCGATTAAGCCGGTGACGCTCAATCGCGATGTCATGAAGCGACACTCTGCGGTGCTAGGTGGATCCGGTTCGGGTAAGACAACGCTTGCTCTTAGCCTCATTGAGCAGTTCCTTGCGCGAGGTATACCGGCTGTCCTGATCGATCGAAAGGGGGACCTTTGCAGCTACGCGAACCCAGATGTCTGGCGTCCGATGGCAAGCGAGCCACCTGAAAGGTCAGCTGAACGCGACAAACTCGCCGAGGCAATTGACGTTGCCGTCTATACGCCTGGACGGTCATCGGGGCGACCGATTTCGATCACTTTGCTGCCCAACGGAATGAACGAGTTACCCGAGCACGAGCAGCAATTGCTCGCCAATTTGTCCGCTGCAGCATTGGGCGACATGCTCCACATGAAAAAGTCGGCGACCCACCAAAAACAATCGGGCACATTGTCGGTCGCGCTTCGCATTCTCGGCTCTCGTTCGAGCCATGAGGTGTCGTTGTCTGATCTCATCACTTTTCTTGAAGACGAAGACCCGGAGCTCACTGATCTGACGCAGCGCATGGACCCCTCGGGCAAAATTAGGCGCGATCTGGTTGCCCAACTGGATAGTCTTCGCTACCGCAACGCCTCCCTGTTCGATACTGGAGGTGAGAGTTTGCGAATGGATTCGTTGCTCGGTTTAGGCCGCTATGCACGTCCAGGGAAAACGCGACTATCCATCATTTATACTGGTTTTCTCGGCGATAACGAGAACATCCTGTTCTGGGTTTCGCAGTTTTTGTCTGAGGCTTTGCGGTTCTGTCAGCGCAATCCGAACGATGAGCTGCAAGCTGTTGTCATGTTTGACGAGGCCGACTTATACATACCGGCCAATGCCAAACCAGCGACGGCTGAACCGTTACAGAGCCTTCTGAAGCGAGCTCGATCTGCGGGACTCGGACTAATGTTGGCAACGCAATCGCCGGGAGATCTTGATTACAAATCTCGGGATCAGATCACGTCATGGTTCATAGGCCGCGTTCGAGAGGACACTGCTTTGCGCAAACTCAAAGCTGCTTTTCAAAGCGAGAGCGGTCTTGATCCCGCAGCGGTATTGCCGCATCAAACCGTCGGCCAATTTCACTTGGTCCAGGAGGGATTGGTGCGATCCATGAAAGCGCAGAAGTCTCTCATAATCGCGGAACAAGTTCCATTTGATAGGATCGAACAGTTGGCCTCCGAGACCCGTGGTCACGATGCCCAACAACTTCCTCTGTTTGACTTATAGCTAGGTTGAACGTGCTCGGGGCAAGGTCGTCCCAGGAGTTCAGGTCTTGCGCTTCACGCTTAAGCGCAGGGGCTCCATCTTTGGGAAAATCGGTTCTTTCGGGCGGCTCGATTGGCGCGGTTCGTTTTCGAAGAAGGTGCTATACGTGTGTCCGCAAGAGGCGTCTCGGACAGGAAGTACCTCCGACCTTCTATGTCACCACGATATGACATCCGAGATAGCTGACGTTTCCAGAGCCGTACGCTCGTTGGCTTGGTGATTAGAATTTAGAGATTTGGCCACCTATTCTCGATCAGGGCGAGTAAGGACAACGTTGCAACAAACTGAATTGGGCTTGGCGAGCACCGGTTGCCATTGAGAAACCAGATTACTGTCTTAATTGGCTGTTATTGTTCATATATATGAGCACGCCATCGGGAGGCAACGACGGAAAGTGGCGGGCGTGGTGACTGCCTGGCTCAGACTGACCTCTGCGGATGGGAAATCGGATACAGCTTTTTCTTGCGGCCCAACTGAGCAAAATGCATACATAGAGTTTCTGCGTTCGCTAGACGAGTGATCTGCATCGTGTGTTAAGTGGAAGTCGCGTTAGCCGGTGGCGCAAGAGTTACAAGGATTGTTCGGATGCTCGCGAAAACAATGGCGATGATGGTCTTTATATCCGTTCTTGCTCCAGCGATCGGCATCGGATTGTTTGTGCTACTGCAAGGGGGCTGATCGAGCGGCGGGCTGAGATTTGAATTCACGTGATCCTGCGTTGTCCGCGACAGCGCGCTCGTGTCCCTCGGGCCAGGTCACGATGCATCAATAATCGTTTGGGCTTGACGCGTTCGATCATTAGACCCACGGTCTGCGATTGAGAAGTCGGGTCATTTAAGCGAACGAAACGTATGATTTCCGATCGGAACCCCAACCTGGTTGACGACTGTTTTCGTGTTGATCCGCGGGACGCCGCCAGGATGACGCACGATGAGGTGATCGGGCATCTTCGGGCCCACGTGCAGCCGACGGTCAACCATGTCCAACTTCCGCTGAGCCAGGCAGCCGGACGGATCAGCGCGGAGGACATTTGTGCGAATGAGGACGTTCCTGGACACACCAATGCGGCCGTTGACGGATTTGCAATTCGTTTCAGCGAGCTTTCCGAAACATCGGCCGCCGAGTTAACCATATGTGGTCGGGCGGCGGCTGGTCGCCCCTACTTAGGCGAAGTCCCGCAAAGCTCAGCTGTCCGAATTTTTACCGGTGCCGCACTTCCTCGTGACGTTGATACCGTCGCGATGCAAGAAGACTGCAGCGTGATCGCGGCCCAGGGCGCGACCCCGTCAGTAGCATATGGGACAGTGCGAATTCCTCCTGGACTGAAACGCGGTGCAAACGTGAGACTTGCAGGTGAAGATCTTGGCCGCGGAGACAAGTTGGTATCGGATGGTCACCTCTTGCGGCCACAGGATCTTGCCGCGCTGGCCTCTATAGGTCGGGATAATGTGCGCTGTTATAAATCCGTTGCTGTCGCAGTTGTCTCAACGGGTGACGAGGTCATCCGCGCGGGCACCAGTGCGCTCAGCTATGGTCAAGTCTTTGACGCCAATGCACCCATGCTGATGTCGCTAATCTGTCTCAGCGGCGGCGCGGCGCACGACCTCGGCGTTTGGCCTGATCGGCCCAGTCTGATCGAGGACAAGCTAGCAGAGGCTGCCGCATCCTACAATTTGATTTTGACCTCCGGCGGTGCCAGCATGGGCGAAGAGGACCATTTGGCCAAGGCCCTCGATAGGCTCGGTCACCGCCACTTCTGGCAGATTGCCGTGAAACCCGGTCGTCCTTTGATGCTTGGTCAAATCGGCAACAGCGTTGTCATTGGTCTCCCGGGAAATCCGGTTGCCGTGTTTGTTTGTTATCTCATGTATGTGCGTCCCCTGTTGCGACGACTGGGCGGCGGGACTTGGCCAGAACCTCGGCGGTTTCCGCTGCGGGCAAATTTTAAGGTGCCAGGTCGCAAAGTTGGACGCAGGGAGTTTTGGCGCGCGAGGACCGTAGCCACTTCGGATGGTCTCAAGGTTGAGAAATTCGAGAAAGATGGATCGGGGCTGATATCAGGTTTACGCGCCGCCGATGGCTTAATTGATGTGCGTGAGGATGTGGCGTCCGTAGAAGAGGGACAAACCGTCGAGTTCATTCCAATGACTGAATTTGGGATCTCAGTGTGATCGTTGATGCTTGTACGGCTTGTGGCGACAGCGCGACTGCGGACCCACTTCGGGACCTACTGCTTGGGCATCTAACTGTCACGTCCGACGGCGACAGTACTTGCCGCCCGCAATCTGCACGCGGCGATTGCGTTCGCGGATCGACATCCTTTGATGGAGCCAAGTAAGGCTGACATCCGTTTTGGCGGATTTGCCGATTGAGCCCCCCCCGTCATGTGCCTACGGGCCAAATGATCGCTCAAATAAGCAACGACAATTGACAATAGCGCGGGTTCCAATATTCGTGCATCGGCGTGCAGGAACAATGACAAATCTAGCCGACTTTGCGCGCTACGATCCCACGCGAGGGGTCATATGCGAGTACTGCCAAGCCGAGAAACATAGTCAGGGCGATTAGCACTATGACAAAGGCGGTGGAGTTGAATTGAATGTAGAGCGCGAAGCGGATCAACTCCACCGCGTATGTGAAGGGGTTCCAGCTGCAAACATAGTAAAGCACAAGTGAGATTTATTGAACTTTACATAGGGGGAACAGCGATGATGACGCAAAAAAAA
>JBPCWA010000039.1:0-2627 GCA_051009975.1 Hyphomicrobiaceae bacterium
ACGGCTTATCCCTTCGGCTGGCGCTCGAGCGCTCTTTACTGCGCGAGACTAGGTGCTTTGTAGCGCGTGAGTTCCAACGCGCGCGGCTTCCACGACAAACTCCCGGTCATCCCCACCCTGACATTACGCCGGATTGGCAGTCTCAAGCCTTTGCCGAACTAAGCATCGGTTCTTTGCGGTGTTGGGCGTCGTGCCGTCGAGCGTCATTTGCCAATTGTGAACGAGAGACGTGAAACCTGAAACCCTGCCCGAACCGTGCTCTCATGCGCCAGTGAATGCAACGGCCAGCGCGAGGATTGTCGCAAGAGACAGCCCCCCTCCCACAAGAGCGCTTGCTGCAATTTTTTTGGGCATCATCATTGAAAAACCTCCCGGGGCATTTCTCTTGAAGCTTTCGCTTTGATTATCGGTCGGAGCCTATTTGGAGTTTCATTCGAGACGTATGCGACTTTGGTCGCAAGCGCTGATGCGAGTCTGGCCGAGCGCCGCATGCACTGGGCACGTTTCTGCATGACGCAGGGTTCTTCATCACGCGGTTTACGCTGCTGCACGAGAACCCAATCAGAGGGCAGCATTGCTCGTTGATCAGCTTTCGCCAGGTCTCTGCTCACCCCCAGGGAGATATTGTCTCGCAATTCGTGGAGGTTTTTCTTATTTTCTGATGACGCCATGCTCATGTATTGCATAAGAGGTCGGCTTTGTTGGTGTTCAATTCGATGAAACTCCCCTGGGTGGCGTTCGCGACGGCTTTGTTGGCCCTGTCTTCATTCGACGTTCGCGCCGAAACTGTCGCCGAGATCAAATGGCAGGATTTGCTCCCTCCCAAGCCGGCCGTCGCCGGCCCCTTACAGAAGTTGACCGCTGATCAAAAGTACCAAGTTGGAATGATCGCTAGCATTCGCAAACTTCAGGCGGAGGGTTTGACGGTTGAAGGAGATACGGCGAGCCGCGACGCAGAAGAATTCCGGACCAGGCTGGAGAAGCAAGGGCTAGATGTCGAAGAATTGTTGGAGCAGCACGAAAGCTTTCGCTCCGAAACGAAGAAACAGGGCGAGCAGCTGGTTCACAAACTGGACGGCCAGCTCGTTCGCATGCCGGGCTATCTCTTGCCCCTGGAGTATTCCGGTAAGGCGGTAAGCGAGTTCCTTTTGGTGCCATTCGTGGGAGCTTGCATCCACGTCCCCCCGCCACCACTCAATCAGATGGTATTCGTCATCCTCAATCAGCCCTTCACACCAAAAAGTATCTACACGCCCGTTTGGGTCACCGGGCGCATCAGCACCAAACCAACGCAAAAGACGCTTTCGCTGGTCGACGGGAGCTCGAACGTCAGCGTCGGCTATGTCCTTGGCGATGGGAAAGTCGAGGCGTACAGCAAATAGGCTCCCCGACCTGAGAATTCAGGCCTCACCTGTCGTTCAAACCGGTGTTCAGCTTATAACGTTTCCGATTCAACCGAACGTTGTTGCCGGAATGCGTTCGGCGACCGATCGCGCGTGCAGGTGGCAAATTTCATTACCTCCTGCAAATCGGTAGCGGCCGCCGCGGCGACCGTGGACGATCCTTCTTATGCTTGGCGATGATCGGCTCAAGCGTCTCTTTCGACCAAAACTTCGGAGTGCCGATTTGTCTAATGCAGGACGCGTTCCAATACAATCCTGCGCGTGACAGCGGCCGGCGGGCCTTCATCGCTCGCGCGACGGCGGCAATGTCGTCTGACTCGGGATAGATGTAGAGCGTCGTCGGGTTGCCCTTCAGCATCGCGATGATCGTCCGGGAATCCGACGGTGACCAACTGGTGCAGCCGCTGCTGCGGCCGTCGGTGTAGTTCACCAGCCTTCCGAAGGGTATGTACCCGTCGTCGTTCGCGTATGGGCTTCGGGGATTCTTTTTGCGACAAACTGCCCGCAGAAATACGGCCGGATGCCCGCCTATTTCGCGCGGTCTAGCGTTTGCGGTATCACCTTCGCCGTCAAACTGCACGAACGTACGTAGAAAAGGAGCGTTCTTCTTCGCTGAGACGCGATAATAGCCTTTGAACGACGTAGTCGCCTCGGCCGTCACATAGGCCCCGCCGGTTGTCAGCTTGGAGTCCGTCGCGTTGCTGAAGTTCTTTGCGCATCGTCTTCCGTTTGAGAAATTCGCGACTCCTTTCAAGTTGCGGCCACCGCCGTAACCCGACGAAATTGCGCGAAACGACCGATCGTCTTCGCAGATTATGTAAAACCGGCGCCCCAGCTTGCCGCGGGCCAAAGAACTGGGGCGCGTCGCGTCCATGGCCAGGTAGCAGGGGTTCTTGACCACTCCTTCGCGCACTTTTTGCAGATAAAGCGCACGCGCCCTTTGCAAGACTACAGGTGCGATTTGACCTTCGCCCTTACCGACATGGGCTCGCATCCAAGCTGGAACAGGCACCGGAACGTTCTCCGCCGCAGAAGATCGGAGTGCGCCCGAAAGAGCGACGATGAGGATGAGGCTAACGATAGTGACGAGTTTGAAGATATCTAGAAGGAGCGATCTTAGCTGCAACGGATCAGTTCCCCTGTCGAAGCTTTTGCATGCCGGCCTGGAATAGGTCACTTGGTTGAAGGGATTGCGCTCTTGAAGGCGTCCGCCTTTGACAGAAG
>JBPCWA010000040.1:0-3130 GCA_051009975.1 Hyphomicrobiaceae bacterium
AATGGACATTCTCATCCAGCTTCAATCACGGTTCCTATGGTCTCGGAGATCGAAGACGGCCTCTTAGGCTCTTGACCTTCCAGCCGGTGGAAGCTCCACAGTAACCGTCAACCATCAAGTGCAGCCCTATTTGGGAATTGTGGCGCCATGGAAGCTCAATTGCGAGATAGCAACTTGCCCGAAGGCGCGAACACGGGACCAATTATCCGCGACCCTGTTTGCGGTATGACAGTGGCCCCAGATGCGGCCGCGTTGCAGCAGATCTACGAGGGTCATCATTATTTTTTCTGCTCGCAACACTGTGCCGAGAAATTTGAATCCGACCCGAGCGCATACGTGACAGCGACTGATCCGGTCTGCGGCATGAGCGTCGCCCGTGCATCCGCACAGTTCATGGCCGAACATGAAGACGAATGCTTCTATTTCTGCTCAGGTCGCTGTGAAGAGAGGTTCTCAGACGAGCCGGACAAGTACTTAGGCGACCGCCCAGAACCCGAGCCGATGCCTGAAGGCACACTCTACACCTGTCCGATGGACCCCGAGATCATTCGTAACGAGCCTGGCGACTGCCCGATATGCGGGATGGCGCTTGAGCCAATGGGGGTATCGGCGGCGGATACTGGCCCGAACCCCGAGCTCTTGGATTTCACAGTTCGGTTCTGGCTCGGTGTTGCGCTGACGCTGCCACTACTGGTCATCGCCATGGGCCCGATGCTTGGCTTGCCCGTTCGTGATTGGTTGGGAAGTACGGCGACATGGTGGGAGTTCGTTCTGGCAACACCCGTCGTGATTTGGTGCGCTGCGCCGTTCTTCAGACGTGGCTGGTCGTCGATCATCAACCAAAGCCCGAACATGTGGACGCTGATCGCATTGGGGGTCGGGGCGGCGTATGTCTTCAGCGTCGTTGCAACGGTTGCACCTGATGTCTTCCCGTCGGCCTTTCGCGATAGTGCCGGCCATGTTGGCGTCTACTACGAAGCTGCAGCCGTTATTATTGTGCTCGTGTTGCTGGGCCAAATTTTGGAGCTGCGCGCGCGGGAACGAACAAGTGGTGCCATCAAGGCATTGCTAGAGATGGCTCCAGAAACCGCGATCCGCATTGACGCTAACGGCGACGAGCAGGAAATTCCACTAGAGACAGTGGTCGTTGGCGACAAGCTTCGTGTCCGCCCTGGCGAGAAAGTTCCTACCGACGGAATAGTGATCGACGGCGGCTCCTCCGTCGATGAATCGATGCTGACAGGAGAACCTCTCCCCGTCCAGAAAACGCCAGGTGACGAGGTCACTGGCTCGACCCTGAATGGAACCGGTTCTCTTATTATTGAGGCGAGCCGGGTTGGGGCGGACACAATGTTAGCGCAGATCGTTGAATTGGTTGCCAACGCGCAGCGTTCGCGGGCCCCCATACAAAAGCTTGTCGACGTCGTGGCCAGCTGGTTCGTGCCAACGGTTATCGTGGTGGCGCTCTGTGCATTTGTGGTCTGGTCCATATTTGGGCCCGCACCGTCGATGGGTTATGCGCTTGTGGCGGCCGTTTCGGTTCTGATCATTGCCTGTCCATGCGCGCTCGGATTGGCGACGCCGATGTCGATCATGGTTGCCACAGGTCGCGGTGCCCAAACTGGCGTCCTGATCAAGAACGCTGAGGCCCTCGAGCGTTTTGCCTCCGTCGACACCTTGATCATCGACAAGACTGGTACTCTAACAGTCGGCAAACCGGAACTCACCGCAGTGCTACCTGAGGCCGGCCATGACATCGATGAGATCCTGCATCTTGCCGCCAGTCTCGAGCGCGGCTCCGAACACCCGCTTGCTGCTGCTATTGTGGCTGGCGCAGAGGCGCGCGGCATCACAATTAGCCAGGCATCAGATTTTGAGGCGGTGACTGGCAAGGGCGTGAAAGGGACTATCGGCGGACGCTCTGTCGCCCTTGGCAATGACAAGATGGTCGAAGACCTTGGTCTAGATGGTGGCCGATTGCTTGAAACGGCAGACGTACATCGCGATGAGGGCGCGACGGTGATGTTCGTCATTATTGACAGTGACATAGCCGGGCTGGTTGCTGTTGCCGATCCAATCAAAGAGACGACTCCGACGGCATTAAAAGCTCTACACGACGAAGGGCTGCATATCGTGATGGCGACCGGCGACAATGAACGTACCGCGCGCGCGGTGGCTGGCCGTCTTGGCATTGATGAGATCCGTGCCGGCGTATTGCCGGCGGATAAGGCGCGTATCATTCAAGACCTGCAACAGGGCGGCCGCACCGTTGCGATGGCGGGCGATGGCGTTAACGATGCACCAGCGCTGGCCCAAGCAGATGTTGGCATCGCCATGGGCACCGGCGCTGACGTCGCAATTGAGAGCGCTGGCCTGACCCTTGTTAAGGGTGACCTCAATGGTCTCGTCCGAGCGCGGCGTCTAGCCAAAGCAACAATGGCGAACATCAAGCAGAACCTGTTCTTTGCATTCGCCTACAACGCTGCTGGCGTCCCGGTCGCCGCGGGAATCCTGTATCCGGTGTTCGGCATTCTACTCTCGCCCATGATAGCAGCAGCAGCCATGAGCTTGTCTTCAGTATCGGTCATCAGTAATGCCCTGCGGCTCAAGTCGATCAGGCTCTAGCCGCTCGAAGTAAGCCGGCAAGGCGATGCCTTAGTCTGTCAGAAGGAGCTGTCTAGAGGACGGAGCGCGGGCGATGACGCAAGCAGACAAACAGATACGAAGTGCCCTACCACCCAACTTGTCGCGACGGCACTTCATTCAGCTCAGCGTAGTCGGCAGTGCTATGGCAGTTGGCGGTGGGTTATGGCTGGCCCACAACTCTCAAGCGGTTGCTGCCAATCGATTTGCGAACGTGCTGAGAATTCCGCCGCTGCTTGAAGGAAGGGATCGGAGCGGCCGCAAACATTTCGATCTGTCAGTACAAGATGGACATACCGAGTTTTTCGAGGGCACCTTGACACCGACCATCGGTGTCAACGGTTCGTTTCTTGGGCCGACGCTTAAGTTTCGTGCCGGTGACCATGTGGCAATCGATGTTACCAACAGATTGAAGTTCGACACGACGCTTCATTGGCATGGGCTACACATACCCGCAAAGGCCGACGGTGGACCACATCAGGTCATT
>JBPCWA010000041.1:0-6310 GCA_051009975.1 Hyphomicrobiaceae bacterium
CTACCGGGCATTTATCAGGGAATCCATGGATAGTTTTGTCCGAATAAAAGACATACGACAAGATTCACTGTCAGACAGTGGATTTGGAGTTGGAGACGAAGACCGCAGTAATTGTTCGTTGACTGCTATCCCCCGTCTGCAACGCTCGAATGTTCCGGAAGATTGGGGCAAATTCGCTGGTATGGAATGTCCTTGCCGACGAACTGCTGCCACTCTTCGAGCGTCAAGTTGCGCCAGACCTCTTCGCATACAGCATCCGCAAGCCCCTGTGTTGTCAGTCCCATAAATCGACACCGACTGTGTTGTACCATACCAAAGATACATATTCCGTCGGAGCCCCCTATCCCATCTACAGGCGGACATCTCCGTTTCGTCACTTGCGATGCCTCTTAGGACACGAGGAGTTCTGCCACAATTTGCCTGAAGCTTGCGGCCACATCACTGATCCATCTTTAATCGCTTCTGCATAGGACGTAGGGGCGGCTGCGTATCCAGAGCAGTCGGTAGCAATAGCCGGTCGGTACGCTGCTGCCCGCACCAAAAGGCATTCGGAGGAATCCGTCCATTATCGGATCATAGGACTTCGGTGATGCCGCAAAGCACCAATACGTGCAAATTAATTGCCGCCTGAAGCCGTCAGGAGAACGAGGGGAGGGGGGAAGACCCAGGAAGCACCCGATGGTACGAATTCACGTACAGAACGATCTTCAATCCCGATCCCGGAACACGCTGCACGATCCAGTCTTCGCCGACCATTACCTTGATCAGGGGGCCTGTTGGGTTCGAGATCAGGCGTCCTTCCCAGTACACCGCGCCTACCAAGCGAGCTCTCTCAGGATCGTCACATAGTTGCGTGATATCCCAGGGGTCTACCTGGATAATCCGCTCATCGGCTAGGTTTTGGTGGATGGCATGATTCGTGTCCGGGGAGATGTCTTCGCCGTGCGGAACATAGACGCGGCCTTCCTCGGGACGCAGGAATAAGGACGCGAGCTCATCACCATCACCGCCTCGTATGACAGTCTCATGCCAGCGAGTCATGAGGGCGAGCGCTTCGTCCACCGCGATTGTCATCACTAAACTTTCTTCTCAATCGACAGGACGGCCCATCGGCCCGGCCGTCTGCCGCAAACGAAATGCGTTTTCAGGCTGACCCTATGGGCTACAACAATCAACCTAACCTCAAGATTTCCCAAATGCATTCTCTTATATCATCATCTACCCGATGAAATCTGTGACTAGATTCATCCAGGAATCAGCGAGTACTCATTTACTGTATTCGGGGGGGGCGTCGGAAGCGCCCAGATGGTCGTATCTAACGCAATCGGCCATGCGAAAAACAATCTTTATAAGTAAGCACCAGAGCCAAGGGTGTCGACGTGGCCGTTCATGAAGCTTTTTTCACTCCAGAGCAATGGATGGAGATTGCCGGCTTTCCGTATAAGCAAGCTTATTGCGTAACATCCATCATCCATACACCGCCCGAGGCGTTCGGAAAGCTGATGTCAATGGTTAAGCCTCGGATGGCGGTGGCATCCCACTATTGGAATCATCGTGACGTTGAATTCGCCATCTATGAGGGCATTCGCAAGACTTACGATGGCCCACTGGCAATGGCGGATGACCTCACCGTTATCAACGTAACGAGGGATCATATCGAGGTCAGGGAGCCCACTTTCAATCACGAGGCATGGCCGCAAAGCACAAGCAAAGAATGGGATACAGCGCCACGAGCCGAGCCCGCCACGGGACTGATCTCAGATTGGTTGGATAAGGGCAAACTCGAAGAGGTCGTGCCGGCGCCTAGGCAGCCTTTTGAATGATGAACACGCGCATGAGCGCGCTCTGCCTGCGCACGCCCCCTTAGATCGTTTATCTCAGGAGGCGACGATGTGGAGCACTAGAACGAAAATGCGATCTAGCACCGTCGTGCGACCCAGAGTCCGGTAGTGTGAAGGGTTTCGGATGCCGGCCACCACGGCCCTAAGCAGGTGCAGGATCGTCAGCTCGGCCGACGGTCGCAATGATCAACCAGCCGACATATCAGAACAATGGCCAGTGTATCTGAACCGGGTATTTCCGAACATGAGTCGCGGTTTACATCTCACCGTCACTCAGGTGTCGTGTCCCCTGCGCCGCAGGGATCAGGGGGCGCTTGTGGGTCGTCCTCAGGGATGAGCGAGATTGGGGGGCGATAGTCATCGAACAGCGGTCTACGGCTTCACGCCGGATCGCAGAAGGTGCTTGCCGCGAGATCATCTCAAAGACTTTACAGGTTGGCTGCATGCCGACGTCACCCAGCCACGACGGTGAGCTACAGAGGACGCAGTTGATACGGGGCGGGTTCGCAGACCGTTCCGGAGTCAGTTGCCGCATTAACGGCAAAGCCCATGAGGTTCCAATGCTGTTGCTCAGAGTCCTGCGAGCGTCGCAGATTTTGAGAGAGCGATCCGGTGGGTAGAAACGACGTGATATCGGTCACTCGCGAGGCATCTCAACACGCTTGTAGCCTTGCAAACCTCGGCGCATGAGTGCTGCTATGGTGAGAGCGGTAAACCCCCAAAATGCCCATGTGATCGGGCTTCTAAAGAGGATCGCAGCACTTCCACCAGACATCAGCATAGATTGACGGAAATTGTCCTCCAGAAGCGGTCCTAGGATAAACGCGATCAGAAATGGTGCTGCCGGGATGTCACTGCGAAACATAAAATATCCCAACCATCCCATAACCAACATCACGCCGATATCGAAGATGTTGTTGTTAACGGCGTACACGCCAAAGACGCAAAGGATGAAAACGGCCGGCAGCAGGACAGTCCGAGGTATCTCAGCTATGTAGCGGAACATCCTTATCGCGACGCTGCCAACGAACAGGAGAAGTATCGAGCTGATTATCAGACCAAGAAACAATGCATAAATGATGTTGGCATTAGCAGCGAACATCATTGGCCCCGGCTGCAGACCATGAATCATGAAAGCGCCGATAATGATTGCTGTAATCACATCACCGGGAACGCCGAGGGCGAGCAGCGGAATGAGCGTTGCCCCACAAACACCGTTGTTGCCAGCCTCTGACGCTGCCACGCCTTCAAGCTCACCTTTTCCGAAGTTCTCTTGGTTTGGCGAGTTCCGTCGCGCTTCGCTGTAAGACAGGAATGCTGCTGGCGCGGCTCCAATGCCCGGTATGCTGCCTAGTACGACGCCAATAAGTCCGCCGCGCACAATCGAGCGGAAGCATCTCTTGTATTCGGTGAACGTAACAGATTGCCTGCCGAGTGAGCGCACTCTTCCTTCGCCTTCGTGAGGATGCCAGACGTAGGCCAGAATTTCCGGTATCGCGAACAAGCCTATGAGAACGGCTATGAAGTTGAGCCCTCCCATCAGGTTAGGATCATTGAGATTGAAGCGGTTCGTACCGTAGACAAGATCAAGCCCGACGGTAGCTAGCAGCAACCCAAGAACGGCAGACAGCAACCCGAGAACAAGCTTCTTGCCCGAAACCCCGGCGATGATTGTCAAGGAAAATAAGATAAGTGTGAAAAATTCCGGCGGTCCGAACTTCAGCGCAAATGATGCCAGCCATCCAGCGAATAGAATTAGCGCGAGGTTAGACATCAAGTCAGCGGTGCATGAGGCATAGAGAGCGATGCCGAGGGCTTTTCCGGCCTCACCATTCTCGGCCATCGGATAGCCATCCAGAATGGTTGCGCTTGAGGCCGGTGTGCCAGGCGTTTTGATCAAAATTGCAGGGATAGCGCCGCCAAATATACCGCCTTTGTAAACACCCAGCAGCAGCAATATGCCGGTAATTGGCTGCAGTGAAAAAGTGAACGGCAAAGTCAACGCGACAGCCATCGTCGCTGACATGCCGGGAATAGCGCCCGCCACAACGCCAACAATGATGCCAATGAAAAGGGCAAGGCAACTCTCGAGGTTGGCAACAAGCGGGAGCGCCGCCAATATATTGTCAATTACACTCATGGCAGTGTTATGAATTCCCCTTGCGGCACGGATACGCCTGCGACATGACTAAAGAACGCGTAAAGCATAAGGGGCAACAGAACCGCCACAACAATGGACAATAGCGGCTGTGAAGCACGAATAATCACGGAGAGCGCAACAAAGGCCAGCATTGTCGCCCAAACCATGCCAATAATTGGTATGATATAGACAAGCGCGATCATTACCACGCCCGTCGCAACCAATCGTCCCCACGCACTGAGCGTGTCAGTTGACTGTGGCAGTGGTTCGCTTTCCTCCGGATCAGCCAAAGCTTTCAGGGCTACCATCAAAGTACCGAGCGCAATGATAAGCCCGCCGATGATGGTTGGCCAGAACGTTGGCGCCAGAACGACGGCTTGGACGTTGCTGGGGGATGTTACTGCGTAGGGAATCGCAACGATCAGGAGGAGTATCCCAAAAGTTATGACGCCTAGCCCCAGGAACGATAGGCGGCGGGTTTTGATCATTGGGCCCTGCTCAAATTGCTGTCCACGCGGCGCCGGAACCGCATGCAATCTGTCATTGATCACAAGTGATTTGGCAGTGCAACGCGACTGGAGCCGCGCTGACACCTATCAGTGATGTGTTGGGAACTTATCCTTTGATCCGCATACCAAGATCGTCGACTAGTTTTCGGAAGATCTCGTATTGGTCCTGGATGAACTTCTGTGACGTTTCCGGATCCATGAGCTGGATGACAGATCCCCGCGCCGTCATCTTATCAAGGAAGCCTTTATCCGTTGTTGCCTTGGCCATGTAGTCGCGCCACTTGGCTGCGACTTCATCAGAAATTCCCTTTGGTCCAGCAATGCCCGTCCAGCCTACCAGTTGATGCAGGTTTGGCTTGCCGAGGTCTGCGGCTGTGGGTGCGTCAAACCCGACAACCGGTTTCCTGGTTGTTACCATCAAAGGTCGCAGCTGCTTATTCTTCACGAAACTAGCAAGCGCTGAAGAGTTGGTGCAGATGAACGTTGCCGTACCGGCAAGAACCGCCGTTGCCGCAGCCCCTCCGCCTTTCAGTGGAATGTGAACGGCATCCTTCAGTGGATTTGCAATGCCAAATTCACGAAGCACCATTGCGCCTGCCAGATGGAGCAGAGAACCGACACCGGATGAACTGTAGCGAATCTTGCCGGGATCCGCTTTAACCTTAGCGGCAAGCTCATTCATCGATTGGATATCTGAGTCGGCTCTGACTGCGCATGCGACAGGGTTGATTTCGTAGACACCAACAAACCGGAAGTCGTCCAGGGTATAGGGCAGCGTTGCCTTCATAGCCGGGTTCACGGTGTGCGATCCCACGCGTGCAAACAACATGGTATACCCATCTGCTCGAGCATTCTTGACGGACGTCGAACCAGTGGCACCGCCAGCGCCGGTACGGTTCACCATCAAAAGGGGTTTAGGCACGATCTTGCCAAGCGGTCCGGCCAATGTCCGGCCAGATATGTCCGTCGCCCCGCCAGGACCGTAAGGGATGACCATCGTGATTGGCCGTGTGGGGTATTCGGCCACGGCTGAGCCTGCCGCGAGGCCCAATGCCAGCACTGCAGTCGTTCCGAGCACAACGGGTTTCATTTTATACTCCTCCGAATTATGCGGTCACGTTTTGGACCGACTGACGAGCGTCGATGCCCATCAATGACAAGTCGATTGAATTGGTTCGTTCTTCTCGTTTCTTGAGCGTCAAGGCTCATGCTAAGTAGCCAAGGACTTTGGTGAAAGCAAAATGTTAATGCATGTCCCCAACAGTGCCAACCACATGATTGCGGACTTCAGATCTCTCCTTGTGTACGCTGGACGTTTCGTTGCTGCATCAGATCAGCAGCGCAGCGAACGCCTGGAAATGTGGGCTGTGTCCGACATCGGACATGCAGATCGAACAGAAGATAGATGCATCAATAACGAGACGAGTGATGTTAAGCTGCAGCATAAAGGTGGAGCATTCGGATTGCAAAATTGAAGTCCGAACTGCGCGCGATGCGCCGGTCCAGGCGAGGCTGATCCCGACCCAGTCGAGCCGGCAACCGACAGTGCTTTGCAGGGCGTTCTAGCGTTGATAGCAACGCGAGCCAACTGCTGAACGACACCAAGATCTCATCAAGATTGCAGATGCTTCGGGAGAGGACCGAGGAGCGAGCGATGGCTGAGAAACAAGGGCGATCGCAGACGGCCGAATATAAGGTTGCGAGTATTTCGAGTTCGCTGGAAGAGCTGCGCGACAAGGCCCTCGCATCGGGCAATTATTCTGCGGCTGTGGCGGCGATCATGGGAATGGCAAAAGTTAACGGTCTCTTAACAGTCAAAA
>JBPCWA010000042.1:0-7271 GCA_051009975.1 Hyphomicrobiaceae bacterium
GGCACCCAACTTGGACAAACGAACACTTCCGGCGGAGCGGCATCGCCGCGCCGCTTCCACAGCAGAAACGCCAAATTCACCAATGAGAATATTGAAAGAGTAATCAGTGACACTGCCTTGGCGAGACCATGCAACGGCGCGACGGTTGCCAATAAGAATACAAACCCGCCGATCAGTGCAGTCGCCAACAGGGGGGTATGGGTCAGCGAGCTGACCGCGCCTAGCCATGACGGCAAACTCCCCTGCCGTGCCAAACCATAAATCACGCGCGACGCCATAATGATTTGAACGATCACACCATTGAGCGTCGCGATGATAGCGATGGCGCTGATGACGTTAGGTGAGATACCCGTTGTACTGCGAAAAACGAGGCTGAGGGGTGCTTCGGCCCCGGCCAGCTGACTTATAGGCACATGACTGACAGCCACAACTGCTACAAGCACATAGAGCACCGTCGTTATAAGGAGCGTCAGAAATATCGCTCTCGGCATGTTCGACGCGGGCCGCTCTGTCTCCTCCGCCATATTCACAAGATCTTCAAAGCCAACAAACGCGAAGAATGCTACCACGCCGCCGCTCATTACACCCAAGCCAATCGTCAATAAGGACTCGTCCGTCGCGACACCTTGCAGAGTAGGCAGGCTCTCACCGTAACCAAAAATCCCGCCACCTATGACCAGAAACAAGCCACCGATCTCAATAACGGTCAAAGCGGCTGCAACGGAAACGGATTCGCGGACACCCCATGCGGATACACAGGTTATTAACGCCACGATAATCGGTATGAGCACGCTACCTGGCAGGTCAATAAATTGTCTGACGTAGCCCACACTGCCAACGCATATAGCAGCGGCCGAGATTGTGCCGACCAACACCACCATCAACCCAACGATCAGCGATAGCAAATCCGAACCAAAACCAGCACGGACATAGGCCGCCTCGCCAGCACTCATTGGAAAACGACCAACAAGCTCTGCAAACGAGCAAGCAGATGGCAGCATGACAATGGCCGCGACCACAAATGACAAGGGCGCATATACCCCCGCGATGCCCGCTGTCGCACCGATAAGAACGTATATGCCAGCGCCTATCGTAACGCCAAGGCCATAAAGAACGACGAGGGGCAGCGTTAGTGTTCGACGTAGCCGCACCCTGTCGCCCGAAACCGCTTCCTCGGGCGCTTCTTCCCTCATGGATCCTCGCCGTTTCGGTCGTGCCTAGCAGTCTGCTCGCCGTTCTCGGCCAATGCCCTAGACGACGCTTGTCAGTGCTTCGTCGAGAAAATCATCGAGATCGTGGATCGCCACACGGTTGGCACTCAATAGGCGGATTTTGCCGTCCCGCTTGAGACGACCGACCACACGACTGACAGTCTCAATGGTCAGGCCCAAGTAATCTGCAATGTCCTGCCTACTCATCGGTAGATTTGTGGCACCCTCATCATCTTGTCCGAGATGACGCTGAAGCGTCAACAAGAAGCGAGCAACACGCTCGGTTGCTGACAATCGGCCCAGCGCCAAGACCTGCGCACGCGCATCCTGAAGTTCTTCGAGAATAGCGCCCATCATGAGCCGCCTCAGACAAGGCGTCGCGTTCATGGCGAAGTCTAGATGGTGACGAGATATCGTAACCACGCGTACGTCCGTAATCGCCTCAGCCGAATAGGGCATTTGACCATTGCGCGAATACTCAATGATCTCACCCGGAAACGCAAATCGCGTAATTTGACGGCGGCCGTCACTCAAAATCTTCGTTCCGCGAACTACGCCCGAGACGACAAGAAAGACGTTGTCCAATGTATCGCCGTCCCAGAAGATAACGCTTGATTTTGCGAACGTCCTCAGCTTCCCGATTTGTTCTAGAAGCGGACAGCTTTCGAGAGCGCACCGGCGAAGACCACATGACTCAGGCCCGCATGCATCTGGCGTTGAGACGCTATCTCGTGCGCGCCGACCATCAATCTTGCGGATTTTCCCAGCTGGAACATCTTGCAGCGCCAACATTTTCTGGCCTCCTCCACCCTCATTGATCTGGATCATTGCATGTCCAGTGCCCATCAAAGCCGAATTTCGGAAGTTTTTTCAGTTGGGATTCATACGTATAAGTAATTCACCTTATGCATCATTTCCGTCGATGCAATCTGTAGAGAGAGCGTGTTCGATCGCACCGAACAGGTTTGCCTCGTCAATCGGTTTGTGGAGAACGCTGGTCACCGATGAAGACAGCAGATGCGACGCCGGAATAGCGTCGGGGTGGTTAGCCATGAGCACTGTTGGTAATTCATGCCCCAGCTCGCTCAGCCGTCCCAGCAGACGAGAAGCTTCCGCATTGCGCCGCCGCGCCTCCAGTAGAAGGCAGCCGGGGCCAAACAATGGTAAAGACGAGAGGAGCGCTACGCCGGATCCATAGGTCCGCACGAGGTATCCCACACCCTCAAGCAATACCGAAAACGACTCGCGGACGGCAGCATCGCTGTCGACCACTGCGATAGCGCCTTTACTTTTGCCAGGTGGGGCGCGTTCGGAGGCCATTCCGCCATTGCTGCTTCCCGGTGGCTTGCTTTCTTCGGCAATCATCAATTCTATGCTGCATTGCGGTTCACGGCTTTGGCGCGCCAATATGGACAATCACGACTTTGACCGCAATTCAGGAGAACTACGTAGTCGCGTCCGGTTCGACACCTGCCGCGATCGCTAGGCGAACGAGTTCGGAAAGACTCTTTGCCGACGTCTTCTCCATCACACGGGCGCGGTGAACCTCTACAGTGCGAGGGCTCAGTCCTAGCTCATAGGCGATGATCTTGTTCGATCTGCCAAGGACCAACTGCTTCATAACATCGCTCTCTCGCGGTGTAAGATCGTCCAAGCGGCGCTGCGCCTCTGTCGCCATTTGATCAGCCCGGACCACCGTTTCAAATCTCTGTATTGCCGAGTGAATGGACGTCAGGAGATCACTTGGTTCAAATGGCTTCTCAAGAAAGTCAGCCGCTCCGATCCTCATGGCTCTCACGGCCATCGGCACATCGCCATGCCCAGTCATAATTATGATTGGCGTCTTCAGTCCGCGATCAATCAAGGTTTGTAGAATATCGATCCCGTCGCCGTCCGGAAGCCGCACATCTAACAAGATGCAGCGTGCATCAGATTGTTCAGATGCAAGAAATTCCTGCGCAAGCCCAAAAAGCCGTGTCGTGTAGCCTTCAGCCATCAGCAAAGCGTCAAGCGAGTCGCGAACCGGTTCGTCATCTTCTACTATCGCAATCAGACCGTCGCATGTCGTCATTCGCATGTCCTCACATCAGTCTCGCGCAACCGGCAATACCACGTTGAAACAGGCGCCGCCCTCCTTACCATCGCCGGCAGTGATTTGCCCGCCATGTGCTTCAACAATGTTGCGACAGACCGAAAGGCCTACCCCCATTCCATTCGCTTTCGTTGTGATAAAGGGTTGAAAGAGCTTGTCTCGTACCTCCGGAGCCAATCCTGGCCCGTTGTCCACAACGCTAATTACAACGTCGCCACTCGCCGCCCGAGCCAGATCCACTGCGACTTCGCGATCGCCATGCCACCCCTCCAGCGCATCCACCGCATTGCGAACAAGGTTTTGTACGACCTGTTGGATCTGGATACGGTCAATAATGACCCTTGGCAGATCAGTAGCGGCAGAAAACCGGAAATTCACACGGGCAGCACGCGCACCGACCAGCCCTAAATTGGCAGCTTCGCGAACAACTGGCTCCAAATCCAGGACTGATCGCTCCGTTTCGCCCGATTCAACAAATTGCCGCAAACGCCGAATGATCTCTCCGGCCCGAAGCGCCTGATCGCTTGCCTTCAAAACCAAATCGATGGCCAACTCGGGCTTTTGAGTAGCGATGAGCCTGCGGGCCGCGTTCGAGTAATTCGTGATGGCAGTCAACGGTTGATTGAGCTCATGCGCCAAGGCGGATGCCAACTCTCCCATCGCGCTCAAACGCGCCACGTGAATGAGTTCCTTCTGCAATTGCTCGACGCGCTGCTCCGCATCGACCCTCTGGGAAATATCCTCGATCATGCCCGTGAAAAGACGGCGATCTGAGAGCTGCACTTCACTGACGGTCAAATGTATCGGGAAATGCGACCCGTCACGACGCAAACCCATCACCTCACGGCCAATGCCAATAATTTTGCGCTCACCGGTGTTCAAATAGTCGCGCAGATACGCATCGTGCAGGCTGCGATAGGGTTCCGGCATCAAGATTGAGACATTCTGACCCAACACGTCCGTCGAGGCGTATCCGAACATCTTTTCAGCTGCAAGATTGAAGTCTTCGATGACTCCATCAACGTCAATCGTCACGATGGCAAAAACAGAAGCATCTATAATTGCTTCAAGCCGCTTTCGAGCTTCGTCGGTCTTCAGCGTGTCTAGCCTCATTTTCTGGCGCATTCCACACATTGCATTTTTTGAATGCAGTGACATTAGTCAGTTACAGGCCTTGCGGGCTCGTGTCCACTGGTCGCATACGCCTGGGTCAATTGTGACGCGACGCACGCACTGGAAAATGGTGAACACCGCCACCTTGATGCCAACCGGATGCGAAACCTACAACGAAGCAGTCCGTTGATACACATCAACGCCGCCGTGTCCTGGGGGCCCCAGTCTCTTCCGATCTACACAACCCGAGAGGCCCGCCATGCCCTATAAGACAATTCTCGTTTATTTGCCTGATCCCGAGCATACCGAACGGATGCTCGATGCGGTGTTGCCGGTCGTCCAAGCGAACGATGCGCACCTCATCGGACTCCACATTATACCAAGGGTTCCGGTGATGTACGCTGTTGCGGCGGCGGAGATTCCTCAAGCCATTATCACTCAACAGGAGGAGATCCTTGCGCGCGAGGCCGACGCGCTCAAAAGGCGGTTCATCGCTCGATGCGACTCAGCCGGCGTTCAGGCCGAATGGCGCTGCAATCGTATTGAACACTCTGATATGGCATCGGACCTCGTCAGCCAAGCACTATGCGCGGACCTGATCGTGGTTGGTCAACCTGATGAAGATCCGATGGGTATCGGAAATGACATGCCCGCTCGAATTGTCGTCGATACCGGTCGACCAGTCCTCATACTCCCGAGAGTAGGTGACTTTGCCAAAATCGGGTCCCACGTGGTCGTTGCCTGGAATGGCTCTCGCGAAGCTGCTCGTGCGGCCTACGACGCCCTCCCTTTTATGCAGTCCGCTGCCACCGTCAAGGTACTCGCAATCGATCCAAAATGTCGCCAGGGTTACGACAGCATCGCGCTGGGCGACGAAATGGCACTCTGTCTTGCCCGCCACGATATCAAGGCAGAGGCGAAAGTCACAACAACAGGCAGCATTTCCGTCAGTGATGAGTTACTGAACCGGCTGACCGATGAGGGCTGCGACTTGCTGGTCATGGGCTGTTATGGTCACTCTCGCTTGCGCGAAACTTTATTTGGCGGCGTCACACGCGACCTCCTCCAGCACATGACCGCACCGGTCTTGATGTCTCATTGAACCGTGAATCATCCGCGCTGAGCAGGAACGGTTGAATCACTCAGACCGCGGCGACCAAGAGATCGCTGTTCGGCCGGCACCGGGGGCGAGATGGTCAAACTGATCTATATCGCAGTTGCGATTATGCTCATAGGCTCGGGATTCGTCGTCTTTCCCCTGCCAATTCCGTTCGGCGCCCTGATGATCGCGTGTGGACTTATTCTCCTGATTTCCAACAGCAGTTCAGTCGCCCATTGGATACGAATGATTCGCCGCAGGCACCGCATGCTCGATAAGATGATCCGCGCAGCGGCGAAACGATTGCCGGATAGCTGGCGGAAGGTGCTTAACCAAACCGAGCCGTGAAGCTGTCAGTGAGCCTCGCACATGCGTGCTGCCCGAGCGCAGGAACAGGTCCGAAGGACACAAACACAACGGCCACAACGGCGCAGCGGTTGGCGCTGCACATGGCAATGTGAGCGATCAGGCCAGTGCTGCGTTGGCCTCCTCAAACAGGCGCATATTCTTTTCTACATTGTAGTCTCTTTCAGTCAAGTTCTCGGGATCCCACTCGCTGCGATGCTCGTCGAAGAAATCTCCGCGATAGACATGAATTGCGCTTGTAAAAATGCCCGTTGGGTTAGTCACTGAGTGAATGATGTTCTCACCAAGAAGCACCGCTTTGCCAGGCCCCAAAGAATCCGCGCCCGCCGCCTCGATGTGACCCTGCGGGTCGTCCTTTACGCGTCGCCAAAAGATATTGTCCTCACGGCCCGTATAAACGCCTATGACCGCTGCCATGTTGTGATTGTGTGGCAAGATGGTCATCCGCGGGGCCCAGATAAGGTTTATGATGGTTAAGTCACGTGAGCGATGGAGACACCCGACTTTCGCTCGTGTCGGCTCCCCAAGCGCCTCTATTAGGTCATTCCGGGTCGAGACCGCCGCTGCCACGATCTCTCGCACAGCATTCATCGAGTCGCTATCCTTCATCGCCGTACGGCAGTCCTCAACAAATCTATCTATCTCAAACATCAGCCGACTTCCAATTTTCACACTTGATCGCGCGGTCCTAGCGCGTTGAACGCGATACCGCAATTACCTTCCCGACAGGCCCGCTTTTACTGCATCACGCAGTATCGCAGTGCATCCGACTGTATCGGGTTGTATCGTCGTTGTTTTCACGTCACTTGCTGTCACTAGATGCTTGATCCTTCTTGATGCTTCGCCTCACGCCCGCTTGTCATGCCCCCTAGGTGCTGTCTCCCGAGACGAGCTCGAAACCAAGATCGGTTTTCTGCGGTGTCGCCCGTCCTTCGATGCGGTCAAGAATCAGGTTAACACTGGATCGTCCGATCTCGTAGCGTGGCGATCTGATCGTCGTAAGCGTGATCGGCATCGCAGCCGCCAACTCAAGGCCACTGAAACTTGCAATCGCCAATTCGCTCGGGACATCGATGCCGTGCGCCATACAATACATCAGCGCACCAGCGGCGACCGCATCATCGGAAAAATAAACGACCTCGAGATCAGGTGCTTGTTCGAGAAGCCGTTCCATATTGTGTCGACCTAGGCCAATGCCTGAGGGTGTGGGAACAGTCAGCTTGGTCAAAATTTTTGATTGAGCTGATCGCAGAGTGCTCTGAAGACCTTGAAGCCTTCGCGCAGCCGCCTTGTCTAGTTTCAGATCAACACCAAGATAACCAAACTTCCTGTAACCTCGGTCGAGCAAATATTTTGCCATGCTTGCACCGGCCTTGCGGTGGTTGAGACC
>JBPCWA010000043.1:0-5895 GCA_051009975.1 Hyphomicrobiaceae bacterium
GTCTGCATCAGCTTTCGCGAATTGGCGTCATGATCTAACGCGCTGAGCCTTGGGATCGTACATCGGCCGAAGAGAAGCACAGGCTTTGATGCGTATTCCTGCGACCTCTATTTCGTACGACGACGACATCAGGTCGGCGACCGTCTGATCTTTGCACGGAACATAACCCATTCCGACAGCCGCCCCGAGCGTGTGGCCGTAGTTGCCTGAGGTAATGTATGAGACGATCGTGCCGTCCCGTACGATCGGCTCATGATGATAGAGAAGTGGCTCTGGATCTTCGAGTAGAAACTGGACAAGGCGTGTATCAAGACCAGCATCTTTTTTGCGCAGGACAGCATCTCTACCCAGGAAAGCGGCTTTACTTGTCTTGACCGCAAAACCGAGCCCGGCCTCCAATACATGGTCTTCATCGGTAATGTCGTGACCAAAGTGGCGAAAGGCCTTCTCGATACGCGCCGTGTCCATCATGTGCATGCCACAGAGGGTAAGCTCAAGGTCTCGACCGGCATCCCAGATGGCTTCAAATGCGTGAGCCGCCATCTCCGCCGGTATGTAGAGCTCCCACCCCAATTCACCAACATAGGTAATCCGGTGAGCGCGGGCGACCCCCATGCCGAGTTCGATTTCGCGCGCAGTAGCGAAGGGATGCGCTTGATCTGACCAATCCCCAGGCGACACGCGCTGCATGAGGGTGCGAGCGTTCGGCCCCATAATGGCGAGCACCCCTTCGGCAGACGTGGCATCAATGATAACGACGTTAAAGTCACCCTTGTGGCGGGCCAGCCAATGCAATTCGCGTTGAAGCGTTGCCGCCGGCGTCACAACAATATAGGACGTTTCTGCAAGGCGGGTCACAGTGACGTCCGCTTCGATGCAGCCCCGGTCATTGAGAAATTGCGTGTAAACGATCCGACCGTGATCTACCGCGACATCATTCCCACAAACGTAATTCAAGAAGGCTTCCGCGTCACGCCCTTCGACGCGAATCTTGCCGAAGGACGACATATCGTACATTCCGACATTGTTGCGAATTGCGAGATGCTCAGCGCGGCAGTTTTCAAACCAGTTCTGTCGTTTCCAGGAATAGCGATAGACACCTTCTTGTCCCGAACGAGCGAACCAATTGGCGCGCTCCCATCCGGCGAGTTCGCCGAACACAGCTCCCTGCCCGGCGAGATGCGCATGAAAGGGAGAGCGGCGAACACCGCGCGCTGTTGTCATTTGTCGATAGGGAAAGTGATCCGCATAGAGTAGCCCTAGCGTTTCCTTCGAACGCTCGTACAAATACGTTCGATTGCGCTGGAATGGCTGCATACGCCTTATGTCGACATCCGAAAGATCGAACGGAGGATGGCCGAATTCCATCCAATGCGCCAAGGCCATACCAGCCCCACCGGACGATTGAATGCCAATCGAATTAAATCCCGCGCAAACGTAAAAATTCTGCAAGTTAGGAGCCTCGCCGAGATGATACGCATCGTCCGGTGTAAAACTCTCCGGCCCATTGAAGAACGTATGAATTCCTGTTTCTGCCAGCAGCGGCAAGCGCCTAACGGCTTTCTCAAGAATAGGCTCAAAATGATCAAAGTCCGGGGGCAACTGTTCGAAGCAGAAATCGTCTGGAATGCCATTCATACCCCATGGTTTAGAAACTGGTTCGAATGCGCCAAGCAGAATCTTGCCCGCATCTTCCTTGTAGTAAGCGCACTCGTCTGGTACCCGCAGTACTGGTAATCGTGGAAGCCCCTTAACTGCATCAGTAACGATATAGAAGTGCTCACAAGCGTGCAGCGGAACGGACACCTGCGCCATTGCTCCGACCGAGTGGGCCCACATTCCAGCGCAATTGACGACAAAGTCTGCAGATATGGTACCAACACCATCGCCATAGGACCAATCCACGCCGGTGACGCGACCATCGCAGCGATGTATCTTCGTGACTCTCACGCCCTCAACAATGGTTGCGCCGCTCTGGCGAGCGCCTTTAGCAAGCGCCAACGCGATATTGGCCGGGTCGCCTTGTCCGTCTTTTTCCAGATATACGGCGCTAACCACATCGTCGACGTTTAGATATTCGTAGCGTGCCTTAACCTCGGTCGGCCCAATCTCTTCGATCTCGACGCCGAACGCCCGCGCCATAGAAGCCTGGCGGCAAAGCTCTTCTCTTCGCTCCTCACTCAGCGCAACCGTGATTGATCCGCAACGTCGAAAGCCCGTCGCTACTCCTGTTTCGGCCTCAAGTTCTCCATAGAGTTCCTGACTATACTTGGCGAGCCTCGTCATGTTCTTCGAAGCGCGCAGCTGCGCTATCAACCCTGCCGCATGCCACGTAGTGCCACCGGTGAGCTTGTTCGCTTCAAGCAAGACAACATCACGCCAGCCAAGCTTGGTGAGATGGTAGGCAACAGAGCATCCCGCCACTCCACCACCAATAATCACGGCACGCGCGAATTCTGGTATCGTTTGGTTCATGCCTTTAACCTCGCGTTGTGCGGGTCCCACATTGCACTTCGGGACTGAACCTCCGCGCGATACCTCTTGCCATAAATTTCTATGTCCAACATTCGGCCCGGCTGTGCGAGGTCCGTGCGAACCATACCCAGCGCGATAGACGCGTCGACCCGATAGCCATACCCACCTGACGTTGTTTCGCCGACAATCTCTTGGCCGTTCCAGATAGTTGACATGTAGGGGGCGTCGAAGTCGTTAGGTTCGACAACGAGCGTCACGAACTGTTTCTCACTTCCGCGTTGTTTCTCTTTGAGAAGTGCCGCCTTACCGACAAATTCCGGCTTGTCCCATTTAATGAACCGGCTGAGCCCAGCCTCTAGAATGGTATAGTCCGTCGAAAGATCCCCCTTCCAGGTACGATAACCTTTCTCGAGGCGTAGCGCATTCATCGCAAACATCCCATAGGGCTTCGCGCCTGCACGGATGACCGCTTCATAAATCGCGGGTATATCGCAATTTTCCGCGTGAATTTCCCAACCCAGTTCGCCCGCATAGGAAACCCTTGCAAGGAGAGCTTTGCGGCCGGCGCAGTGAGCGGATTGATGACTAAGCCACGGTAGTGTGAGATCAGCATCTGATATTTTCGCAAAGAGTTTGCGGGAATTAGGTCCGGTCACGACCAACGTGCTGAGCTCACGCGTACGATCAATGAGCGAAAGATGGTCCGGCAAAGCCATCGCCAAGATTTCATAGTCATGCCACTGAGCGGCAGCCGCAGTGATGAGCGTAAACGCATCAATGCCGGTGCGCAGAACCGACATCTCGGTCACAATCCGACCCATCTCGTCAGCAAAGTATCCTAAATTTAATCGCCCGACCTTTGGTAGGCCTCCCGTAATCTGGGTTAAGAGCCAATTCGCGGCTCCGTTGCCGGACAGCTCAAAGCGCGAAAAACCGCAGAGATCGAGCACTCCAACATCGTCTCTCACCGCCTCGCATTCTTCTTTGACCCGTGCCTCCCACGGTCCGTCCCTTTCCCAAGATTGGGTCGCTTCAATTGAGGTATTGTCATCGTCGCGTGCGAACCAGTTGGCTCGCTCCCATCCATTATATACTCCGAATTGCGCACCGCCCTCCGCCAGCCGGTCGTGGATCGGGGACAACTTCTTGTCGCGTCCTGCTGGCCAAACGAAATGCGGGAAGTGCATCGCGTACTCGTGGCCATAGGTTTCCATTGCCTTCTGAAAGTTATATTCGGGATCGGTGTAGTCGGTATAACGTCGCGGATCTACCGCCCACATGTCCCACTCTGTGCAACCTTCTGTAATCCATTCGGCCAAAACCTTCCCGGCTCCGCCAGCTTGTACAATACCAAAGGTGAAACTGTGAGCTTCGAAAGCGTTCCGAACACCTGGCATGGGTCCGAGCAATGGCAAACCATCTGGGGCGTATGGAATCGGTCCATTGAACACGCGGTTGACGCCCTGGGTGCCTAGCAGCGGAACGCGCGCCATGGCGTCCTCAATATACCACTCCAATCGATCCAGGTCGTCTTGAAAGAGCTGAAAGGAGAAGTCGTCGGGCATTGGATCGTCGTCATTCACCCAATGCGCCCTGCAATTGCGCTCGTAGGGACCGAGGTTGAGACCATTCTTGTCTTGGCGCAAATAGTAGGATGAATCGACATCGCGGAGCAGTGGTAGCTTGCGGCCATTGTTCGAGCTCCAGGCTTTAAGCTCGGGAATCTCCTCGGTCAAAAAGTATTGGTGGCTCATGACTGTCATTGGCACCGTTCGGCCGCCAAAGGGCTTGAACCACTCGCCGATCCGCTGGGCATAGTAGCCGGCCGCGTTGACGACAAACGCGCATCGGATATCGCCCTTTTCTGTGTGAACGACCCACTCACCTTCGCTGCGGGAAATTCCAATGGCTGGTGTGAAGCGCAGTATGCGCTGCCCCATATTGCGGGCGCCCTTGGCCAAAGCCTGGGTCATCTGAGCCGGATCGATATCCCCATCGAGTGGGTCCCAAAGCCCACCTGTTAAATCGTGCAGCTCAACGAAGGGGTGATACCGTTTGATTTCGGCCGGAGTGCAGACAGCCATATCGATACCTTGGTAGCGCCCCATACTGGCCACCCGTTCAAATTCCTGCATCCTCTCTCGCGAATGGGCCAAACGGATTGAGCCGGTGACATGATAGTTGATTGGATAGTCGACCTCCTCCGCAATCCGTTGATAGAGGGCAACAGAGTATCGCTGCATATTCATGACGGCCCACGAACTGGAAAAGTTTGGACAGTTGCCTGCCGCATGCCAAGTGGAACCTGACGTTAGCTCGTTCATCTCAAGCAGGACACAATCAGTCCAACCCGCTTTGGCCAGATGGTAAAGGCCAGATACGCCGACGGCACCTCCACCTATGATGACGACACGGGCAGTCGTTGGAAATTCAATCATTTTCGACCTCGCTCAGCTAGTAGGTAGGAGGGGCGATGACCCAGATCAGGATTGAGGGTTGATCCGTTCGATTGCGCCAGCGGTATGGTTCGGCGGCAAAGCGGAACGAATCTCCTTCGTGCAGCAAGTGCCAGACTCCATTAATTTCGATCTCGATCGTCCCGGAAACAACATAACCGGCTTCCTCGGTGTCACGCAGCGCCGGCTTAAGCATGTGTGCTCCGGCCGCAAACTCACTGCGAATGATCTCGAACGCGCCGCCGAGATCTGGCGACAAGAGTTCTTCCATAAGCCCGCCTTCGACATTTCCCAGCAAGCGCCGCGAGCCTGAACGCACAACATGGCGAGCCTCACCATTCTCGGCTGGAGACGCCCCGAAAAAAAAACCTACGGGAACGAGAAACAGATCTGAAATTGCCTTCAGATCCTCGATAGAAGGCTCAGACAGACCACGCTCGATTTGGCTCACAAAGCCGACAGAGCGACCCAGTTTTCTAGCGAGCGTAGTCAAGGTCATGCCGCGACTCTTGCGCAGAGCTCGGATGTCAGAGCCAACACTGTTCTGCAAGGCACCCGTCGGTCGGGGCTGTCGCCCGACACGAGTCGAATCCGAAACTCCCAATCGCCTTCCTCCGCTACATCCCCCCATCTGCGCCTGCGGACGTGAAAAAATCAAGAAAAATTTCACCGACTCGTTTTTTGAAAGGGGGCCAAAAGACCAAGATTGAGGGGTGACCAGGCATGCAATCACAAGACGGACTCTGGTTTGGCGCCAGGATCAGAATCTGCATCGGCAATGAGATTCGCCTCTCGCGTGGCGGGTGTATAATCTGGCACCTCAATCAACGCCTCGCAGGGCAATCATAAGGATATGGACTCGGGAGGGTCTGGGGCCTGGAAGGGTTTGGGGCCCGGAAGGGTCTGAGAGCCTGGAAAGGTCTGAGGGCCGGGAAAGGTCTGAGGGCCGGGAAAGGTCTGAGGG
>JBPCWA010000044.1:0-21530 GCA_051009975.1 Hyphomicrobiaceae bacterium
CGGTGTAGATGCCTGGCAGGCTAGAAATGGAAGAGTTGCGTCGACTGGTTGCCGACGGCGAAATTGATACCGTGCTGGTAGCTTTGCCGGATATGCAGGGCCGACTTATGGGGAAGAGGTTTCAAGCTCAGCATTTTGTTGAGCATGCGTGGCAAGAAACGCACTCATGCAACTACCTGCTCGCCACCGATATGGAGATGGAACCGGTGGATGGCTACAAATCCACCAGTTGGGCCGCCGGATATGGGGACTATACAATGTGCCCGGACATGAGCACCTGCCGTAGGATCCCGTGGCTTGACGGAACGGCGCTCGTGCTTTGCGATGTTCTCGATCATCACACACGCGCCGAGATCCCGCACGCACCTCGCGCAGTTCTTAAGAAGCAGATTGAACGACTAAAAGCGGCTAACTTGAAACCACTTATGGCGACAGAACTTGAGTTTTTTCTATTTCGTGAGAGCTACGACGAGATCAGCCGAGGCGCACGTCCGACGACAGTAAGCGAATACAATGAGGACTATCATATCTTCCAGACGAGTAAGGAGGAAGATGTCATGCGCGCAGTTCGCAACGGCCTCTACGGAGCGGACATTCCGGTTGAAAACTCAAAAGGGGAGGCCTCTGCCGGTCAGGAAGAAATCAATGTCACCTACGCGGATGCGCTGACAATGGCAGATCGCCACGTCATCCTAAAAAATGGAATCAAAGAAATCGCCTTTGCTAGAGGTCGTTCGGTCACATTTATGGCCAAATGGCACTACGACTACGCCGGAAATTCGTGTCATATTCATCAGTCACTTGTATCGATTCAAGATGGCCAGCCAGTCTTTTGTGAGCCCGCCAACGAACACGGGATGTCACCGTTAATGACACAGTATCTGGCAGGCCTCTTGCGGCATGCGTCCGAGATCACTTATTTCCTGGCTCCCTATGTGAACTCTTATAAGCGTTATATGGCAGGGACTTTCGCCCCGACGAAGGCGGTTTGGTCAGTCGACAACCGGACAGCGGGGTACCGGATCTGTGGTGCAGACAGCAAGTCCGTGCGAATTGAATGTCGCGTTGGCGGTGCTGACCTCAATCCGTACCTCGCGATGGCTGCATTGCTTGCGGCCGGAATGGCTGGCATCGAGCAGGGAATGCATCTTGAAGCTGAGTTTGCCGGCAATGCCTATGGTGGAGAGGGGCGTGAGATCCCAAAGTCGCTGCGCACGGCTGCTGCTGCTCTCAATGACTCAACAATGCTTCGTGCGGCATTCGGCGATGATGTTGTCGACCACTACGTTCACTGCGCAGATTGGGAGCAATTTGAATCGGATCGTCGCGTGACGGATTGGGATTTCCGTCGTGGTTTCGAGCGAGCTTGATTATGTCCCGGATGCTGCGTTGCGTTTCTCCGATCGATGGTTCAATTTATGCAGAGCGAGAAGTGGCGTCTTTGGAAGCGGTGAAAGAGGCCGCTGACAGTGCTCGCAGAGCTCAGGCCGAATGGGCTGATCAACCAATCGCGGAACGTATTCGATTGGTCCTCGCCGGCGTCGCGCGCGTCGGAGAAATGAACGAGGATGTGATTACGGAACTTGCCTGGCAGATGGGCCGTCCGATTTGTTATGGCGGCGAATTCAGTGGGTTTAAAGAACGCGCGACCCATATGGCGCAAATCGCGATTGAGGCGCTGCGACCACTAGAGATTGAGAATACGTCGGAGTTTCAACGTTTTATCGCGCGCGAACCGCTTGGCATTGGCCTAGTAATCGCGCCGTGGAATTATCCTTGGATGACTGCGATCAATTCCGTTGCGCCGGCACTCATCGCCGGCAATGGAATCCTTTTGAAACATTCCACGCAGACGATGCTTGTCGGCGAACGCATGACTCGGGCATTTCATGAAGCGGGCGTGCCGTCGGCTCTGTTTCAGAATGTTTTTCTTGACCACGAAACCACGGCAAGTCTGATTGGAGACAAGGCTTTTGCGTTCGTGAATTTTACTGGCTCCGTGGCGGCGGGGAGGACCATTGAGAGGGCGGCTGCCGGCACGTTTATCAATGTTGGCCTCGAGCTTGGCGGAAAAGATCCGGGTTACGTTCTTGAGGATGCGGACATTGACGCGGCTGCAAATACTTTAATTGACGGGGCGATGTTCAACTCTGGCCAAAGTTGTTGTGGAATAGAACGCATCTATGTTGTGGCCCCTTTGTATGATGCGTTTGTTGAGAAGGCCGTATCCCTTGCCGAAAGTTATATTTTGGGAAACCCGCTCGAGCCGGCGACGACACTTGGACCAATGGCCAATAAACGGTTCGCCGATGAAGTGCGCGGGCAAATGAGCGAGGCGCTGGCGAATGGCGCGAAGGGCCTGGTCGATGCCAAGCAATTTCCGGCAGACGAAGGCACCTATCTGGCTCCGCAAATCCTCGTAGATGTTGATCATACCATGCGCGTTATGCGCGATGAAACTTTTGGGCCGATTGTTGGCGTCATGAAGGTTTCAAGTGATGACGAGGCCATTGCATTGATGAACGATAGCGACTTTGGACTGACCGCCTCGCTATGGACTCGCGATCGCGATCGCGCCATTTCGATTGGCCGGCGCATCGAGACAGGCACAGTTTTCATGAACCGCGCGGATTACCTCGACCCTGCACTTTGCTGGACGGGCTGCAAGGATACAGGCCGCGGAGCATCCCTCTCGGTGCTAGGCTACCAAGCTGTATCGCGGCCAAAGTCCTATCATCTCAAATAGGCGGGCCTTTCATGTCTTTTGTCGCAAATTGGTCTTATCCCACGCAAATCCGATTTGGCGCGGGCCGCGTGGCCGAGCTGGCCGAGGCCTGCGAGTCAGCAGAGATAAAGCGACCTTTGCTCGTAACGGATCGTGGACTCGCGAAGCTTGAAATTGCCCAAGACGTCCTTGCGATAATGAAATTGCATGGTTTGGGAGACTCGGTCTTCGCCGAAGTGGACACCAATCCGACGGACGAAAATCTCAACGCTGGAATTGCTGCTTTTCATTCCGGTAGTCACGATGGAGTAATCGCCTTTGGTGGCGGTTCGGGATTGGATCTCGGAAAGGCTGTTGCATTCATGGCTGGACAAACACGACCAGTCTGGGATTTCGAGGATGTTGGAGACTGGTGGAAGCGAGCCGACTCAGATGTTATTGCGCCAATCATCGCGCTACCAACCACGGCGGGAACGGGCTCCGAGGTGGGGCGGGCCTCGGTCATCACCAATAGTGCAACGCACGAAAAAAAAATCATCTTCCATCCGAAAATGCTGCCCAAAGTAGTCATATGCGATCCGAAACTGACCGTCGGTATGCCACCGAGCATCACAGCCGGAACCGGTATGGACGCATTCGCGCACTGCCTGGAGGCTTACTGCTCACCTCATTTTCACCCAATGAGCCAGGGGATTGCGTTGGAAGGGATGCGTCTTGTCAAGGACTATCTCCGGCGCGCATTCGTTGACGGTGCCGATTTAGAGGCGCGTGCGAACATGATGAGCGCGGCAGCGATGGGGGCGACCGCATTTCAGAAAGGCTTGGGTGCGATTCATGCATTGTCGCATCCCATCGGTGCGATCCACAACACGCATCACGGTACGACAAATGCCGTTGTTATGTTGCCGGTGTTGCGGTTCAATCGACCAGCGATCGCGAACAAGCTCGGCAAGGCTTCAGCTTATCTTGGGATTGAAGGTGGTTTCGATGGGTTTTGCAGCTTCGTAGGTCGCCTGAAAGACGATCTTGACATCCCGAGGTCCCTTGCCGAATTGGGGGTTGTGGATCTCGATCTCGAGCATATTGCGAGAGTGGCGTTGCGTGATCCGAGCGTGGGGGGAAATCCGGTCGAGATGACATTGGAGAACACGATGACGCTACTGGCGGAGTGTTGATGGACCACGTGGGGTAGTCGACCCATGCAATTTGCGCCATCATTACACCCAATATTCATGGCGCCTTGAAGTTGTGAGGGGAAATTAAGATGGCCCGACCAGATCCGAAACACATCATGCAGATTGCCAGCGGATTTGGTGTTTCCAGGGCGTTGCTAGCGGCTGTCGGTCTAGATCTTTATACGCGACTGGCCCAAGGTGAGATGACACACGCGCAGATTGTCCGAGAATTCAATCTCAAGTCGCGACCGGCGCTGGATGTTCTCGACCTTCTCGTTTCTGTCAATCTGCTGGCTCGTCAAGGAAATGGCCCTGATTCGCGCTATTCAAATACGCCTGAGACAGCTACATTTCTGGACCGAGAATCTCCTGATTATCTTGGGGGAATCTTGGAGTTATGGCATAGTCGTAACTACGGTTTTTGGACGGATCTGCCGGAGGCGTTGAAGACCGGGACGGCGCAGAGCGAAACCAAAGGCGACGGTGCCTCATTTTTTCAAACACTCTACGAAGAGCCCGCGCGTCTTGAAGGGTTCATGGCGGCTATGAATGCTGCCTCCAGGCAAAATTTTGAAACGTTTGCACGGGTCTTTCCTTTTGATAGGGTTAAGACTTTGACCGATATTGGCGGGGCCGATGCGCTTCTGTCGCGTTTAGTGGTCGCGGCGCATCCGCACATGACTTGTACCTCGTTGGATTTGCCGGTTGTCACGGAGATTGCGCAGCGAAAAGTCGTCGAGGCCGGTGTGGGAGATCGCATTCACCTAGTTGCGGGTGACTTCTTTGAGGCCACCTTGCCGTCGGCAGACGTGGTAGTCATGGGGATGATTTTGCACGATTGGAATTTGGACAAGAAGAAGATGCTGATTAAAAAGGCCTATGATGCGCTTTCGGAGGGTGGTGCGTTTGTGGCGATCGAAGCCTTGATCGACGATGCCCGCCGCAAAAACACTTTCGGAATGTTCATGTCGCTCAACATGTTGATTGAATTCGGCGATGCGTTTGACTTTACTGGCGCAGAGTTCAAAGATTGGTGTGAAGAGGCTGGCTTTAGGCACTTTGAGATGATGCCGCTTTTGGGGCCATCCACTGCTGCAATTGCCTACAAGTAAGCAAGCTTTCAAATGAATAGCGGAAACGTCCCAGTCGGTGATGTGGAATGATACTAGCTGGCGAGGCGCGACCGTTTCCATCGTTCGCTGCATAGAGATGACAATTCTCTTCTCTTACCCACTATTGCACTGCTGCGACAGCAAGTCTCTCGAAGCCTTCATTTTGTGGCTAGCGAATTGCTTGGTTTTGCAGCCTGTCTCTTGCTCGCCTTTTTGTGCGGTCCCCGAGGAGTGGCGGCTGCAGCAACTTTCTTCCGAGGCGCTTTTTTGGCCGATTTGTGATTTCGACGGCGCTTGAGCAGAGCTTTTAGGAAGGCGCCGGTATGACTGTTTGCGGTCGCAGCAACGTCTTCCGGTGTCCCTGCGGCAATGATTTCGCCACCTCCATCTCCACCATCTGGACCAATGTCTAGGATCCAGTCAGCCGTCTTGATCACCTCGAGATTGTGCTCAATAACCACGACCGTGTTGCCTGCTTCAACCAACTCGTGCAACACCTCTAGTAGCTTGGCTACGTCATGAAAATGAAGCCCGGTCGTCGGCTCATCCAGGATGTAGAGCGTGCGCCCCGTAGCGCGGCGAGATAGTTCTTTTGCTAATTTTACGCGCTGTGCCTCACCCCCAGAGAGCGTTGTAGCCTGCTGGCCAACCTTGATATAGCCAAGCCCAACGCGCCTCAGAGTCTCCATCTTATCTCGTATTGCTGGAACCGCCTGGAAGAAACCACATGCGTCTTCAACGGTCATATCGAGTACATCAGCAATAGACCTGTCTCGAAACTTGATTTCCAAGGTCTCCCGGTTATACCGAGCTCCCTTGCACTGATCGCACGTCACGTAAACATCGGGCAGAAAGTGCATCTCGATTTTGATGACACCGTCACCCTGGCAAGCTTCGCAGCGTCCACCTTTGACGTTAAACGAGAAGCGTCCTGGCAAGTAGCCGCGGGCTTTGGCTTCTGGCAGGCCGGCGAACCACTCGCGAATCGGTGTAAAGGCACCCGTATAGGTGGCCGGGTTCGATCGAGGCGTGCGTCCGATCGGGGATTGGTCTATGTCGATGACTTTGTCTAGATATTGTAGACCGTCAATTCGCTTGTGTGCTCCAGGATTTTCCCGAGCGTTGGTCAATCGCCGCGCAATCGCCTTGTAGAACGTCTCAATCAGAAACGTGGACTTCCCACTACCCGATACGCCCGTAACGCAAGTGAAAAGCCCGACTGGTATCGAGCCGGTAACCGACTTTAAATTGTTCTCGGTAGCCTGTACTACCGTCACCTGCTTGCGCGAATTGACCGGTCGTCGCGTGGTGGGTATCGGTATTTGTCGTTTGCCACTGAGATATTGCCCAGTGAGGCTTCCGCTGTCTGCCATGATATCCGCTGGCGTTCCCTGGGCTACGACTTGACCGCCGTGGACCCCCGCCCCCGGGCCAATGTCGACAACATGATCTGCCGTCAAAACGGCGTCTTCGTCATGCTCGACGACGATGACGGTGTTACCAAGATCGCGCAGGTGTCGCAGTGTTCCAAGCAGACGTTCATTGTCTCGCTGGTGAAGACCAATGGAAGGTTCATCGAGGACGTAAAGCACGCCTGTTAATCCAGATCCGATTTGAGATGCGAGGCGGATACGCTGGCTCTCACCACCCGACAGAGTACCCGAGGCACGCGACAGCGTTAGGTAGTCAAGCCCAACATCATTTAGGAACCTGAGACGCTCGTTGATCTCCTTAAGAATTCGGGTAGCAATCTCGCGCTGCTTTTTGGTAAGCGTGGATGGCAATTCATGGAACCAGGCACCGGCGTAGCGGATCGAAAGATTGCAGACTTCACCTATGTGTTTGCCACCGATCTTGACGCATAGCGCTTGTGTTTTTAGGCGATAACCGCTGCACTCCTCACATGCATGATTACCCTGATATCTTGAGAGCTCATCTCGGACCCACTGACTATCCGTTTCTCGCCAACGCCGTTCGATGTTGTTTATGACGCCTTCAAACGGCTTTTTCGTTCTAAATTTTCGCAACCCGTCTTCGTATGTAAAAGCAACGTCTTCACTGCCAGTTCCAAACAATATGGCGTTCTGGACATGTCTTGGAAGTTCCGCCCAAGGTGTGGTCATCTGAACCTTGTAGTGGCGTGCGAGAGCTTGAAGTGTCTGCTCGTAATACGGCGAAGTGGCCCCCGTTTTCGCCCAAGGCTGAATTGCGCCTTGGCGGAGTGACAGATTTCCGTCAGGTACGACCAACTCGGGCTCGAATTGAAGTTCCGTGCCGAGCCCGTCACACTTTGAGCATGCGCCAGCGGGCGAATTGAACGAAAACAGTCTTGGCTCTACCTCATCAATTGTAAATCCCGATAATGGACAGGCGAATCGCGCGGAGAATACGATCCGCTCGTGCGTGTCATTCTTTGATTTGTTGGCGCCTTTTGTCGCGGATCTCGGGAGCGGTTTGTCGGCGAGTTCGGCAATGGCAATACCATCGGCGAGATCCAAAGCGGTCTCCATGCTATCTGCCAATCGTGTTGCAATGTCTCCGCGGACAATTATCCTATCAACCACAACGTCGATGTCGTGTTTAAACTTTTTGTCTAATTTGGGCGCATCGGAAATCTCATAAAATGCGCCATTGATTTTGACGCGTTGGAACCCTCTCTTCATCAATTCGCCAAGGTCTTTGCGAAATTCGCCCTTGCGTCCCTTGACGATCGGAGCAAGTAGGTAAAGCCGAGTGCCTGCATCAAGAGCAAGGATGCGATCAACCATTTGGGATACAGTCTGGCTTTCGATTGGCAAGCCCGTGGCTGGCGAGTACGGTGTGCCGACGCGAGAAAACAGAAGCCTGAGGTAGTCGTAAATTTCGGTAACGGTGCCGACAGTGGATCGCGGATTGCGACTGGTTGTTTTCTGTTCGATCGATATCGCAGGCGAAAGGCCATCGATATGATCGACGTCTGGCTTCTGCATCATCTCCAGAAACTGACGGGCGTATGCGGACAGGCTTTCTACGTAGCGACGTTGCCCCTCGGCGTAAATCGTATCGAAAGCTAGGGACGATTTCCCGGAGCCTGACAGTCCCGTGAACACTATAAGCGCGTCGCGCGGTATCGTAAGGTTCACACCCTTGAGGTTGTGCTCACGGGCGCCGCGAACGTGAATGACTTTATTGTCGTCAGACTTTTGTAATGCCATGGGCCAAGCTCTATCGGACAGCATCGCTGAGGACAATCTAAACGAACAGCCCATTCACGACTTTTGAGTACGCTTGGAGTTGTGCGGCGGATCTTGGGTGTTATGATCGCACAGCGCACACAACCAATCGAAACGGCTATTGGGTCGGCATTTTCTCAGCAAAATGCTGATTAAGGTGGAAAGGCTGGCACTTCCACAGACCTGAAGGCTGTTGTATGGCTTGGACGCCGAAATTCGATACCACGAGTCATTGCTACTAGTTCGTACGAGTCCGGCCAGACCACTGTCTTCCGCAACACCGTCGAGAGCACTTGAACCGCAGTGTGTGCTGAAATAATGAATATCAACAAAAACAAATTTGATGCAGTTGTCTGCGGTGCTGGCATTGTGGGCATCGCTGCCGCACGTGCATTGTGTGAGGCCGGGTTGGGCCGGGTTGCGCTGGTTGATCCTGAACCGCCGTTGTCTGTCACGAGCGACAAATCAACAGAATGCTACCGCAACTGGTGGCCAGGCCCAGGCGACGCCATGGTGGCGCTGATGAATCGCAGCATCGATCTCATGGAAGCGCAAGCCCGCCGCACGCACAACAGATTTCTGATGACGCGTCGTGGATATGTATTTGCAACGGCGGACGAGAATCGGGTGGCCGACTTCGAAACGCAAGCCTTGGAGGCACAGGCGCTAGGAGCGGGTCCTCTGCGCCACATCGGGTCGCGATCTGACTATCGTTCGGTCGAAGATCGTGACTTTTGCAACCCAATTGACGGCGCGGATTTGCTGGTTGATCGCCAATTGATCGGCGAACTGTACCCCTATTTGAGCAGCGATACTGTTGGCATATTGCACACAAGGCGGTGCGGTTCGCTCAGCGCCCAGCAGCTGGGCATGTTGTTACTGGAAGAGGCGCGGATTGGCGGTACTCATCTGATCGCGGCCGAATTGACGGGTGTCGAATTGGCGGGGGGACGTGTCTGTGCCGTTACGCTGGGAAACGGTGAGCTGCAGCAGAGGTTGGAGACAGATTGCGTCGTCATTGCAAGCGGGCCTTACCTCAATACGACCTTGGCGATCGTCGACATTGAATTGCCGGTCGTAGTTGAAAAGCATGTCAAGATCAGCCTTCCGGATCCAGCCGGCATTCTGCCGAGATCAGCGCCGCTGCTCATTTGGGCGGACCCAATCGCACTTGCCTGGACAAACGAGGAGCGAGCCGCCTTCACCGAGGAACCGGCATTGCAATATCTATTGCAGACTTTTCCGGCCGGGGTTCATGGCCGCCCGGTAGGAGGCGGAAACCAAGTATTGATGTACTGGACATATAACTGCCACGTCGATACAGCGCCCGTTTTTCCGTTGTCCTGGGACGAATTCTTGCCTGAGATTACGCTGCGAGGGATGGGCGTCATGGTGCCGGGATTGGGGCGATATTTCGATCCCATGCCAAGACCTTACGTCGATGGTGGTTATTATACGAAAACTCCCGACAATCGACCGCTTATTGGTCCCTTGAGTGTGCCGGGGAGTTTCGTTTGTTCGGCATTTTCGGGCTACGGCATCATGGCCGCACAAGCGGCTGCTGAGCTTTTGGCGCTATGGGTAACTGGAGATGCATTGCCTCAATACGCCTTCGCATTCAAACCCGATCGTTTCGGTGATCCCGCCTATCTCAAGCAGGTTGAAAGTTCCGACATGTCCGGTCAACTCTAGATGACCGATCGGTCGCAGGCGATAATTGACGATCAAATTCTATCAGATCCACGGGTCTGCAGTTCGGTAGCGCGGTCGCTGGATTTGAGCCTGCAACGCTCAATTGCGACTAGTTTTCTGCGAGATTGGCCTTGACGACTGCCACGATCCTCGCTCAGTGGAGACGCATGCCGCCCACCAGTCGTGGCATCACGATGATGGTCATTTCGACGGTTTTTTTTGCTTCTATGCACGCAGCGATAAGATACATCGCTTTTGAGTTGCATCCGTTTCAGATAGCGTTTTTTCGAAATTTTTTCGGGTTATTGATCTTTCTACCAATCGCACTTCGGATGGGCTTTGGCGTTTTCCATACCACGAGGCTCGGGCTGCACGTTGTGCGCTCAATTTTAAACATTGGCGCAATGCTGGCTTTTTTTACCGCGCTTTCCATAACACCCATAGCGAAGGTTACGGCTTTGTCCTTCACGTCGCCAATCTTCATGGCGGTCTTGAGCGTGCTTATACTCGGTGAGCGGATGCGGGTTCGTCGATGGGTCGCAACAATCTGTGGGTTTATTGGTACGCTCATCATTCTTCGCCCCGGCGTAGAGGCACTCGATTTTGGTTCCATTCTTGTTGTTGGCTCGGCTTCGGTTTGGGCGTTCACAATGATCGTCATCAAGTTCTTGGCGCGAACGGAATCCAGTGTCACGATTACCGCGTACATGAATGTGTTCCTGAGTCTCCTGTCACTTGTTCCGGCAATTTTTACCTGGCAGCAACCTAGTCTCGAGGCTTGGCTGTGGCTGGCGTTCATCGGAATAGCCGGTACTCTTGGACAATTGACTCTGGCTGAATCTCTGAAACAAACAGAGGCGACTGCCGTAATGCCTTTCGACTTCCTGAAGTTGGTTTGGGCTGCTTTCCTGGGGTATCTTCTCTTTGCCGAAATACCGACCCTCTACACTTGGACTGGGGCCGCCATCATTTTCGCTAGTGGTCTATATATCGCCTATCGTGAGAGCGTTCTTGCGCGAAAAGTAGTGAAGAGTGCAACACAATAGCTGAGAATAAACGGCAGGGCGATGCCACGGTAGACGAGTAGACTATTGAACCTAATTCCTCAATGACTGCTCATTTGCAATCTTGGTCGGCCTGCTCCGACTTCTTCGTCGGCGATCGACAGCTCGGTGATAGCGACCGCTGCGAACAGCACTCTTTCCGCGATCTTGCAGACACGGTTTGTCACTCATGGACTACCTTCGTTTGTGGCTCAACTGCACCAAGGTACTCCGACATGAGGGTTGCAAATTCAACGACGAATGTCGACAAGGATGCGGTAACGTGGTTCTGTGTCCATGGGCGCGGGCGACCGCGATTTGCGGCTGTCCGGATGGTCTGTGAGCAACGCAATGAGCAACCCAGATGTCCTCAAACAGGAGCAAGCAGCACTCGCCGTCAGCAAGTGGGGCAACCTGCTTATGGGTGCGGCAGGCGTCTTGGCCGCCTGGCTGTCGAACTCCCAAGCAATTCTGGTTGACGGCCTGTTCTCGCTGATTGGATTTGTGGCGGCAATTTTGGGTGCTAGAGTCGCCTCTCAGGCGATGCGTGGTCCTGATCGACAACGACCACTCGGCTACGCTATCGACGAATCACTCTTCGTAACTTTTCGAGCGCTCTCCTTATTGGGCCTTGTTGCCTTCGCCTTCTGCAGCGCTGTTCTCAATATCTCGACGTTTGCAGCTGGTGGTGCGATCGCGGAGCTGCGATATGGGCCTATTATTGTCTATTTCATTTTCATTTGCACCGTTTGCGCGGTTTTAGCGCTCAATCACCGTGTTGCCTGGGTGCGTACCGGAAAGCAAAGTGATGTTCTCAGGCTTGAAATGCGTGCTGCGATTTTGGACGGTATTATCACGGTTGCGGCCGGCATCGGTCTGTCCATCATGCCGTTTCTGAAGGGTAGTCCACTGGGCTGGCTGTCACCGATCGGTGACTCTGTGGTCGTGATCGCACTCTGTCTGCTCGTTGTCGGACGCTACTATAGAGATTTTGTGACCGGCCTCGGCGAGCTGGCAGGTGTCAGCGCCCGACCTGAACTTGTAGCCTGCGCACGGCGCAGTATTCGGCCGATCATTGCCGAAGCTGGGGGCAGGCTGATCGATTTCTCTGTGCTTAAAGTTGGTCGAAGATTGGAAGCGCAAATCTATTATGATCCGGGTCGAGCGATAACTGCTCACGAAGTTGACGTCCTGACCAAGCGTATTGATGATGCGCTTGCCGAATCTATAGCGCGTGCTGGTGCCGTCGTCATCATATCGCGTCATGGCCGTGTCTTGAGCAAAGACGACATGTGAACAGCTTCAATCATCACCGTCGAAGAACTCTCAAGGCCTGCAATTGACTCCAAGCTGGTGGCAGGCGCCCAGGCGCCCAGGCGAACCGCTCCTCTCCGGCAAGTTGCCAAATTCTTTTCAAATCATCTTTCAGTCAGACAGCGGTCTATGCGTCGCGCCTTGGTTCGGTGCAAATCTTGGGCCGGCCGAGCCATTGAGGGCTTGCAGATGAAACGATCTGGTCGCTCCTGACGCTGCTCCGCTCCGTTCACATCTCATTCAGGCGATGCGTGCAAAATTTAGCACGATGGTGATCAATATTCGCATGTCCCTGTTGTGTGTTCTTGCTCTTATACCGCTGCAGCCCGGTTATCCTGGAACCGCCCAAGTTGCGGAAAGTTCGCGCTGCTTCAGCAATTGGTCCAGAGCCGCGGCGGCCGTGAAAGCGCACCGGCTGGTGCCGGTCGACCAACTAGGCCTGTTGGCAACGCGATTTGCCAGGAGTCGGCTCATACGCACGGAGCTCTGTCAATCGGCAGACAGATTTTTCTACAGGATCATTGTGCGGGGGCCCCGTGGGCGATTGAGGCGGTTGAAAGTGGATGCTAGACGACCATTTGCAGTTGGATTTCCGATCCGATAGGACAAGCGTTTGAAACCGAGGACCGTATCGCGCTAAGGTGCCGCGCAACGATTGTGCGTTCCTGTTCTGAAGGCAGGTTTGGGAGAGAAGCCGTGCGGGCGCTTGTTGTTGAGGACGATCCTGATCTCAATCGGCAGCTGGTGAATGCCTTAACCGAAGCCGGTTTTGCCATTGATACGGCTTTCGACGGTGAGGAGGGATACTTTCTGGGCGACACCGAGCCGTACGACGTCGTTGTACTGGACATTGGACTTCCAAAGATGGACGGTATTTCGGTGCTTGAGCAGTGGCGACGGGCCAGTCGCAATATGCCAGTGATAATACTGACGGCTCGCGATCGCTGGAGCGATAAAGTTGCTGGCATGGATGCCGGAGCCGATGACTACCTTGCCAAACCGTTTCACATGGAAGAACTGCTGGCGCGTATCCGTGCACAGGTCCGACGGGCAGCAGGGCACGCAAAGAGTGAAATTGAATGCGGCCCGGTGCGACTCGATACCAAGTCGGCGCGCGTCACCTATGACGGTCAGGTCGTAAAGCTCACATCACACGAGTACCGGCTGCTCGCCTACCTCATGCATCACAATACCCGCGTTGTTTCGCGGACCGAACTAGTAGAGCACCTGTATGATCAGGATTTCGACCGTGATTCGAATACGATAGAGGTCTTTATAGGTCGATTACGCAAGAAGATTCCTGCGGACTTTATTAAGACCATCCGTGGGCTTGGATACCGCATGATTGGAGATGAGGACGACACTTAGCGGCATTTATAACTTTGCCATCAAGCGTCTGAGTTCCGATCGCTTGAATTCGCTGGCTTTTCGCCTGTTTGCAACGTCCGTGCTCTGGACGCTCGTGGTGCTGCCGCTGACCGGGCTGGTTATCTATTCCGCCAACCGCAGTAACGTTCTAGAGGCATTTGATAGCCGTCTCGAGCTCTTGGCTTATGGCATTGAGGCCCAAAATTTCGGGGCCGCAGAACCGATAAAACCCGAGAACCTGGGGGAGGTTCTTTTCGATCACTCAAATTCCGGCTGGTACTGGCAGATACAACCTGTTTCAAAGGGCGACGGTCCGCGCCTCGTATCAGACTCGCTTGCAACGAGTTCATTGCCATCGCCGTTTTTGGAAGGGGCCAAGCCTAATGCCTTCGATTTTCGCCGCATCGATATAGTTGGCCCGTTGGACCAACCACTCAGAATAATCGAACGCATTGGACGCTTGGGAGACCCGGATAAAGGTCCTCGCTATTCCTTCATAGTGGCGGGACCTCTGGACTGGCCCGAACAAAAAATTGCTGACTTTGCGTTCGATATGGCAATCGCTCTTGCTGTCGCCGCACTTGGCCTCTTGATAGCGACCTTCTTTCAAATCCGCTTTGGTTTGTCGCCACTGCGCTTGATCGGGCAAGGTCTAGCAGACATTCGGTCGGGTAGAGCGGCCTCTCTCGGTGGGGACTTGCCGGCTGAGATCAAGCCGCTTCAGGTCGAGCTCAATGCACTAATGGATTCAAACCAAGAGATCATTGATCGAGCGAGAACCCAGGTCGGCAACTTGGCGCACGCACTGAAGACACCTCTGGCAGTGATTACAAACGAAGCGCGAGACTCAGGAACTGCGTTTGCTGACAAAGTGTCGGAGCAGGCAGAGTTGATGCGAAACCAGGTTACGCACTATCTGGATCGTGCCCGCGTGGCAGCAAGCGTTGGCACCATAGGCAGGATCACCGATGTCCATCCCGTAGCCGCGGGTCTCAAGCGTGCGCTTGAGCGGATTTATCGTGACAAGGGCGTTTCCATTGTCTTGGACGGTACCGAGCAGGCGCGATTTCTGGGCGAAAAGCAAGATCTCGAGGAAATGCTCGGTAATCTGCTGGACAATGCGTGCAAGTGGAGCCGTAACGAAGTTCGTTTGTCGCTTTCGGATGAGCCAATCGCAGGAAGCTTGAGGAGTGGCATGCTTATCTTCGAAATCGAGGATGACGGGCCAGGGCTGTCGCAGGAGGAGCGCGCGAAAATTGGCAAGCGTGGTGTCCGTCTAGACGAATCGACGCCCGGAACTGGCCTTGGCCTATCGATCGTGCACGACCTTGCCGCAACGTATCATGGGAACTGTGCGCTAGATGCCTCTCATCTTGGAGGACTCAAGGTCCGGTTGGAGCTGCCTTCTGCCGCGCATCAGAATTAATAGCGGTGGACAGATCAGACGCAGTTTTGCCCGAATCGCGCCGGATATGCTCTGAGGTCGGCTGACAGAAAGTGCGAGAGGTATGGTTGGCGTTCACTGAGCAATGAGGTGGAGAGGATATTCGGACCATGCTGAATGGTGGTAAAATAAAAATGTTGGGCAGCGGCGTGTGCGCCATTATTCTCGGATTAAGTCTCTCAGCTTGCGGTCCAGATGGGCCCAACAAGGCTGACACTGGCCTGGTGGTTGGTGCTGTCACTGGTGGTCTACTTGGTAACGCGGTTGCCAAGGGTAACGGCAGGATCGCGGCGACCGCGATCGGTGCCGTCGTAGGCGGGATAGTTGGCAGTGAAATTGGACGTGCCTTGGACAAGCAGGATCGCTTGCTTGCGCAACAAGCTGAGTTCGATGCGCTCGAAAGCGGTAGAACCGGAGAGGGTATCGGCTGGCGCAATCCGGATTCCGGTCGGTATGGCGAAGTGATACCGAGCAAACCCTACAAGCGTGGTCGCATCGATTGTCGCGACTATACGCATAAGATTTACATTGACGGTCGAGCGCAGGCGCTGCGTGGGACGGCGTGTCGCAATCCCGATGGAACTTGGAGCAGCGTTGCCTAAGAAGGGAACTCGTGCAAGGCGCGGGGAATGCTGGCCCAGCCAATGGCGCTCTTTCAACTCACGTGTCGAGGGAAGCGACCGATCGCTGTTTCGATCGGGGTTTCGTCTCTCGTTACATGAGCGGTGACTTGGCCGTCATCGGCCAGGCGCCGATCACACGCTCGCTAAGTGCTGTGAAGCCAAAATGCAACGCACGCGTGCCAGCTCTTGCTAGTGTCCTATTCTAAACTCTAAGTTGCGCTCAATTTATTCCATACCGTTTTGCGACGCCCCTGCGTCGCAACAACACAGATGCCTCTTAGCGACGCACGGCATTTTACAGTCTCTCTGTAGTCTCGGGCTTTTGAGTATGTTCTGACAGGTTTTCAAGATTGGTGAGCGTCATGTAAACTATCTTGCGAACCACAAAGTAGCAGAGCAGCGACGACACGAGCACAATCTCTATGACGCGGAAACAGCTCCGAGGCCTTGCTATTGGTGGCGGCGTCGCCGTTTTGGCGATTGCGGTCATCTTGGTGCTCTTTGCAATGCGTGGAGCAATTGTTTACTTCTACACACCAAGCGATTTGGCAGCTGCAAAGGTCGAGCAAGGGCAGCGGCTGCGGCTAGGCGGCCTGGTTGCCGCCGGTTCCGTCATCCGCGGTTCGGGAACAAAGGTAGCCTTTCGAATAACCGACACTCTCCAAACGGTCAGCGTGCAGTTTGACGGCATTCTTCCGGACCTATTTCGGGAGGGCCAGGGCGTCGTCGCCGAAGGCATTTTGGATAAAGCCGGTGTCTTTCAGGCTGATACCGTGTTGGCCAAGCACGATGAAACCTATATGCCACCGGAAGTTGCAAAATCTCTGAAGGAAAAGGGTGTTGAACTTGGCGATGGAGCAGTCCACCCCAGCCAGTAGATTAGTATCGGGACACGGACGGTGATCGCGTGCAACAACAATATGAACTGGAATTCGCAGCGTGATTATTGAACTGGGACACTTCGCACTTGTGTTGTCATTGGCGGTTGCTGCTTTGCAGATGAGCATTCCGCTGCTGGGTACTTACAGGCGCGATGAGGGCCTGATGCGAATGGCACTCCCGGCCGCCGGCTACCAATTTGTATTGGTCTGTTTGTCGTTCCTCGCATTGACGTATGCCTACGTCACTTCGGATTTTTCGGTCACGAACGTTGCCCAAAACTCGCATTCCGCGAAACCGCTGATATACCGAATTTCTGGGGTGTGGGGGAATCATGAAGGCTCGATGCTCCTTTGGCTACTCATGCTCACCGGATTTGGCGGTGCAGTGGCGCTCTTCGGGAGTAACTTACCAATACGATTGCGTTCGACCGTGCTAGCTGTTCAATCATCAATCGCCTTCGCGTTCGGTCTGTTTATTGTCCTCACATCAAATCCATTTGCACGCCTGGAGCCGGCCCCGTTCGATGGGCAGGGTCTGAACCCTATCCTCCAGGATCCCGCGTTGGCGTTTCATCCGCCGTTCCTTTATGCCGGCTACGTTGGCTTCTCGATTGCTTTTTCCTTTGCTGTAGCCGCGCTTATCGAGGGCAGGACGGATGCAGCCTGGGCCCGCTGGGTGCGGCCTTGGACTTTGGCTGCCTGGATGTTTCTTACGATCGGAATCGCGATGGGCTCATGGTGGGCCTATTACGAATTGGGCTGGGGCGGTTGGTGGTTTTGGGACCCGGTCGAAAATGCTTCTTTCATGCCTTGGCTTGCCGGGACGGCCCTGTTGCACTCAGCTGTCGTGATGGAAAAGCGTGAAGCATTGAAAGTCTGGACGATTCTGCTTGCGATCCTGACATTCTCTCTAAGTTTGATGGGTACTTTTCTGGTGCGGTCGGGAGTGTTGTCTTCAGTTCACGCTTTCGCGGTCGATCCGGAACGCGGCGTATTTATTCTTGCCATCATGGTGCTGTTCATAGGTGGCTCGCTCGGGCTTTTCGCAGTGCGAATGCGGGAACTGCGCCAGGGCGGAATATTTGCACCGATCAGTCGCGAGGGTGGTCTCGTTTTAAACAATGTATTGCTTGTTGTGTCCTGCGCTGTTGTTCTCGTCGGCACTCTCTATCCACTGGCTCTTGAGGCATTGACGGGTGCAAAAATTTCTGTGGGTGCGCCGTACTTTGACGTCTCGTTTGGCTTGTTGATGGTGCCACTCCTCATAGCTCTGCCATTCGGTCCATTTCTTGCTTGGAAGCGTGGCGATATGATTGCGGCCGGAGAACGTCTACTTGTCAGCGCTCTCGTTGCGCTCACGGTTTCGATACTAATACTTGCGTTTTTTGAGAGCCGCCCATGGTTAGCTCCATTCGCCATAGCTTTGGGCGTCTGGGTTATGTGTGGAGCGGTGCAGGATATCGCGTTCCGTGCCAAGTTCGGTCAAATCAGATTGGTCGACAGTTGGCGGCGGCTGTGCGGTTTGCCGCGTTCTACGGTTGGCACTGCGACGGCACATTTCGGTGTCGGGGTCATGGTCATTGGTATCGTTGCGACATCGGCCTACCGGAGCGAGAGGGTGCTTGTGATGCACGATAGGGACCAGGCAAAAATTGCAGGCTACACGCTCACGTTTCGTGGAGCCACAAACCGTCCGGGCCCTAACTACAGGGAACAAGCGGGTGCAATTACGGTATCGCGTCGCGGGGCGAACGTAGCGATGCTGGAGCCAAGCAAGCGTTCCTATATCGCGCCGCGCCAAACGACGACTGAGGCTGGTATTCATGTGTCGTGGAGAGGCGATCTCTACGCTGTGCTCGGTGATGCGCAACCAGACAATGGTTTTGTTGTTCGGATTTACTTCAATCCACTTGTTCGTCTCATATGGATCGGGGCGCTCATCATGTTCCTCGGCGGGTTTCTATCCCTCACTGATCGGCGGCTGCGCGTTGGCGCTCCGCGTCGTGCCAAAGCGATGGCTCAAGCGGTGGTACCGGCGGAATGATCGCCAAAGACCGGTCCTCGTGGCTTAGAGCAACTCTGACTGTTCTGGCGGCGATCGTGGTGGCATCTAGCTCGTCGGTATGCGTGGCTGTAGAGCCTGATGAGATTCTTTCGAACCCAAAGTTGGAGCAGCGAGCGCGACAACTTTCGGCCGAGCTACGTTGTCTGGTGTGTCAAAATCAGTCGATCGATGATTCAAACGCGCCGCTGGCGCGCGATTTGCGACTATTGGTACGTGAGCGGCTTCAGGCTGGTGATAGCGATCAAGCCGTACTTGATTTCCTCGTCGCGCGCTATGGCGAGTTTGTGCTTCTGCGCCCGCCCTTCGGGTGGCACACTCTGTTGCTTTGGCTCGCTCCGTTCATTTGTCTGGCCTTTGGTTTGTTGTTGGCATGGCGAATACTTGTGCTACATCGCGGTCGACGCCTTGCGCCGATAGCCGATCAGGCGCCGCTCAGCACTTTGGAACGTGAGCGCCTCGACGATCTGCTCAACAACGCAAACGACGATCGCTCGGAGTCGTAAGTGATGTTTGCTCTACAATAAATTTGGGATCGCGATAAGCGTTGACGGGAGAAGAGTCCGGCAAAGAGGCATCGGTCAGGAAAGATTGGCATAAGGGGCGCCGGAGGCACCCAGTGCATCGAAGGCTTTCACGCCAATCAAAGCATCCAAGTCATCTGCACCAAGTCATCTGCACCAAGTCATCTGCATCCAAGTCGTCTGCATCCAAGTCATCTGTACCCGAGTCATCTGCATCTGAGGCATCTCAGAATCCAAGTGTTCTTCTTCGACATTACAAATTTGTAACGCATCCGACATGCTGGGGTAAGATCGCCGGGCGTACTATCAAGACTATCTGTCGATCTTGCAAAGATAGACAGTATTGAGAGGGTCATAGAAAGGTCTCACGAATGTCGTTGACATGCACAGGGCGGGCTCGCAACTCGCGCGATGCTTCTGCAGGCCGCCATCGCCGCTTTTCTTCGGTTGTGGCCGTCGGTGTGTTGGCCGCTGCTGCGGCGTCCACAATCACATCAGCGAACGCGCAGCTTTCTTCGGACAGAACGCTCGCGCGGGCACCGCTCACCTTCGCGGATGTGGTCGAAAAGGTCAAACCCGCCGTCGTTAGTATTCGGGTTACCAACGGAGGTCAAAAGCTTAGCAGCCGCGTTCCTAATCGTGGTCGGGGGTTCGGTGGATCACCATTTCCGGATCTGCCGGAGGACCATCCTCTGAACGAATTCTTTAAAAACCTGCCACGTGGCGGCAAAGGGGATCAGGTGCCACGGCGTCAGAGACCGCGTGCGCAGGGCTCAGGGTTCGTCATTTCCGAGAACGGTTACGTCGTGACCAACAACCACGTTATTGATGGAGCGTCCCAAATCACGGTTGTGTTTGATGAGAAGAACAAATACGACGCCGAGCTGGTCGGAGCTGATCCGCGAACGGATCTGGCACTCTTGAAAATCAAATCAGGCAAACGATTCGACTATGTCCGATTTGCCACGAAAAAGAGCCGTGTAGGTGATTGGGTGGTTGCAGTTGGCAATCCATTCGGACTTGGCGGCACGGTTACAGCAGGCATCCTATCTGCCCAAGGCCGCGATATCGGATCGGGTCCTTACGACTTTATTCAGGTAGATGCGGCGGTCAATCGCGGCAATTCCGGCGGTCCGACGTTCAATCTGAATGGAGAGGTGATCGGCGTCAACACAGCCATATACAGTCCATCAGGTGGAAACGTTGGAATTGCATTCGCCGTTCCCGCAGCAACAACGTTGGAAGTCATAGAGCAACTGAAGAATTCTGGCACGGTAAGCCGCGGTTGGCTCGGTGTCCGTATTCAAACTGTTTCGGATGATATGGCCGCAAGCCTGGGCCTCGATGATGCACATGGTGCTCTGATCAATGAAGTGACCAAAGGTGGTCCTGCGGCGGACTCGGGTCTGCGCGCAGGTGACGCCATAACCTCGGTCAATAACTTAAAAATCGAGAGTAGTCGTGATCTGGCCCGTAAGATTGCCGCATTCGCCCCTGGCACCACGGTAGATGTAAAGGTGCGACGAATTGATCGGGATGTGAAGATCAGGGTCAAGCTTGGCACATTCCCATCTCAGACCGACGTCGCGGCAAAACCGGCAGACAAACCGAAGAAGGCCGAGCCAACAGCACTCGCCGACCTCGGTCTTGGCTTGGTGAAAGCAAAAGGCACGCAGAAAGGCGTCTCGATTCAGAAGGTTGATCCAGATTCTCACGCCGCCGAGAAAGGTCTACAGGAAGGTGATATCATCCTCGAAGTCAATAGTCAGAAAGTTGCTGAGCCAGGTGATGTCGACAAGGCCGTCAAAGCCGCGAAGAAGCTGGGTCGCAAGGCTGTCCTCATGACGGTCAAGCGTGGCGAAAATCGGAGATTCGTGGCGGTTCAGTTAAAGGTGAAGAGTTAGTAGGCTCGAAGGGGAGGCGAGGCAGGTGGACCGTTGACCACCGATCCGGCTCGTCGCCTCCTTACTACCCCGCGACCGTTAGGAATAGGGTCGCACGCGATATTTACGCGCGATGTAGAGACGTGCGACACTTGACAATTCAGCCACTGCCCCGTTCGCCGCTCGGCGACCTGGGCGTTGATTTGTTCTAACTTGCCGTGATCGGGCGTCGTGGTAATCGTGAAGGACCCACCATGAGGGTGTTAGTCATTGAAGATGACGGCGAAGTCGCCAGCTACATACAGAAAGCACTAAAGGAAAGTGGTCATGCTTCCAGTTTGGCCGCCGACGGGGAAATCGGCTTCACAATGGCACTCGCGGGCGATTATGATGTCCTGGTGATTGACCGAATGTTGCCCAAGCTGGATGGCCTCTCCCTCATAAGACTGCTGCGCGACGAAAACATTAATGC
>JBPCWA010000045.1:0-7572 GCA_051009975.1 Hyphomicrobiaceae bacterium
CACAAGGACAGGACACAAGGACAGGACACAAGGACAGGACATAAGGACGGCACGCAACTAAGGCGCGTATGAATTGAAATGACTTTGTGGGACGCATGCACGGGAACACGGGTGGTTCCATTTAGCATTTCTCGATCTTGCGCCACAGATTCGGCTGGTTGAAAAGGCGACGGAGTTAGCTGACAGGTACTGCTAGATAACGGGGGGACGGACATGAGTACGGCTAAGGGTACGGCTAAAGGTACGGATGCGCCGCCATTTGCGCCGTTTGAATGGATGCTTGCGACACGCTATCTACGGGCGCGCCGCAAGGAGGGTTTCATTTCGGTCATCGCCGGTTTCTCATTTGTCGGCATTATGCTCGGGGTCGCCACACTCATTATCGTGATGGCCGTCATGAACGGCTTCCGCAACCAACTATTTGAGAAAATTCTCGGACTAAATGGACATGCTGTCGTCCAGAAAATTTCACCGGGTCCTTTTGATAACTACGAAGCGGTCGCTGACAAACTCTTGACAGTCCCGGGTGTTCAACACGCCATTCCGCTCGTGGAAGGCCAGGTTCTTTTGTCGTCCCCGCGCAAGGCGCTTGGCGGTTTTGTGCGTGGCATGACAGAAGAAGGTATCCGCTCCCTCCCACTCGTTGCCGATAACATACTAGACGGGGGGCTTGAACGTTTCGATGAACAACGTGGGATCATGATAGGCAGCCGCCTGGCTGCAGATCTTGGTGTCGCACGCGGTGATCGGTTAACCCTTGTCTCACCTCGCGGTGCACGCACGCCTTTCGGAACCGCGCCACGCACCAAATCCTACCCGATCTTGGCGATTTTCGAATTGGGAATGTCAGAGTACGATCGCACTATGGTATTTATGCCGATGCGCGAGGCGCAGAGGTATTTTTCTAAAGGGCCTTCAGTCGAAGTCATTGAAATTATAAGTGACGATGCCAACCAGATCGAGGCACGTATTCAGGCGATGCGCGCCGCGTTAGGAGAGGATTATCATTTCATTAGTTGGAAGCAACGCAATCAGACCTTCTTTACCGTTCTAGAAGTCGAACGTACCGTGATGTTTATTATTTTATCGCTCATCGTTTTGGTTGCGGCACTGAACATTATTTCTGGAATAATGATGTTAGTAAAAGATAAAAGCCGCGATATCGCGATTCTGCGCACCATGGGGGCAACGAAACATGCGGTTATGCGGGTATTCTTGATTACAGGTGCATCTATCGGGGTGGTGGGAACACTCGCCGGGTTATGTTTGGGCATTATCTTTTGTTGGCGAATTGAATCTATACGCCAGTTTGTTCAGTGGATATCCGGCACGACGCTTATGGATCCGAGTGTCTACTATTTGACGCAATTGCCGGCTGATGTACATCCGATGGAAACATTCTGGATTGTCGTGATGGCTCTCACATTATCGGTCATTGCGACGCTCTATCCATCGTGGCGAGCGTCCAAGTTGGATCCGGTCGAAGCCTTGCGATACGAATAATCAGCTCAGGACGGCGTCATGCTTCAACCAGCACTGCGACTCGTAAAACTCCGACGCGCGTTTCATCAGGGCCGCCGTGAAATACGCGTGCTCGATGGCGCAAGCGCGGACCTCTATCCCGGTCAGGCGGCTGCTCTGGTAGGCCCATCTGGATCGGGAAAGTCGACCCTTCTGCACATCGCGGGATTGCTGGAGACACCGGACGAAGGCAGCGTGATCGTGGAAGGCGTGGACTGTGCAAATCTAAACGATGATGCAAGGACGCGAATCCGGCGCCAGCGGCTTGGTTTCATCTATCAATTCCACCAGCTCTTGCCTGAATTCTCTGCATTGGAAAACGTCGTCATTCCGCAAATGATCCGCGGGAAATCGCGTCGGGCTGCAGGAGTTCGCGCACGCGAACTGTTGGAGATGCTCGGGTTGGGTGAGCGGTTTGATCATCGACCGGCCGAACTTTCGGGCGGGGAGCAGCAACGTACAGCGATTGCGCGCGGTCTAGCCAATGATCCCCGACTGCTGCTTGCCGATGAGCCCACGGGCAACTTGGATCCGGAAACGTCCGAGCGGGTATTCCATGATCTGATGTCCCTCATTGAACATACCGGCGTGGCCGCGCTCATCGCGACGCACAACATGGATCTGGCACTAAGGATGCACCGGGTCCTGCGGCTCGAAGGGGGGCATTTGATCGAGCAGCAACGTAGTCAAATAGCTGCACAGTAAGGCCAATATCGGTCAGGTAGAGCTCTTCAATCGCAACCAGATACCAAACCAACCTGTGAGAGCCTGTGCATTGACAGATGTGGAGGATCGCTACCGGCGATTTCATTGACGATGACAGCGATGATACATCGGGTGCGGCCCGAAATGCATGACCCAACTCGGACAACGTCGAAGTTGGAGTTCATCCACTTACGCGTGCATTCGTCCTATTCACTGCTTGAGGGTGCGCTGCCGATTGCCAAGTTGGCCCGTCTAGCTGTGGCCAACAAATCTCCGGCCATAGCACTTACAGACAGGAACAATTTGTTTGGTGCGCTCGAATTCTCAATGAAGTTGGCCGATGTCGGAGTCCAGCCGATCATCGGACTGACGTTATCGATCGACATGGCGGACCAGAAGCGCGACGGACCGACAGGTGCGGACCGACCATTGGAAGCGACGTCTTTGGCTCTGTTGGCCATGAATGAGATTGGCTACGCGAGTTTGATGAAGCTCTCAAGTCGAGCATTCTTTGACCCTGCACCCAACGAGGCCCCCCATGTTGTGATCGAGAGGTTAAAGGAGCACAATCAAGGCCTGATTGCGCTCAGTGGAGGTCCCGAGGGGCCGATTGACACTGCAATTCGACAGGGGGCTACCGACCTCGCTGAGGAGCGCCTGGTAACGCTGCGATCCTGCTTTGGTGATAGACTGTATATTGAGATCCAGCGCCATCAGGATGAATCGGAGCGGCAAGTCGAACCGGTATTGACGGAACTCGCCTACGCATATGGGCTACCGTTGGTTGCCACCAACCAGTGCTATTTTGCTACTCCGAGCGACTATGAGGCGCATGACGCACTCTTGTGCATTGCCGGCGGGAGGTATGTTGTTGAAGATGATCGTCGTCGTTTGACGCCCGAACACGGGTTGAAGTCCGAATTGGATATGGTTGCGCTTTTTTCGGATTTGCCTGAAGCGCTGGAAAATTCAGTCGAGATTGCTCGTCGTTGCGCGTATCGTCCGCTCGGTCGGCCACCTATTCTCCCTCGCTATGTGTCTGCTGGTGCCGATGCCAGTGCTACCGAACAACTGGCAGTCGAAGCGGCGGAATTGCGGCGGCAGGCCGAGGATGGGCTGCGCAATCGTATATCACAGGCCCCACTAGCTGATGGCTATGCCCTGGCTGACTATCAAGATCGGTTGGCTTTTGAACTGGACATCATCATCAAGATGAAGTTCCCAGGTTACTTCTTGATCGTTTCCGATTTTATAAAGTGGGCGAAGGAGCAAGGAATACCAGTAGGACCAGGGCGAGGTTCGGGAGCTGGTTCACTCGTAGCGTGGTCGTTGACAATTACCGATCTTGATCCTCTGCGATTTGGTTTACTGTTCGAACGGTTCTTGAACCCAGAACGCATTTCGATGCCTGACTTTGATATCGACTTTTGTCAGGACCGGCGAGACGAAGTCATTCGCTATGTTCAAGACAAATATGGTAAGGACCGTGTCGCGCAGATTATTACTCATGGGAAATTGCAGGCGCGGGCGGTTTTGCGCGACGTGGGCCGAGTTCTGCAGATGCCTTATGGACAAGTGGACCGACTTTGCAAACTTGTCCCGAACAATCCTGCTAATCCAGTCACTCTGCCGGAAGCGATTGTTGAAGAGCCACGCCTGCAACAGGAAAGGGACAGTGACCCCGTCGTCGCGCGCCTGCTCGAAATCGCACAAAAACTGGAAGGGCTTTACCGCCACGCTTCGACCCATGCCGCCGGGATGGTGATTGGCGACCGGCCATTGGACGAGCTTGTGCCCGTCTACCGTGATCCAAAATCGAGCTTTCCAATTACCCAGTTCAATTGGAAGCTGGTAGAGGCGGCCGGCTTGGTTAAATTCGACTTTCTGGGCCTGAAGACGCTAACCGTTTTGCAGAAGGCGGTTGAACTCATCCGCCGAGGTCGCGGTATCGAGGTTGATTTGTCCTCCCTTCCGCTAGACGATCAGGCGAGTTACGAGCTATTGGCACGTGCTGACACGGTCGGCGTATTTCAGTTGGAATCGACCGGAATGCGGGAGAGCTTACAACGACTAAAGCCCGATCGTTTCGAAGATATCATCGCTATGGTTGCGCTTTATCGGCCTGGCCCAATGGACAATATTCCTACATATATTAACCGCAAGCATGGAGAGGAACCGGTCGATTGCCTGCATACATTGCTTGAGGGGATCCTGAAAGAGACCTACGGGGTGATAATCTATCAGGAGCAGGTCATGCAAATCGCTCAGGTGATGGGTGGCTATTCCCTAGGAAAAGCCGACGTCCTGCGCCGAGCAATGGGCAAGAAAGACAAGGCCGCGATGGCCGAACAGCAAGCCCAATTCGTGAAGGGAGCCGTCGCAAACGGAGTCAATAAAAAAGATGCAGCTGACATTTTTCAGCTTGTCGATAAATTTGCCGGTTATGGTTTCAACAAATCACATGCGGCAGCCTATGCCCTTATTAGCTATCACACGGCCTACCTCAAGGCGAATTTCCGGGAAGAGTTTCTAGCGGCATCAATGACGTTAGATCTCGGTAATACGGATAAGCTGGCTGTTTTTGCGTCCGAGGCGCGCAAGAGTGGAATCGCAGTACTTCCGCCATGTGTTAATGAATCAGGCGTTGATTTCCTCGCCAAACCGCCTGCACATGGCGAGACTGCCGGTGCGGTACGGTATTCGCTTGCAGCCCTCAAGAATATAGGCAACGCAGCGGTGGAAGCCATCGTAGAAGCCCGCAAGGCAGGTGGTGAGTTTAGCGGTCTTGCCGATTTCGCTCGTCGGTTTGATCCGAAGGCACTCAATAAACGTGGGTTAGAAACTCTCGCGAGCGCCGGCGCATTTGATTGTGTTGAACCGGATCGCGCCAAAGTGCTCGGGAATGCCGAACAAATCTTGGCACTCGCCCATCGACTGGCGGCGGACAAAGCGAATGGTATTGAGGACTTGTTCGGTGGCGGATCGGCAGGCGAGGCCCAGCTGGATTTGAAGCCGGTTAGAAGCTGGACACCTATGGCGCGTCTTGACCATGAGTTTGAGGCGATCGGCTTTTTCCTGTCCGGACATCCCTTAGACGAGTATCAGTCTGCGCTTACCCAATTGGGTGTGCTTTCTTATCAAGAGCTGGAAGCCGCAGCAAGTCGCGGTGAAACGTTTGGACGTCTCGCGGGTGTTGTTGTCTCGGCACGTGAACGGAAATCCTCGCGTGGAAACGCATTTGCATTTGCAATGTTTTCAGATCAATCCAGTCAGTTCGAGGCTGTACTCTTTTCCGATTTGCTTGACCAATGCCGCCCTTTGCTGGAGCCCGGGACACCAGTCATTATTGGAGTAGAAGTTGAGCAAGATGGTGAAACGCTCAAGTTGCGAGCAGGATCTCTACAAAGTTTGGATAGCGCGGTTGAGGCTGTGCAGCGCGGATTACGCCTCTGTTTCGATCCAGCTCTTCTGCGATCGGGGGCTGCATCGGAGAGTTTGGCTGATCTAGCGAAACTACTCAAGCCAGGCAAAGGGCAAATTTGCCTTAGAATTGTTCTCGAGGACCAGCAGAAAATTTGCGAGGTGACCCTTTGCGGTCGCTATGATACGGGGCCGCAGGCGAGAGGGCTTATCAGCACGTTGCCGGGTCTCTTAGATGTCGCTGATCTCTAGCAATAGATTGGCGGGGCGTTGACCAGTATTTTCAAAGGAAGTGATGGTCAAGCTGGCTGTGGACACCCGATGGGCGAGTGTCCCTATCGAGGGCACCACCGCGCGAGGTCGCTATCGGTCAATGCGCGTCGATCGGATGAATGCTCACGAGGGATCGCCCGGCCGCGGTGGGATGTCTTGAACCGTCAGCACGGTACATCAGTATTTGGGCTGCAGAACATGCGCAAGGGTTGCAAACCTGGTATGACCCGGGTAGAAGCAGGCAACTTCACACACGATCTCCCGCGCACTACGGATTGAAAGCCCCGTGGCGCGCTCCGGTGGGCCGAAATAGGTCATCACAGGATCGTGGCGGATAAACCGGAAAAGGATACTCTTATGCTGCCAGCATTTACCATGCGCCAGCTGCTCGAAGCGGGCGTGCATTTCGGCCACCAAAGCCACCGTTGGAACCCGAAGATGGTCTCATACATCTTTGGTACCAGAAATAATATTCACGTTATTGACCTAACACAGACGGCGCCTCTCTTGCATCAGGCGTTGGTTAAGGTCTCCGACACCGTTGCTGGCGGTGGGAGGGTCTTGTTTGTCGGAACAAAGCGGCAAGCCTCCGACGCGATCGCAGATGCGGCAAAGCGATCCGCGCAGTACTATATCAACCATCGATGGCTTGGGGGCACGCTCACCAATTGGAAAACGATCTCGTTGTCCATACGTCGCCTGCGACAGCTTGAGGAAATTTTGGAAGGCGAGGGCCAGGGGAGAACCAAAAAAGAACTGCTCAACATCACTCGGGAGCGCGACAAGCTCACTCAGTCATTGGGTGGCATCAAAGAAATGGGCGGTACGCCAGATCTGCTTTTTGTCATTGATACAAATAAAGAGGCGATTGCGATAGCGGAAGCTCGCAAGCTCAAAATTCCCATCATTGCCGTTGTGGATACGAATTGCGACCCCGACAACATTGATTTTCCTATACCCGGCAATGACGATGCCGGTCGAGCATTGACACTCTACTGCGATCTCATCGCACGCGCTGCGATCGATGGTATCGAACGCGCCCAGGCAACCGCTGGAGTCGATTTGGGAGCATCGGAGGCCCCAATTTTGGAGGACTTGCCGGAGCCAACGGAAGCTCTCGTATTCGAGGGCATTGAGATGCCGCGCGGTGAGCCAGATGACCTCAAATTAATTGCCGGGATTACAGAACGCCTAGAGCAGGCCTTAAACGATGCGGGCGTTTTCCATTATTGGCAGATTGCGGATCTTGATGACATCAACATCGCGCTACTCGATGCACGCTTGAAACTTGAAGGCGACGACACATCAAAAGCTTGGACCGATCCTGCGAAGAAGTTAGTCGAGGCGGCGGCGGCCTAAAAAACGGCGATCGCGCGAAGAAAGCCGTTTGAACCTGCTGAAATCGTCAAGCGGCGGGTATACCGACCGGGCGCAAAGAAATGCGCGTGCTAGTGTTGAGAGAAGGCGTTTGGCACCGCGGCTGGCTTTGAAGGGCCAGCCGCCTCCAGCCATTGAGAGAGCAAGAACATGACAACAATTACGGCCGCTATGGTAAAGGACCTGCGCACATCTACCGGCGCGGGCATGATGGATTGTAAACAGGCATTGACCGAGACAAGCGGAGATCTACAGGCCGCAGTGGACTGGCTGCGC
>JBPCWA010000046.1:0-17187 GCA_051009975.1 Hyphomicrobiaceae bacterium
GTTCGTCACTTATCGAGCAGGTCTACTTCGGCACTGCTCTCAAAGCAAACTCCAGAGTTGATCAAGTAGGTTTGAGCAAACGTTCACCATCGCCAGCCCGTGTGAGACGTCCTTCGATGCAGTTTCACTACGTTGGGGGACTGAATCCTGAAGGTGACAACTTTCTTGCTTTGAAGCTCAGTCCGAATTTGCGATCGCGGCGAATAGCGATGATGGGCCCAGGCACGCTTCTCACAATCACAAAGGAACGCGGTGTCTGGAAGCAGGTACGATTACGGGACGGTGCGAGCGGTTGGGCTCATGGCAATTGGATAAAGTGCTGCAAGGTGGCTGAATTGCAGGGGGTACCATCCCAAGAGCGAGCATCACCTAGGGATAGTTGCGAACGGCTTTGGTACGAGCGCAACGCGATCTGGCATCGACACAAATACTGTTTTCGTAGTGCTCGAGGACGGCGGTCGTTCGACAATACTGGTTGCTTCCGCACTCTCGAGCAGGCCCGCGCGAAATTTACTGAAACGGATCGCCATCGGTTAAGCGACATTCTATCCGACGAAAAGGCTCTAGGCTGTCGCTGATTACACCTGCATTTGGCCCGGTCAGGGATCCGACAGTCGAGCCTTGCCGGGAAAGAGATTAGACGAACTCGAGTTTAAAGATGATGTCAGTTCCGTTCGATATTTCTTGAGATTGCATTAAGGACGGACTATTTTCGGGACGACGCAACTGCTTGAAAAGTCGAAATAGTGAACACCCTCAAACAACCGCAAATGGATGTGAGTAAATGTTGGTTCGAGTTGTACTGGCCGGCATAACAGCCGGAATCATTGTGGGATCCAACATTGTGCTCCCGCCCGCAGCAAATGCGCAACAGAACGCCATGAAACTCTGTGGCGCCGAGTGGCAACAGATCAAAAGTAAGAATAAAGGAGAAGCACCCAAAGGCGTGACATGGCGGTCATTCCTGAGCGAGTGCCGCAAGCGCCTGGCTGACACGGGCACCAAAGCCACTGCCAAGAAAGCGACCGCTCAAAAGAAAGCAAAGGCCGAGACAGCAACCAAAGCCAAGACCGCGGCTGCGGCGGCTTCTCCGCAAAATGCCATGAAACTCTGTGGCGCCGAGTGGCAACAGATCAAAAGTAAGAATAAAGGAGAAGCACCCAAAGGCGTGACATGGCGATCATTCCTGAGCGAGTGCCGCGAGCGCCTGGCTGACACGGGCACCAATGCCAAGACCGTGACTGCAGCGGTTTCTCCGCAAAATGCCATGAAACTCTGTGGTGCCGAGTGGCAACAGATCAAAAGTAAGAACAAAGGAGAAGCACCCAAGGGTATGACATGGCGGTCGTTCCTGAGCGAATGCCGCGGTAGGCAGTCGCAAGAAGCCACTGCAAAGAAAGTTGCGACACCAAAACCAAGAAAGGCCGCTGTCAAGTCCAAGGCATCTGGCGAGTCGATGATGGCCGCATGCGGTGGCGAATGGCGCCAGCTCAAAGAAACCAACAAGGTGCCCAAAGGAATGACTTGGACCGTTTTCCTGAGCGCATGCTCCGAGCGATACGCCGGCAAGTTTAAGCCGACATCCGCCCAACTGGCAATGTATGGACGCATCAGAGAATGCGGGGCGCAGTGGCGCGACGACAAAGCGAAAGGACGCCTAAGGGAGGGCAGCTCGTGGCCCAAATTCTGGAGCGAATGCAACACTCGACTTAAGCAAAACGGTCGTTAGGCAGACGCACTCTGCTGATACGCTGGAAATCACTCGACAAATGGTAATAGTGGCACGTGTCAACAGCGTGCCACTGTGTCAGGAATGGTCGGCTGATTTCCGGCTCGCCTCCAAGCAGCGAATCTAGAGCAAAGACTTTTTTGTAGGTCAATGAATCTCAATCAGTTCATTGGGCAGTTCATTGAGCAGGTCATTTGAGCAGGTCATTCGGACCGGGCATCCCTAAGCCTGCTGGCACTCAACGCCGACAATTTTTCTTCACCGTTGGTCCGCTAGGTCAACTCAAAATAGCCAACGGCCGGATCGACCTAAAGCATCATTGCAGCATGATTGCATCATGCCGACATCCTCCGCCGCGCGCGTCGGCGCATTGCGCCATGGAATAGAGACCTGCTCGACGCTTGCCTGCCTCAACCAACTACGGGACTTGGACGTCGCCGAGCCCTAGGTGGTCGAAGATCTCGTACTCCGTCAGCAGTTGCGCGATCTACATACCGGAATCCGAATGTCAAACGAAGTGGCCTTGTTAGACCTCACGCGCCAAGGTCGCCAAGGAATGATCTGGGCGCTCAAGCACGTCCCATAGATTGCTGATACTCTGCTGATACTCTCGAGACACCTGCAGGCACGCATGACTTTGATCTCCTGAGCGCCCGAGGTTCACCCAAGTATCCCACTTGCCACTGATGCAGCACCTTAAGCTCTCAACTTGGGCACTAACCGTTCTTTTTGTGAGACACTTCCGGGAAGATCCAAAACGAGACCACGCAAAATGCGCCCAGAAAAAGTGCGAGGTATGGTGTAAACTTCTGGCCGAGCCATTCGAGAAAGAAATAACCCGCGATGGCCGCAGCGAGTACCACTATTGAAAAGATAATCTTTATGTAGATTGGCATCTCGCGGATCCTCCGTGCCTTGCCGAAGCAATTAATGCGCCGTTACTCGTCCTAAGTGGAACAAAGAACCTGACATGTATAAGGCAACGATCGTGCCTGCATGTATGAGAAGGAGAAGCAGCAAACCCAGCTTTGAATCTTTGAGATCACTGGGTAGATCCTGAATGGCAAACGGAGAGAAGAGAAAAATGAGTCCGCCAAACACTATCGATGTTGTTGCGCGCAACTCGGAGGCTGCAAGAATAATTGCCCCAACAGCCAGAACCAAAACGCAAATAAAATTGAGCCAAACAAGCGCCGGCCCCATTCCACTGCGCACTTGCTGAGGAGCGGCCCGAACTGGCAGACTTCCACTCACGAAAAAGAAACCCACACAGGCGATTGACCAAACCAATGCGAATTTAATTAGGCTGGGCCAGTTGGGTTCGATCGCATCCATCCCCTCAACTCCTGACCAGACAGCCGTTGCGCATGAGGCATGATATGTGATTAATATATCAAGCGCAATATTGCAGTGAAACGGCCGCGGGCCTCCTGAGAGGTAGGGCATCTGTGAAGGTTTACAAAGGCGATCGCACGATCGACGGAATATTGGTCACGGTGGACGATGAGCTATTGGGCGATGCAATAGACATCAAGCCACTCTGCAGAGACGGATTCGAATGGGGCTTTGAAGGGCCGGCGTCGGCGCAGTTAGCATTGGCGATCCTGCACAATCATCTTGATGATACCGAGCGTTCCATTCGGCTTTATCAGCCGTTCATGCGTGAGATTGTCGCCAACTTTGCAAATGAGTGGGTCATGACCAGCCATGATATCGATGACGCCATCGCGGACATTGAGGCAGCCTAGCTGGATGCCCGGCTTGCAAGCTATATATGCAGCTGATATATCAGCTTATGACCTGTTTGAGATTTGGTTAGGCGCGCTCATGGCAAGCGGCTCAGTTCGGCCGCACAAGCGTAATTTTGATGGGAGGTGGCGCCGTGGAACTCGCAACAACTTCAATGACCGACCGCCAGAGAAATTACCGCGAGACCTATCGAAGTCGTGTAACTGGATGGTACAATGGTTGGCTGCACGTTTTTGTAATCTATACGATTGGCCTCACCTCCCTCTACATTTACTTTTCAAACATGAAAAACATTACTGCACTTGAATGGCTCACAGTGCCATTGACTTTTCTTATGTGTAATTTCTTTGAGTGGTGGCTTCACCGTTATGTTATGCATCGCCCATCAAAAATCCCCTTGTTCCGTGCTGTCTACTCGCGTCATACCTTGATGCATCATCAGTTTTTTACGGATGATGAGATGCGATTTGCTGGTCAACATGATTGGCGCGTTACTTTCTTCCCGCCCTACGCGTTGGTCGTTTTCACGTTGATGTCGATACCTGCAGCACTTGTCCTCGGCTGGGCGTTGTCGGCAAACGTCGGATGGCTCTTCATCTCCACAACGACGTCAATGTATTTGATCTACGAATTCATGCACTTTTGTTGCCATGTTGACGAAAATTGGTTTGTGCGAAACGTGCCATTTGTCAACACGCTGCGCCGGCATCACACGGCTCATCACGATCAGAATATCATGATGGAGCGAAACATGAATTTGACGTTCCCGGTAATGGATTGGCTTTTTGGTACCTCGGACTTGGATCGCGGACTGCTCGGGCACCTTTTCAATGGTTACGACACGCGCTTCGTAAAGACGGACATGCGACGCACGTCCAAGACCCCTAAGGTTCACAAGCGCCGACCAGAGAAGCTTCAGCCGGCGGAGTAGAGTCTCACGGAGGTCCACGAACCAGTCTTCTTATCGCGATCACATGCGCGGCGCGCGTGACGGCAACATTGGGGCATCGAGTGATGCCCGAGTAAATTCCTCGATGTAGTCGACAAGTCGATCAGACGCCTGCGCGGATTCTTGACATTCGCCGGACGCGATTGCATCTGCGAGTTTAGCATGCAACGTCGCGCACAAGGGCAGATCCAATACCTGCTTATAGTGGACATACCAGAACCGTCGCGACAAGCCATGGGTCATCGAGATTGCCCTCTGAGCGAATTCGTTACGACTGACGTCGGATACAAACAGGTTGAACTCGCGATCCAACCGCATGAACGCTACATCGTCGCTCGAGTCTGCTGCTTCGCGCATTCCTTCCGCAATCGCGAGGAAACGGTCACGTTCGGCGGCCGTTGCTCTCTCAGCTGCCAGCGTGACAATCAATCTTTCGAGTTCACGTCGCACTTTGAGCAGCTCAAGTTGTCGCCTGACATCAAGCTCTGACACAACGACGCCACGCCTCGGCAAGATAATGACAAGACCTTCGCGAGCCAGTTGCTGTAGCGCCTCCCTTATCGGTGTTCGACCGATTCCCAATGCATCTACCAGCATGCTTTCGGACAAGACTTCGCCCGGCAACAACTTCAGCGTGACAATACGCTCTTCGATTTCCCGGTACGCCTTACCGGTCAATGTCGCATCGGTGCTTGCCTTCATCTTGATGTCCATTCAACTGCAGCGGCGGCGTTCGACGATTCCGATTAATTTCAGCCAGCGCCGCAACGTCGCGAAAGTGGCAAAATGCTACGACCTCAGGCCGATAAGGCAATCAGCCGACATAACGAGCGGCCGATATGTAAGTTGTCGACTCTATACCTAACAGACAATGCGCAATAGTATCGCCAACCAAAGCGTCGGTATTGTCTCATCTGCAGTTGTTCGGCAGAAGACAATACCTAGCGTCTGCTACGATTTTTGGGGAGGAGATGACACCCATGTCCAGCCATGCAACAGGAGATGGAGGCATTCCTGCAAGAGATGCAGGCGAGAAAGGCCTCAAGCGGGTCATGACGTTGGGAGGCGCCTATGGCACACGCAATTACACCGTCAAAGACCTGCGCGATCAAAAGGGCAAGCGAGTCTTGGTTGAAACACTGCCATTTTCCGTCGAAGAAGCGAGAGCAGCCGAGGAAGCAGGCATCGACACCATGAAAGTTCGTTTCGATCCTAAAAGGCCAGATTTGGCGATTGCCATCAGGCAAGCTGCCCCCAATACATTCATGGCATTTTCAGTGCCGTTAATTGCGGCTTCCAGCCCCGATGAAGCCGTAAGATTGGGTTATGATGCGATGGCCATCGGTGCCGACGCAATTATGTGCCAGTGGAGCCCGAGGTTCGTCGAAGCCGCAGCTGAAGCAGGCATCCCAATCCAAGGACATGCTGGCCTTGTGCCGAGAAGAAGCACTTGGACTGGCGGGTTGAGAGCAGTGGGAAAGTCGATTGACGAAGCCAAGTGGGTTTACGAAGAGATAAAAACCCTGGAAAATGCGGGCGCCTACGCTGTGGAAGTCGAGGTCATTCCCGATGCGCTACTGGTCGAGATAAGCAAACGCACCACGCTTCTCACCTCGTCGATAGGCGCTGGTGGAGGAGGAGACATTCAGTTCCTATTTGCTGAGGACATTCTTGGCACAAGTCCGCCTCCTTATCCTCGCCACTCTAAGCAGTATCGCAGACTTCATGAATTGATGGACGAGATACAGCGTGAGCGTGTCGCCGGTTTCAAGGAGTTCATTGAAGACGTCCGCCAAAGTCGCTTCCCGTCCACGGAGCACATCATAGAAGCACCTGTCGGGTTGGTGGAGGAGTTCTTAGCCTCACTACCAACGACGGACTAGTTTGCGTTCCGATTTTGCTTGCGGATCTTTAGCTGTACGAATTCTGGCGAGAAATTTATGTGGTGCGAGAGCAACCATTTTCGCGCCGAAGATTCGTTCGCCCCCGCTTCTCCTCGAGTGCGACCGCGCTGTCGCTCCACCTTGATCGATCAATCTCGAAGGGTGGTCGTGCGCGATGGCGCCCTATGCTCGTGACCAGGGACATGGTGCAACCGAACACCGTTTGAGGAGAATTGGTCTATGACATAGACGAAACTTATTGTGAGGCCCCTCATTCATACGCTTCCAGTTGCTGAACCCTTCAAGTTGCTGAACCTTGGACTCCCAGAGCTTCAACTGTGCTATTGTAATCTTCCGGACGCACACAAATGACGCACAGAGATGATGTAGCCATACCCACCACTTCCATCTGCCACACCCAAGGACGCGAAGATATAGACGTTGGGATCACACGCAGCTTCTCATGGATAACAGACGGCGCGCCAACCTCGTCGTCTACTTGAACGATTAATACAGGGAGCGAGCCATCGAGAGGCACGCGTGCTAACTCGGCATATCGTTTCATCTTGGCAGTGTCATCTGGAAAGACGGTTAACGGCGTTCGGTCAGCTTCAACGGCACCGCTGCGACCGCGACGATGTTCACACCTTGCCCGGCGAAATCTGATACAACCTCGTAGCTGACATCAGCTACCTCAGAAATCCTATCTAGAAATAGTCGTACGGCGAGCACTAAACGCCATGAATTGGTTCTCCAATCCTGTCGCTCAAGAAATTGGCCAAATGAGATAATTCGTCTACATCGCCATTTCAAACGCACCCAATGGATCGCATCTCCGACTAACCGTTTGACTTCCTATTTACCGATCACCTTAAGAGTCAGAGCTGGACAGAATCGACGAACGATCGCCTTGACGCTATGATTTAACGCAACAAGCTTGGATAGCCAGGGATCTTAGCGAATGAACCAAATTCACCAAGCCAACTTGCTCGTCGCGGCTGCCGCAACTCTATTCGCTCTGGCTGAACACTGCAGCAAAATGCGCGCGAGTTCCGAATCCTTTTACAAATGGTCGGGAGATAACAATCCGCCCATAAAACGATTTCCGACGTGGGCGGCGACCTTAGCGGTCTTTTGCATGGCCGTCGCCATTGTCATAACTGCCATGCAGCCGGCCCAACTCCATTTACCGAAGCCGGATAAAATCGATCTCACACGCTCTGCCCGCTGCATTGCTGCAACATCTCGAATACTAATTGCGATGCCGAGTGACAGCAGGGATCGTCAGCGTCTCGCTTTGACCGATCTGCGTGAGCGCCACATTACCCGCGCCGAGCTAGTCGCCAGTCAAGAGCAGTTGGATAAAGCCATCGATGCGCAATTTCATACGCTCGAGCGTGCCGCGAACAATGGCGGGCCATGGGATTGGCAGAAAGAGTGCGAATTGGACCAATAGGCGGGAAACAATCGCCAAGATTGGCCCTGCAAGACCGGTAGCAACATGGCACGGGATCGAGATCGGCGTCGGCTTGCGGCTATAGTCGCAATAGACATGGTCGAATACTCTCGACTAGTTGAAGCGGATGAGCGTGGAACAATCTCCAGGCAGGCGCGACTTCGCAATGAACTGATGGACCCCTTAGTTGTTGCCCACAATGGGCGCATCGTTAAGTCCACGGGAGACGGTCTACTCGTGGAATTCGCCAGCGTGGTCGATGCTACGGAGTGTGCTGCTAACATCCAACGCGCGATGGCGAGGCGAGAACGGAAAGCGGCTCGCAACAACCGCATTCAATTTCGGATCGGTATCAATTTGGGCGACATCATCAGTCATGACGACGACATTTTCGGCGATGGCGTAAACATCGCCGTGCGACTCGAGGGCCTCGCTGAGCCGGGAGGAATTGTGGTTTCTGGCATTGTGTACGAAGTCATTCGCACGAAATTGGAACTTGGTTTCCGTGACCTTGGCATGCAGAAAGTCAAGAACATGGTGGAACCGATAAGGGCTCTACGCGTTGATTTTCGAAGTCCGTCGAGCGCTCATCGTTCCGCCTATAGACCGCCATCAGTCGAACCGCCCATCGATAGACCCTCTGTGGCTGTCCTTCCTTTCGCAAATCCAAGCAGAGACCCGGATCAGGAGTACTTTGCAGACGGAATTACCGAGGATTTAATAACCGATCTATCGAAAGTTGGTGGGTTGTTCGTCATAGGTCGCAATTCGTCGTTCGCACTAAAAGGCACGCAATACGATACCAGCGAAGTTGGACGTCAACTGGGGGTTCAGCATATCTTGGAGGGAAGTGTTCGACGATCTGGCAATCGTGTCCGAATCAATGCCCAACTCGTAGAGGTTAAATCCCGAGGTCAGCTTTGGGCCGATAGGTTTGATGGAGATTTGTCGGACATTTTTCGATTACAGGACGAAATTAGCGGGAGGATCGTCGCTTCACTCGAGACCCGCTTAACTCGCCGCCGCCTCGAAAGCGGTCTTCGCCAGCAAACGAGTGACCCAGTAGCCTACGATCTGTTCCTCAAAGGTCGAGCCGAGTACTACCAGTACACTCAAGAGCATATGGCCAAAGCTCAGCGATACTTCCAGCAGGCCATAGAAAAAGATCCGCAGTACGCAAGGGCGCTCGAATTCTTGTCACACTGCCTAACAACGGCCTACGTATTTGCGTGGGGTGGCTCGGAAATTAACCTGGCAAAAGCAATCGCATTGGCAGAAAGATCAATTACTCTGGATCCTCAGTCTGCCACGGGGTACGCCCGCTTGGGATGGATACAGGGATATTTGCGACTGTTTGATCGAGCCGTCGAAAACTTCGAACGCGCCATCTCACTCGAGCCGAGAAGTGCTGAAGCATACTACGTATATGGTGAGACGATGAACAAGTGCGGCGAACCGTATCTGGGGCTTCCACTCCTCGAACGAGCATATGGTATTGATAGCATCGTCCCCCCAAGCTGGGACTTTGCCAAAGGTCATTCTTGGATTCTCATGCAGAGAACCAAAGACGCTTCGTCCGTTTTTGAGAATGTTATTGAGCACGCACCTCAGTTTCTTCCCGCATGGGTCCAACTTGTGCGCACATATTCCGAGGAAAACAGGCTGGAAGACGCCCAGAATGTCCTGCATTCTACACTGCAACCTGCTCCGCAATTCAATCTTGATCACGCGAAAAAGATGTTTCCTTACCAAGTCGAAGCGCAAGCACGTCGGTTTGAGAATGCATTGCAGACCGCGGGCGTCGAGGGTGAATGACCGCGCTGGTAGTGACAAGTAGAAAAAATTGGTGCGATCCCACGGACCATGGCAAAGACTTCGGCAACGTCTATCCGACAAGGTAAAAAAATCATGGGCGATCGACCAATATCTCGCCCTAAGATTGCGTCGGCATCCGATACCGTGGCAATCGAAAAGCGAAGGAGGTTCAATTGACTGAGACTGCAACTGTTGATCGCGTGGGTCTAAATGAACTAGTCGCTTTTATTGAAGCTGCGCTCTGCGCTGCAGGCTTACGGGCATCCGACAGCCATATTGCTGCTCAACTGATAGCGGAGGCCGACCTTTGGGGTGCGGATGGACACGGCGTCTTCCGTCTCGCCTCACTTATTCGGCGCATCAGATCAGGAGGTATCAATACCCATCCCAATATACGGATAGATCGCGAACGCAAAGCAATGGCAGTACTCAATGCAGACAATGGAATCGGCCATATTGCAATGAAACGAGCAACTGAAATTGCGATGGAGAAAGCTGCTGATTGCGGTGTCGCTTGGGTTGGGGTCCACCACAGCAATCATGCCGGACCTGCACAGTTGTATGCGCGCATGGCACTCGCACGCAATATGATCGGTCTCTACATTGCCGTAGGTAGTGCCAATCATCTGCCACCTTGGGGTGGCAGCGAAATGCTGCTTTCAACAAATCCAATCGCGATTTCCATTCCCGGGCACCGGCGCCCACCAATAACTTTGGATATGGCGACTACCGTCGCAGCATACGGAAAGGTGAAAACTGCCGCACAAAGAGGCGAAAATATGCCCGAGGGCTGGATGATAACGCGCGATGGATTGCCGCTAACCGATCCTCGGCGGGCAAATGAGGGATTCCTGTTGCCGATAGGAGGCCCTAAGGGTTATGGCCTCTCCCTCGTCTTCGGCATTCTGGCCGGCACACTGAATGGCGCCGCTTTTGGTAGTTCAGTAGTCGACTTCAATCGCGACTTTAAGACAGTAACAAACACGGGACAGTTGGTATTGGCTCTCGACGTAGCCGCATTTATGGATGTCGATGAGTTTAAATCGGAGGTTGACGCCGTTTGGACGGAAATGAAATCGTCTCCACTCTTGCCCGGATTCAGCGAAATTCGTCTACCTGGTGAGCAGGCATACCGGATCATGACCGAACGAAAAGAGTTCGGAATTCCCATCGCCGACGAATTACGTACAAGCCTCGGAACAATCGCCGCAGAATTGAGCATTCCACATCTCGAGACCAGCTGAGAGAGACTACCTCTGCGCACGCGCTATGATTTCTCCGATGCACAGACACACAACGCAGAGGACGAGAAAACCGAGCCCCGGTCCTACGAGGCCGACGAATAAGCATACAATGCAACCAATAATCGAGGCCGCTGCCAAGAGCAGCCAAGTCGCTGGAAATATAAGAAGTCCCAAGACAGCCAAGAGAATGAAGCCACCAATAACAACTGCAGTTGTCTCGTACTGCGGGGCGACCGAGGGAATCTCAACATAGGCAGCGACAACACCAAATAGGTAGGTCGATACGATCACTCCCGCAAGAACAGCGACGAGCAAAAACAAGCCCGCAAAATTTGGTTGATCCTTGATCCACCGTCTAAGGCGCTCCATACCACAGCAACTCTTTTGTTTGAGGGGCGGCAAATCACCGTGCATTCCGCTGACGACAGACACGCCCTTGATGTCTGCCAATCAACTAGCATAATTCGACTTAGATTTGCCATACGCAAGCCATCATCTGAGATCGACGTCGATCATTTACCTCGCACTCTCTGCTGCGAACGATGAAAAGGGCAGTTCGGCAGCCCCCTTGCGATTTTGCGACTTTGTGGCCTTGCGACCTTGCGACCTTGCGCAATTATATGCCGCTAGAGAAAATTCGGGGGCGGTACAAAACCAATGATTTCCTGCTCCACAAGTTCACTGAAACGGATCGCTGTTTTGTCTCGATACTGACCGGCAATCGCCTGGTAACCCACCGGCAAGCCAGCTGCAGTCATTCCAGCTGGCCCCACTGTCGAGGGCAGATAGACGACGCCGGAAAAACCGGCCCAGAATAATTGATCGGTCGTCGCGACCTGTCGCCCGTTCACGGGAATGGTACGATCATGCCTATCGCCAACTTGGTCGTGGCGCCAAGCAGGAGACGCAGCAGCGGGGCACAAAAGGATATCCCATTCCTTGAAAAATTCATTGAATGCCAGGCGCAACGCGTGGCGCTCGTTGTTGAGGCCTAGCCACTCTCTATGGCCCATTCTGATAGCCCGAACCATAGTGGCCAAATACGAGTTGGCATCGTATTTGGTTGCATTTCGTGCAGCGTCACTCAAGCGAGCAATTTCATCATCGTCAACTCGCAAAGATGTAGCCGCTCGTAAGAGAGAAATGTAGATTTCATTCAGACGCGCTGTATCTATCTCTGGGCGCGCTCGATCACTAACTATCGCCCCAGTTTTGGCCAAGCAATCGGCAAAGTCTTGCAGAATGCCCGAGTATTCCTCGTCCACTTCACTATTCGGATCCGATAGTTTAACTGCAACTCGGAACTGATCGAGTGAATTTTGTTTCGCCTCAGGTAATTCCAGGCGCCAGCCGATATCATCGACGAGATCGGGACCGCTCATGATATCGAGCCCGACGGCGAGATCGCCGGCGCCGCGGCCCATTGGCCCAACCACCGCGATATCAGCTGGGGCCACCACTCCCGGCAATGCCTGTCCGCGCGTCGGTATGATGCCATAGGTGGGCTTGAGCCCAAACACGCCGCAATAGTGGGCGGGATTGCGGATTGAAGCACCGATGTCGCTTCCGGCATCAAACCCCGTAAGTCCGGCAGCCAAGGCCGCAGCTGAACCACCCGATGATCCTCCCGGCGTCAGATCGAGGTTCCATGGGTTTTTGGTAGTGCCATAAATCTCATTGAAACTCTGCCAGTCAGCAAGATGAATTGGGACGTTGGTCTTAGCGAATGTCACAGCACCGGCCGCTTCTAACCGCTGCACAGCCAACGCAGTCGTTTGGGTCACATTTTTTTCGTATGTCGGGTCGCCCCAGGTGGTCGGTGATCCAGCTAGCTGATAGGATTCTTTTACGGAAATTGGAAGTCCGTGCAATGCTCCCCAAATCTCCCCCCTGGCTAGAGCTTCATCGGCCTTCCTGGCCCGTGCCCGTGCTCTCTCCTCGTCCAACCACACAACAGCGTTGATTTTGGAATTATGCTCCGCGACTCGGCGAAGAAACTGATCCAGAAGCTCGACGCAACCGATCTTTTTATCTCGTATCATAACAGCAAGCTCGCTGGCCGACTTAAAGTGAACTGCGTCCATAGATTTCCAAATCTCCTACGCCTACGCCCCACCTCGTCTCAGCTCAGATCAATCAAACTGTTTCATTTTGCTCGTGTTCCATGCTCAACTGTTTCTGGTGCCATGATTGCAAATAGCACACCGACCACGCCCATAACTGTGGCAGCCACTACCAAGGCGCACTCTGAACCATAAAGATCAACGATCAAGCCCAACGCAAGCGGACCTATCACATAGCCGGCATCGCCTACGGCACGATAAGATGCGATCGCAGCAGCATTCATACCGGCAGGCGCGACATCGGCAGCATACGCTGTCGGTACAGCTCCCCCAGCAGTGCTGGCCACGCCCCAGATAATCGAGGCAAATACAAATGCGGTGTAGTTCTCAGAAATGGCGAACGCGATCATAGATGCGCCTGCCAGAATTGTCGCCGGCACGATGATAGCCTTACGACCATAGTGGTCCGCCAAAGAGCCCGTGGGGTAAGATGCCAGTAAACCCGAGACACTGCCGATCATGAGTGCAAACCCGATCTGCGATACCGACAGGCCGATTTGCACGGACGCGAAAACTGGCACGATCGCAAAAAGCCCACCAGTTCGACTAGCGGCATTCGCAAAGCCTAACAGACAAACAAGCAGGAGGAACCCCAACCGATGACAGAGTTGTCGGACTTGATTCCCGAAATTGGTTGACACGAATACATTCGTCCCATCGCCCTGTTGATAGCCTCGCGTTTCGACAATGGCAAACCAGGCTACACACGTGGCAAGAATATTGGCAACGCCGAACGCTAAGAAAGGTGCACTTAGGCCATAGGCTTCTGCCAATATTCCGCCTGGAAAAGGACCAACGCCGACTGCAAAAATGAAGCATCCCATAAAAACCGCGAGCATCCAGCCCCGCCGTTCGGGCACTGAAATATCGGCCGAAACGATCAACCCGACAGTAACAATGATGCTGGCGCCAGCGCCGGCGACGAAACGCGCAATCAGAAACTCAAGATAGTTGGTGGCCCAGGCACACCATAGATTTCCGAGACCAGAAATCACTCCTCCTATCGCCAACGATGGCCGTCGACCGAGATCATCGGCTAGACGCCCTGCCGGCAAGGCGACGATAAACCGAGCTAATCCGTAAATTCCGACGGCCATGCCGATGGCAGATCCAGTCACATCAAATGATTTCGCATAAAGCGGCAAAGACGGTACGACTGATCCAAAACCCAACTGATTGACGCCTACGAGAAGACACATCCAAGCAAGAATGAAGTTGGGCTCGCTGCGGCGCGATCTCACGTCGCTCCTGGTCGAATTCTTCATGTCAGCCATACCAGCTTCGGTCGAGTTGAGTAGAGCGGAACCGACCGCAGACCACCCCTTGGCTCAATCGACACATAGCCATTTCCGCCTCGATCCTCGACACCCTCGGCACCCTCGGCACCCTCGGCACCGCTAAGCTGACGACGATAGTGTGCGGACTCACAAAGACAATGAAAAGAGTAGATATCCACGTCGCAAATTCTCGATCCGCATCTCGATAGGTCATTGTCTTTGTCATCACAGTTGTCGTGATGCCGTTGCTATCTACTCCGTTATCGCTTCAGCGCGGTGTCGTCAGAAGTGGAGCGGAAGTTAAGGATTAGTTTAGCTAGTAGTGCCGCATACGTACGCCGGGGGATAGCTCTAGGCCGGGGGATGGTTTGCTATACCGACGACTTTCAATGTTGTGACAGAATGCTCAAGGCTTGGTCCACGGCCTCTTCAACAGTTCCTTCAACGTTTAGTCTGTGCCAACCGGTTGGTACGGTGTAGGTCGATCGTTGCGCCGCAAGAACCTGTACATCAGCATCTGAGGCATCGCTCAGTCGCTCTGTGATCCGCTTTTCCAAGATTGATGGATCTGCTTCAAGCCACAATCCAGTAACCTGGACCGGGCGGTGACTGGCGAAAGATTGAAACCTGTCGCGCTCAACGTCACTCAAGAATGTCGCGTCGACGATTACCGTTCGGCCAGCTAAAAGCAAACGTCCCGCGCGATCGAACAATTTGTCGTAGATCATCTCAGAAACAGGGGGCTCGTAGGCCGCGCTCGGCAGTTTTTGCTCGATTCCCACATGAAAAGAGCGCTTACGCAACACGTCGCTGCGCATCACAACGCCGCCTGGCGCAGCTCCGACCAAAGGTGCAAGATGTTTAGCAAGCGTCGACTTTCCCGTTCCAGATAAACCACCAATAAGAATCAATTCGGCCTGCGAGTCATCGAGAAACTCTAGCGCCAGTTTCAAATGGGATCGGCAGTCCGCTATTTCGGCATCCCCCCCCCTACTTCCTTTGCTTTCGTCGGCCAAGTCTGCTCTAAATCCCGCCACCTTGGCCCGAATGATGGCGCGAACGGCCAGGAAAAGAGGCAGCAATGCGCATCCGTCATCATCCAGGGTTTGATCGAGGTAGCAATTGAGTAATCTCTGCGCCAGATCACGACGGCAGCGGTGGCATAAATCCATGAGCACGAATGCAATGTCGTAGAATGTATCTATGCTCGCAAGTTCTTCGCTGAATTCCAAACAATCGAAGAGCGTAGGCTGGCCATCCAGTTCTACAATGTTTCCCAAATGTAGATCGCCATGACATCGACGAACATAGCCGGTCCGGCTCCGAAGTTCGAGCAAGGAGCGCTTCTCGCTCAACTCGCGCCTCGTAAAGTTATCGATTTGCCCCAAAAGCCGTTGATCGACAATTCCTCTTTCAGAGAGATCACTGAGCTCTCTGATGCTGTCTGCGACGACTATCGCCATTGATGAGTAACCGTTCACACTTTGCCGAACTTCAGCGCGAGTATGGAACTTCACTACTACCGCGGCCAACCGATCGATTTGTTCTTCGCCAAGTTCATTGGCAGTCGCTAGATTCTCGAATAGCTTCGACTGCTCAAAGCGCTCCATCTCAAGCAACCATTCGACCGCTACGCCATCTCCGTCCAACTCCAATTGCCCCAGATTTGTTTGGGTGACCGCGACCAGCCTGCGGTAGAGCCGCGGTGCAGTTTTGCGATTCAGCTTGAGCTCCGCCTCGAGCGTTGCCCTACGTTTCTCACTAGTGGAGAAATCTAGGAAGCTGTATTTCACGTTCCTCTTCATCTTGTAGGCGCGATTGTTGACTAGAAATATCTGGGCCGCGTGCGTATCAATCCGTTGCACGACTTCGCCCGGTAAGCCGTAGGTCTCACCTACTGATAAGAAGTCAACAATACTGGACCCATTACTGACCATTGGTGATGTCCTGTCGGGTTGTCTATGTGCGAAACCGGAGAAATCGGTCAACTTCGACATTCACCTGCAATCTGCGTAGCACCTTGTTCGAGGTCAACTCAGTGCCATCCGAATTGTTAGCTTATCAAAACACAAAGTTAAACACGCCTGCCTAGGCAAACACTTACGAAACTGTTGGACCGAGTGTCATGCACTAGTGTGAGACAGGAGTGTTAGACAGGAGTGTTACACTCCATGAGCGATTCATATGTCGCATGCTATGACGTCGCCATGACCTGGTCTTTTGAGTACATTCAATATCCACGACATGCTTGACCTCGTTGATTGAACCTTGAACGAGATCGGATGCGGCGATGGGCGACGTGGAATTTGGGGCGGAGGGCACTAAGCCTGTTCCATTGCCGCCGCGAGCTTCAAACTAGTGAGATTGCCTCGCGGGTTTGCGCTTCAGAAATCCGCAAAAGTCGGCGCCATTCATGCGCGCCTGCAAGAACAGGATACCCCTATGTACGGACATATCCTTCTGACCACCGATGGCTCAGATCTGGCCAACAAAGCAGTGCAACAAGGCATCACGCTTGCCGCCGCGATTGACGCACGCGTGACAGTATTGACTGCAATCCAACCGCTTTACAGCGTCGCTCCAGCCGAAGTCATGATCGCGCTCCCAGAGGCAGACTACATGAGGGGCGCCCAACAGCATGCGGATCAAATATTGGAACAAGCAGCCGCAGCCGCAAAGGTGGCAGGAGTTGCGTGCGAAACGCGCTGCGAAATACAGCCAGAGGCATGGCAAGCGATCATCGATTGTGCCGTTGGTGAAGGTTGTGACCTCATAGTCCTCGGTTCTCATGGTAGAACTGGATTGTCAAAATTAATTCTCGGCAGCCAAACGCAGAAGGTCTTGTCCCACACCACCATCGCGGTGTTGGTCATTCGCTAGAACATAGATTTTTGGCCATAGGCACCATCCCTCAACCAAGCTGCGACAATTGAAAAGTGCTCCATCGAAGAGTGCGCCATTC
>JBPCWA010000047.1:0-14135 GCA_051009975.1 Hyphomicrobiaceae bacterium
AGCAAACTCTGGTAGAGGCTCTGCCAAGCGATGGCTTGGCGATACTCAATTACGATGACAGTCGGGTTCTGTCGATGGCAGCTCGCACGAAGGCCCGAGTGAAGACGTTTGGTAGAACGGGCGGCGATTACATCATATCAAACCTGCGCGCCGACAACCCGGCTGGATTGACGCTGTCGATTTCGCACGACAACGAGACGATCGATCTCAAAACGCAACTCACTGGCGCCCACCAGAGCGTGCCAATTGCGGCGGCCTTTGCCTGCGCGCGCGAGCTTGGGATTCCAGCCTCTGTTTGTCAGGAACGGATCGCAAGCTTCAAACCCGTCTTTGGCAGATGTTCGGTTCACGTCATCGAAAACGGACCGATATTCATTGCAGACAGCGTCAAGGCCCCCTACCACAGCGTCCACCATGTCATTGAAATGATGACGCATTTTAGTGCGCCGCGCAAACGCATCGTGATCGGACAAATCAGTGATGCCAGCAATTCGCGCGCAAAGTACCGTGATATTTATCGCGCCTCTCGTGACGTGGCTGATCAAGTTATTTATGTCGGTGAAAATTCCCATCGCTCGAAAGCAACGGCCGAGGACATCGCAGCTGGACGTTTCGTTGAGCAACACAAGGTCGAGGACGCGGCATCCTTCGTGAGAGATACGGCAATTCCAGGTGAACTCATTCTTTTGAAGAGTTCTGTGAGCTTGCACCTTGAGAGAATACTCCTCGGCTTCATTACTGATGTTCGCTGCTGGGAAGGCAAGTGTGGAAAGAGGGCGCAATGCGTGGAGTGCGGATTATACGGACTGGCTTTTGACGAACATCCGCGCTGGTCGCCACTAAAGCCTTGGCATTTGGATGAGGTCCGCGATCCGGTGTCATCCAACTCAATAAAATGACAAATGAGCTGTTGCGGTCCCGGTGCAATTCACCAATTTCTAGCGCTACTTCATGATCGGGGAACCGCGGCGTCGACGCGGTCTTATACCAGGAGCTGGGCAGCTTTTCTCCAAACCTAAGGTAGTTGATTGCTGGGTTGAAGGCAGGCCCGCAGCATCGCATGGACGTGAGAGTACCGGCTGGTCAAGTTGGCTGGTGTGTGAAGTTTTAACCACGACGACCAAGTCCGAGCGGGGGGCAATGATGTTGACTAATGAGAGAGAGTAGTAATTTGCCCCCTTCTCTCGTCGCACTTTATGCAATTGTTGGTGGTAGAACCAATGAACCTGGCAGTGGGATTGGAACTAGTACTGCAGCTGTCCTGAAGGCCCGAGTCCAATCGCTGTTGCTGGGTTGGCGAACGCTTGCGAAAAAGCCTGGTTCGAGGCCAGAAGCGCCGCGCCACCCTTTATGCGCTCTGGCCGCAATTGACCATTTTCCCAGACCGCGACTCCATCAAGCCGAACCGTCGGATCAACAATGTTAAGCGAGATCTCGCCCGGTGCGTGACGCCCACACGTGTGAAAATGTAGCAGACGCGGATTGCCAAAAGCTCCGTTGCTCCAGCGATCGAAGTTGGCATTGGCAGGTCGATCGTAGGAGCAGCTTGGATGGATGCCTGCGTGCCAGGAGTGGACAAAGTTCCGCTCAAGATCAAAAAGCCCGGCAACGTGATCATAGTGTGCTTCGGCCGCCGCAATGTCGCGGGTGCTGCCCTGAAACCGAGTTATCCAATTCTCCTCGAAGTGAATGAATAACGGATCGCGGAGTTCGCAAGCAGGCGGGTCGTAACTCTGTGAGCCTGTTGCACAAAGAAAGCCCACTTGGGCAATCCGACCGGAAAATCCTTGCGGCGGTATGGGTGAAAAGACCGACAACGGGAAACGTTTTACTGTCGTTTCGCCCGCCTCGCCGGGGAAATGCGCTCCGGGGCCACGAAAATCGCTGCCCGCAGGACATGTAACATGAATTTCACTGGCAACGGTCAGCGCTTCGTTGATGAGCGACTTTAAGGTTTCGAAGCACGCGTAGTCCACACCGCCAAAAGGGGAGGCGAGCATTCCGCGGTCGAGCGCGTAGGACATGACCGAAAAGCAATCCTTGACACTCGGTCGAAAACGCAATTGATCTCCGAGCCGCGCAAGGAATATCACTCGATCACTGGCGTCCATCCGTGCTGTGAGTTCTGGACTGGGATCCCTGACTACTGGATCGAATGGATACTCAAGGACATCAACTCTTGCTGCAAGCTGTTCGGCTGCTCCTGCGACCGCGCTCACGAGTCCAGGATCGTAGTAGCCGTCAGTTGTCGGCTCGGCAATAATCAGGACCGAGTGATGTATTGTCACCTCGGCGCAGTTAATGAGCATGTTGTGCGCACCGTCGGCGAGCGCGGCGCTGTTTATTGTCATAATTCGAAGTCCTTGATTCTAGTTTGCGGCCTTGTGCGCGAAGGCTTTAGCAAAGCGCCAGGTGAGATAGTCGCCGCACGTCGTTGGATCGTACTTTGCCTCATGGCCTGCGCCGAACACATGACGCGAGTCAATGATAGTTTCCGGGTTCGGGTCATATGCTAAAACGAGCGACAGCCGCTCCTTGCCAGACCTGTTGACGACGCGGTGCGGTGTTGACCGGTAGGCGTCATCTGTCCAGCGCGCCAGCAAGTCGCCAACATTGACGACCAGCGTCCCGTCAATAGGCGGCGCGGCGATCCACTGACCATCCACGGTCTCAATTTCAAGTCCGCCGAGATGGTCCTGGCAGAGTACCGTCAGCGCGCCAAAGTCTGTGTGCGGCGCGACGCCAAATTGGTCACCTTCGTGTTCGATCGACTGCGGCGGATAATACACGAAAGAGCATCGACTGATTGGTCGGTCGCTGGTTTTTAGGAAGGCGTCAGCTGGAAGGTGAAGCCCAAGCGCAAAACCGCGCATCAGGTGCTCGGCAACTTCGTGAACGGCCTCAAAATACGAAACGCAGACCTGTTTCATTTCAGGCAAGTCCGGCCACTTGTTGGTACCCCGCAGGGAGTGATCAAGCGTGAGACCACCGCCGATTGCGTCGTCCTCATGGCCCCAGACAAAGCTCTCCTTCAAGTCAGGTCGTGCATTGTCTGCCATCTTCGCCGAGCCGCTCTTGATCCAACCGCGGTGGCTTTCGGCGACACCTACCAGCGACTTGCGTTCGTCGGGTAATCGAAAGAATTTGAGAGCAGTCTCCCGCGCGCAGCCTATGATGTCGTCGGCGATACCGTGGCCGTTGATGTAGATGAAACCTGGTCCGGAACTTGCGGCGTGAAGAGCCCTTGCCGTTGTAATCGGATCGCTGTTGTCGCGCAGCGGTGTGATATCAATTATCGGAATTGGGGGCTGAAATCCCATCACTCCTCCTGATAGTAACCGACGACGTCTCCTTGCGTTGTCACGCCGAGTCCGTTCAAGAGTCTGTTGACGTAATTGAAGTAGCAAATGATCTGGTTGGCTTCGAGTATTTGACCATCGTCGAGGCCGGCGGCGCGCAAGAGTGCTACATCGTCTTCGACCATATCGCCGGGAGATCGGGTCAACTTCTCCGCATGTTGAAGAACGGCTAATTCCGCCCCGTCGAATGCATCCTCCGGGCGATTGGCCAGCAAGGCGGTTTCTATTCCGTCTGAGCGCGCGTCGTCGCCAATGAGGTGACGGGCATTTTTCCAATGATTGGCGTACGAATACGCACAGTCGTTCAGTCGCGACACATAAGAACTCAAAACCTCTTGCAGCCAGGTTGGCAGCGTGTTGGCCTTATCGTGAAGGCAGGCGCGATAAAGGACAACGTGACCGCGCATCGTGCTCGGTCGCAGGGAATGGACACGCATGACATTGTCCACTGTTCCGTGAGGTGTGCGTGCAAAATTGAGTTCACTGGCGAGGTGCGGATCGGCATCCTCATCCCGAATCATTTTAATCCAGGCAGACATTCTGCAAGACTCTCCGCCATAGGTGCGAACACTCGGACGACGTTCATCCTGGGACGACTGTCGCCCACTTGGTCCGGCCTTTTGAAAGTAAAAATTAAAAGTACTGTCGGGCTTTGTTTTTGTCTATATAATAATCGTCGATAGAACTACCGGCGTCTCTAAGGCCGTTTTGGAAATGGAGCTAGGTGGCCGACGTGAAAATGCTAAAAGTCGTTGGCTAGCTGGACTATGTGACATCTTGCGAGTTCAGACCGAAGCGAGTGGGGCCAAAGGGATGTGGTTATAACCCGCAAAATTTCGTGAGGCGCAACGTCTGGTGAGGTGCAACGTCTGGTGAGACGCAATGTCTGACAATTCCCCGATATACAAGATCGTCAAAGATTCGCTTCGCGAAAAAATTGATACTGGTGTTCTCGCGATTGGTGAGCGAATTGCGAGCGAGGAGGTTCTGGCGAGTGAGTTCGGCTGTTCGCGGCTAACGGTTCACCGCGCACTGCGTGAGTTGGCCAACGAAGGTTTGCTCGTTCGCAATCGCAGGGCTGGTACACAGGTTGCTTCGCGCAACTCGGGCGGCGTTCTTATCCGAATACCGCGCGTGCGCGAGGAAATTGAGGCTCAAGGCCAGAACTATCGGTACGAATTCCTGCGGCGACGGTACGCGGTTCCTAGAAAGTCAGTCGCTACATTGTTGCGCGTTTCAAAAGATCGCAAGATGCTGAATGTGACTTGCCGACACTGGGCCGGCAATCGCGTTTTTCAATACGAGGACCGTTGGATCAATGTCGACATAGCCCACGGTTCACTCGATATCGATTTTCGAAGCACGAGTGCCAACGAGTGGTTGCTCGACAATGTCGCCTCTTCCTGCGTTGACCACGAGATTTCCGCGACGATCGCTGACCAGGCATCAGCAAGTGTGCTCCTCATCGAAGAAGGCGCAGCCCTATTGCGCATTAGGCGACTCACCCACCTTACAGTGCGGCGTATGACCTACGCCGTCTTGCTGCATCCTGGGGACCTCTTGATGCTTCGTTCCGAAGCGCACGATTATTCCTTGAATTCGTCATAGGCCTCCAGAGCCTTGGCCCCGAATGCTATTGATGGTCCTCCGCCCATGTAGGCACACATGGCCAGAACTTCAGACAGTTCCTCCCGCGTTGCGCCAAGCTTGACCAGCGAGCGGGTGTGAAATCCAATGCAGCTTTCACAGCGTGTCGATACGGCAATGCCCAGGGCGATGAATTCCTTCGTTTTTTCGTCCAGCGCGCCGGCCTTCTTCGCGGTCGCGCCCATGACATCGAAGCCGACAAATGTAGAGGGTATCGCCTTTTGAAGGATCGAAATTCGCTGGATGTTCTCTGTCAGAAACTGCTTCCAAATCATCTATACCTCCGCTACGAGAATTATGGTCTTGCGCCTGGTGAAGTGTGACTCGGTATTGCCGGCCACACCACTTGCAAAAAAATGGTAGAGAAGATGCGACTCGACCTGATGACCTGGCCTGAAGTAGACACCTATCTGTCTCGGACAAACGGTATTCTGATCTCTGCTGGTTCTGTCGAACAGCACGGACCGATCGGCCTTATTGGAACTGACGCGATTTGTGCAGACTATATCGCGACGGAGGCCGCTTACGCCGCTTCCGCGATTGTTGCTCCACCGCTTGTCTACGCGCCAGCCCCTTTCAATACCGGCTTTCCTGGCACAATCTCGATAAGTGCTGAATTGTTTGAACAACTCGCTCGTCAAATCTTCAGCGGTCTTTGCGCGCAGGGTTTCGGTAAGATTTACGTTGTGAATGGCCACGGTGCCAATCTTGATCCGTTGGCCGCCGCGGCTGAGGCTTGTGCGGCGACGGTTCGAGTGCGCAGCTGGTGGTCGTTCGAATGCGTTCAGCAGTTGCGCGAAAAGCTCTATGGTGATTGGGAAGGCATGCATGCTACCCCTTCTGAAGTGGCTGTCACGCAGCACCTGAAAGGTATCGTGCACGACGGTGCTTCTACCCCGCCGCAGAAGCTGACGCCTGACTACATCCGCACTCACAGTGGCGATCGGCACGGCTCGCCGGCCGAGCACAAAGCAAACTTTCCAGATGGTAGGGTGGGTTCGCATTCTGGACTTGCCACGCCGGCAAACGGCAAGCAGCTTTTCCAAGCTGCGACCGCGGCTGTTGCACAGGACTACAGTATATTTGTGCAACATTAGCGCGTCTCGTCTGAACCCATCTTATGTTCAAGCCAACGCACAAAGAATGAGATAACAAGGACCAGTACCAGGTACTCCAGTATGAGTAGTGTGTAGATTTCGAGTGGGCGGTATTCCGTTACCACCAGCTCATTTGCGCGCCGCGTTAGCTCTTGCATTCCTATTACCGATGCAAAGGCTGACATCTTGACGATATAAATGAATTGATTGGCGAGTGGCGGCAGAATGCGACGTACTGCCTGAGGCAGCACAACATATCGCATCGTTTGCGCATAGTTCAGCCCGACGGTTTGTGCCGCCTCGCTTTGCCCGCGGGGTATGGATTGAATGCCTGCTCGGTAAATTTCTGCAGTAAAGGCGCTATCGGAGATCGCGAGAGTGAGTACCGCTCCCCAAAACGGATCGAAACTGACCGGAAACCCCATCGATCTGAGGATCACTGGAAATCCGTAGAATACCCAAAAAAGTAAAGGCAGAAGTGGAATAGAGCGTATGAATTCGATATAAATTCTCGATGGTAGCCGGATCAACCAATTGGACGACATTCCCGGTAATACTACGACGAGCCCGATAGCCATCGATAGCCCTGCGGCGACAACCGACATCAGGATCGTTGCACCAAAGCCGCCAACCAAAAACTGAATGTTGCGCCATCCGGCTGGCGTGGTTGGATCAATAACATACCAGCCCCAAACCCCTGGTTGGTTTGCGCATCCGGCTAATAGCAAAGGCAACGCAATGGCAACGAGGAAATTTACACGCACGGCGCTGACCCTCAGTGTCTGAGAATTTGGTTGAGGAAACGTCGGCAGCGTTCCGATTTGGGACTTTCAAAGAACTCGGCCGTCGTGCCCGTTTCGACGATTCGCCCTTCGTCCATAAAGACCATTCTGTCGGCCGCGTTTCTTGCAAAACCCATTTCATGCGTCACGACGACCATTGTCATTCCGTCTCTGGCCAGATCCGTGATGACGTCCAAGACTTCAGCGATCATTTCAGGATCAAGCGCCGATGTCGGCTCATCGAAAAGCATTATTTTCGGCTCCATGCACAAAGAGCGCGCAATCGCTACGCGTTGCTGTTGACCGCCGGACAATTGACCAGGTCGCTTCTGCGCCTGTTCGGGGATCTTGACGCGCTCCAGATAATGCATCGCCCGATCCACAGCCTGGCGGCGCTCCATCTTTCGAGCTTTCAAGGGGCCGAGAGTCAGGTTCTGAAGAACAGTTAGATGAGGGAACAGATTGAACTGTTGAAACACCATGCCGATCTCCGCCCGGATTTTGCGAACGGACTCGCTGGAGTCGTCCAACTCAATACCATCGACCCGGATCGTTCCAGATTGATGCGCCTCCAACCTGTTGATACAGCGTACGAGTGTAGATTTGCCAGAGCCTGATGGTCCGCAAACGATAACCTTTTCTCCGAAGTCTGTAGTGAGCGACACATCCTTCAGCACCTGAAAATCACCGTACCATTTCGATATGTTGGTGATCTCGATAGCGCGTTGTTGCCCGGTCATTTTGCAGGACCCCGCGTTCGCCAATAAAGTATATACATAAGGCTTGCGATGTCGCATAATGTCAACTGTACCGGACTGAAAATTCCCGCCGCGCAAACGACCAATACGGAGGTATCAATGAAAAGTCTCTGCAGCCTAGTCACAGCGATTTTGCTTACAGCAACGATGGTCGTGCCTGCCGCGGGGCAGTCGGCATTAAATGAAATACTGGCGGCAGGTGAGCTCAAGGTCGGCGTTACAGGCGACTGGAATCCAATGACGATTCGTGATCCCGCGACCAATACCTACAAAGGCTACGACGTCGATATTATGACTCAGTTAGCTAAAGATTTAGATGTGAATCTCAAGTTCGTAGCAACGGACTGGAAGACGCTCGTCAACGGTATTGTTGCCGGAAATTATCACATCACGGGCTCGGCCTCGATTAGCCCGCCACGTATGAAGGCGGCCGGATTTTCGGAAAGCTACATAGCGGTGCAAATCCTTCCTTTCACGACTTCGGACAAGATTGAAAGATTTGAGGGTTGGAATTCGGTCAATAAGTCCGATGTAAAAGTTGCCGCCACACTCGGCACGACATTCGAGAAGTATGTCAAGGAATGGTTTCCCAACGCCGACATCAAGATCGTCGAGGCTCCCGTTTTAGGCCATCAAGAAGTGCTTTCTGGGCGGTCAGATGTATTTATTACGTCCAACATTGAAGGGGCGACATTGACTAAGAAATTTCCTCACGTCCTGCAGATTCCAGTAGAATCTGCGCGAGCGCCATCGCCGATCGCAATGCTGCTGCCACAAGCCGATCAGGTCTGGATCAACTACGTGAATAACTGGATCAAAGTGAAACAAGCCCAAGGTTTCTTTAAGAAGACAGCCGCGGAGTGGGGCATGTAGCATACGCTGTGTTCGTACCGCACAGCGCCCGTGGGGTGCGAACCACTTCTAGCTCAATAAACTTCTAGCTCAATACAATTTGTTCTAGACTAAAGACTGCCAATGTCATGAAAGGAATGGCAGCTCGGCGGCGCGACCACTGAGCACTTTGTCGTCTATTATGACTTCAATTCGATCCCCGGGTCGACAGGCGGTCTCGACCAGTCCGAAGCCAATATTGCGATTGAGGCGATAGGACCAAACGTTGTTGGTCATGTGGCCGATGTGCCGACCCTCTAACATGAGTGTTAGCCAACGTCCGGCGGGCAATAGTTCGTCCTCAACGTCTAGGACAATGCCCAGTTGATGTCGCCGTGGACCGGCGGCATGAATGTCACGCAGAGCTGCGATTCCGATCACGTCGTCCGGCAGGTCCAAATCGACGAACCGGCCTAGCCTTACCTCAAATGGATTGGTCTCATCATCCGTGTCGCCCCCCCACGAAAGCAGGCCGCTTTCCGTCCGTTCGACTTCATTTGGATTGCCTGGCCCAATGTTCCAGGATCGGCCTGCCTCGCGAACAAGCTGCCAAAGCTTGCACCCTTTGGCTCTGTCGAGCAGGTATATTTCGTACCCACCCTGCTTGGACCAACCTGATCGTGCGATTTTGGTTGGGATTCCCTCAATAATTGCGTCGCGGCACCAAAAGTGCCTGATCTGTCGTACCCAGTCGCCGAATATTGACGCCACGACGTCCTCAGCTCTCGGGCCTTGTATCGCCAGCGGCGAGGCATCGGGTTCGCCCACACTGACATCCAGCCGTCGTTCCGAGGCTATCGCCCGTGCCCAGAACAGTATATTGGAATCTGCAATCGAGAACCAATATCGCCGTTCATCGACCTTTGTAATAATGGGATCGTTGATGAGTGTGCCGGCACTGTTGCAGAGGGCTACATACTTGCCCTGACCGACCTCTATCTTCGTCAGATCACGGGTGGTAAGGATTTGTGCGAGTGTGTCTGCGTCCGGCCCTTGAAGTTGGACTTGGCGCTCGCAAGCCACATCCCACATTGCGACCCCATTCATGAGGCGCCAGTATTCACCCTCGGGGTCGCCGAAACCCGTGGGCATTAACATTTGGTTGTAGGCCGTCACGGCGGTGACACCTTCTTCTACCGTCGCCTCGAAGAATGGCGATCGCCGGATGCGCGACGATGGCGATAACTGAAACATACGCTTCCCTGACGATTCCCCAAAGTGCCTTTTTGTTGATCACTAGGTACGCTGCTCGGAACAGAGCCACGCTCCAGTATGCGAACTTTTATGTTCTGCCGACGCCAATCTTAGCTTGCTGTACAAGCTCGCAGAGGCGCGGGTTCGCATGGTTCTCAACACCGAGCCTGACGCTAATGCGTTTTTGTCCGCGGGATATGATGACGTCATTGTCGCAACTGGAATCCTGCCGCGCGATATCGACATTCCCGCCTCGAGCGACCCGCGGGTCGTTGGTTGCACCGAGACGCTGAACGGTTCAGCGAATGTGGGCGAGCGTGTTCTAATGATTGGCGAAGTGGGATCGGCCACGACGTCACGCCTTTTCTCGCGCCTCCGAGGGAAATTCGATCAATCGGACAGCAGAATTCGTTACGATGCTGAAGCGGCCCATGGTCCTTTTGGTCGGACACTTGGAAAGAGTACGGGGTGGGTGCTTCGGCAAGAACTCCGCGACTTTGGTGTGCGTCAGATTGCTGGCGCCCAACGTGCCGGAGAATTGGATGAAAAACGTACCATGGCCGATGGCGCCCGGATCGGCAATCAACTCTAAAAGAAGTAAAACGAAACAAGCGACTCGATAGATAGACAAAGTCTCGATCAAAAGAGAGAATCTCGATCAGAACAGTTTGTCGTTGGCCAATAATGGTGCAGGGGGCGTATTTTATTGACGTCCAAAGCCCGTGGTGCCAGTAGAGCGTGTTATGAACAGAGCCTCATCTGTGTTCCGGCAAGTTTCTGCACGAGCATCTTCCGCGTAAGTAGGGAGATCAAGAAGGCAGCCAATGCGGTCGCCTTCCATCATCGTGGGTGCAATTTAAGTCAGGATTTCGGCGTATACCAAATGGGACTAGAGTACGCACGCTCTCGGGTCATCATGGGCACGTCTTTTGACATGTCGACGCTAAAACGAATGGCGTCATAGGCGGTCCAGCGCGGGGTCGGGATCTCAATAACGCGGGCGTAGTAAAATGCGGATTGAGAAGGATTAAACTCGGGGTCCGTCCACGTGGCGATCAGCTCAGGTGCGCCTATCGTGTTCGTGAAGGTCGCCCTTTTCGGATCGACGGTATTCCCGACCAGCGGAAGCTTGCCTTCGGCATCGGGTCTGCGATCGCCTGACCACACCACGTCGAAGACCTTTTCTCGAGTTTTGCCGTCGGTCGCAAGCCAACCCTTGATAATCTGGATACGATCTAGATTGCCGCTCATGGGGTCCTTTAAAGCGGCCACGAGAAAGCTCGGAGACTTGCTTTCTGGTGGGTTTTCCAGATCGCCCCCCATTGGTACGCCTTTGGCATAACCAATTTCGGCCGGTGTCCTGCTAGCAGCATCGCTTTTGGTGAACTCCCACCCGCCGAAGAACCGTAGGCCGATGCGTGAACCTGTGGTGGCGTAAACCTCCTTGCGCTCCATCGCGTCAAATATCGCACGTCGAGTGTTTTCAGTTGCCCAAACGGCTGCGAGACCAGACGACGCCATCTCCCAACCCAAGATCCTAGTGGGACCGAACTCTCCCACGACGTGTTTCCAGCGACCAGGCTCCGGTTCGACACCAGAGTGTTTACCAAAGAAGTTATCTTCTTGTGCTGTGGCCAACGCAGTGTGGCTATCGGTAGAGCCGACCATGCCAAATTTGTAGGGGTTGGTGCCCAGGTTTGCCTCCAGCTTTAATCCATTTTTGAGCGCTTCGCGGGCATATTCGTACTGCACCATGCTTTTTTCTTTAGGAACGGGGCCAAGATTTGCCTTGTCCCACGTTTCGTAGTCGGCAAACTCGTCTTCAGGGCTTAAGAAAGGATGCGCTTCGCCGTCGCCCTTTATTTGGGTGACTTCGTACATAGGCTCCCATTTTGCACGGGTCTTGACGTAGTCTCCCGTCAGCGGTTGGCCGGTTGCAGGGTTCGTCTCGACCGGAAACATGATGCCGTTCGAGACGTTGCCGTTGTGAGCAAGCGCAAGGACGCGACCGCCGGTCTTGTCTTCATAGGCCTGCATCCACTTCCAGAGGTCTTGCGGGTTGAAGCTGCGCTCGGTTGTGAAGGGTAGCATTTGCTGCGCGCGAATTGCGCCGTCCCTGTATAAGACATTGCGATGCAGATTGTTGCCACCCTCGGTTGAGGTCCACTCATAGCCAATAATCGAAGTGAATTTGCCAGGTTCGTTGTATTTTTCTGCTGTCTCCAGATACTCGTCCCAGATCGTTTGGACGAAGCGAGGGTCGAGGGCGGCAGCGGGCATCTTGATATCGCTGATCCCCGCAAACGACTCGATTACCTCCATCGTCGCCTTGAGTGCCGGATCGCCACCCTTGTTGAGGCGCGTGTTCCAATCGCGCAATTGCTCATTCCGCATCAACGAGACGTTGCCGGCGATAATTTCATTCATGGCGCCCAAACCATCTGAGTGATCAGATATCACGAGCCAGTCGAGTGGACGCGACAGTCGCACTTTCAGCCCGTGACTGGTCGTCACTTCCTCTCCGCGGGCGAAGCGATAGGCCTGCTCGGGGGAAAGCGTGACCCCGAAAGCGCGCGCGTCCAATGAATTTGACGTGTGCAAATGGGTGTCGCCCCAGAGCGGGCGATTCGGGAACCGGCGCCCCGCGTAGGGCGAGAAGTGTTTGCCTTTGAAGATGCCGATGTCCTGGGATGTCATCGACATCTCACCAACCCGCCCGCCAACTTTCTCGTTTTGGGCGAACAAGGCAGTCGGAGCTAGAGCTGTGCTCAAGGCGAACACACTCAATATTGCGAAGCGCATGTTACAGTCCTCACCAAATAACAAAGTGAATCCCACGCTATGAAAGCTTGCGCCGCCTCGCAACAGTAGTGTGACGTGGTGACCCGGAGCGGGCAAGAGGGATTTGGGTGCTCCGCAATGCAGCAAGCAGCACGTATGCAATTGTATAGTGGTTGTGCTCTGTTTGATTGATTCTAGTGACGTCAACTCGGGTGGCTTGGCAGTTTGCACGGCTCAAACCAGAGGGATGTCATTCGAAACAATGGCGTAAGCAATTGTCTGCGGTCGTGTGCTTGAGGTTAGGGAGATCACTTCAGTTGTCTTCGCGCCGTTTGACCCGACAATTCATAAATCGCTCTATTCGGTACTAATACGAACCGGCCGGCACCGCGCTACTTCTATGCACGGGGTAGCCGAGAACATTGCGGGCATCACACCGCCCCTCGCCACAGTGGATCTGGGCCACAAGCTCGCTGGTCTGCAGCCTGACACCAATCACGTTCAGAAGGACGACTGAGGCGTCATTTTACCATTGGACAATTCAGCGGATCGGCATTACCGCAGGCGTGTTTGTGCTGAGGATGGCTACCGCGCACCTCAATCTGATATTGACCCGTATAGTGCCCCAGTTTTGTTGGGGCTAAGAGCGGTCGCTAATCGAAGACATGGTTGCAGATCAGGAACTGCAGTTCAACCGCATTGCAGTTGCACAAGTGTTATCCTTGGAGGAAGTCGTTGCGAAGATTAGAGCGGTTTATCCTAGCGATGATCCTAGTAGCGATGATCGGGATGGCCTCTCTCGCTGCCGACGAGGACAAAAAGGCGGCGTGATATCCTCAGCCCTAGACTCGAGACAGTCTTTGCTATCTTCGGAGTGGCACGAATTTCATCCATCAGACGCGCCTCGCCGAAATTTTTATACTCTATGGCATTGATTCCAATACTTGCCAAGTAATCGCAGGACGCGATAGGTGTTTCCGAAAACATGCGTATTTGCCATTTAATATTTATTAATTTCGATTTGGAAATCGAGTGGTTCTATAAAGGTTAAATGCGCTACAAAATCTGAATTCGGATGGTGTTCTTCCAAGTTGAATATCATGAGTGCAATCAACATAAGTACCGATCAGAGTGAATTTATGGCAGCCCGTGTAGTCCTCTTTGTTGCATTTCATGTTGTGGTATTGAGCTTCGCTTTATTTCTCGTCAGTTTGACCTCCACCTAAGCCGACACCTATGTTTTTCCTGTTCTTTCGTGCCATCCGAAAGGTGTTTCTGAGAAGTACATCTGCCGATCTCGCGATCTGCCGATGTTCAATGGATACTGGCAGATCGCCATTGACTTTTATGCCAAGATTGACTGGCTGCGTGGTGCTCATTTGATAAGAGGTTCTCAATCTGCAACAGAAAGACGCTTAAATGCGGATTCAGGCCTGTGAGCTAATAGCCAGCCTCACGCCTCGCTGAGGTCCAGTGTCGAAGGGTGGAAAACCTCATCCACCTCCAATCGGCGTCTCGCCAGGCCCTGTTCGTGTGTATGCCGCATGACCAATTCCAGATCTTTGAGGTTGGCCTCGACGCCGTAACGCCAGAAGTTGTCCCCCATCAGCTCCCGCGTTTCGGCCA
>JBPCWA010000048.1:0-5769 GCA_051009975.1 Hyphomicrobiaceae bacterium
GTATTTCCCCTGGCTCAGCTGCAGACTCCAGACGCGCGGCGAGGTTAACACCACCACCGATGATTGTATAATCCATGCGATCTTCGCTACCGAAATTTCCGACGGTGCAAAAGCCGGTGTTTATGCCTGTCCGACACACCAATGGCTTTTCTACGCCTGCCTCTCGCCACGCATCCTGCAGTTCGGTCATGCGGTTACGCATGGCGATGGCCATCTTCACACAAGCGAGCGCATCCTGCTTCACGCCTTTTGATTCCGGATCGCCAAAAAAAATGACGATCGCATCACCAACATATTTGTCGATGGTCGCGCCGTGTTCGAGCGCAATCTGAGACATTTCGGAGAGATAATGATTGAGCAGTTGGGTAAGATCCTCGGATTCAAGCCGATCGGCGGTCTCCGTGAATCCGACAATGTCCGAGAAAAATACGGTCAGCTTCTTTCGGCGACTGTTCAGCGCCACCTTCTGCTTTCCGGTAAAGATTGAATCATAAACCTGTGGCGAAAGGTATTTCGCCAACTGCCCGGAAAGTTGTTCCATGGCCTGAGATTTGTCGGAGAGTTCGGCCTCGCGTTGCTTGAGTTCGGTGATGTCTGAGTAAACGGCAACGATGCCGCCTTCTTCGGTCTTGCGCTCGCTGACCATAATCCAACGACCATCGCCACGTTGCTGAACATGAGGCCCACCAGGTTCTCTGTGTTTGGTCAGACGTTCGGTCAGCCAGTCTTCGATACGCCCTTTGGCGTCCTCGATGTAACCGCGTTCGGCTGCCCGGCGGATAATCGCTTCGAATGTCATTCCAGGCGAGATTTCATCGGCAATGCCCGGATAAAGCAACGATTTGTACTTGCTGTTGCAAATCACGAGACGATCCTCGGAATCGTAGAGCGAAAACGCCTCCGAAATGCTTTCGATGGCGTCCGATAATCGACGGCGTGTATCGCGTATCTCCTTGAGGTTGGACTCTTGCACTTCTATGGCCGTATCGCGAAAAATGCCAAGCGCTTGCGCCATGCGACCAAGTTCGTCAGCCCGATGGCGGCCCGGAATGTCGACGGATGTATCGCCCGCCGCGAGCTCGCTCATCGCTTCTGTTATGTTATCCAAGGGCCGGACGATTCGGGGTCCGACGTAGAAGAAAATGACAACCAACGCGCCCAATAAACTGGCAAAGGTGAACACTAGCATCAAGACCTTACCAGTCTGAATGGCCTGGTCCGAACTAGCAGCCGCTGCATCGCTTTGTTGGCCCGCAGCGCTGACGCGTTCACCAACACTTTCACTTAGGTCCACAGCGAGTTTCTGGCTTCCATCTAGGGCCTTCTGCGCAATTTGGATTTGCTCTAATTCTGACCGGCGCAATGCGAACATACCATCTTGACCTTTGCCAATCTCAATTAGGGCTTTGGTCAATTTTCGCAAATTCCCCGCGTCGACGGACGGTGGCAGTTGCTTGATCAATCGATCAAGCTGGCCTTCAGCTGCATCAGACCTCTCCCGCAATGGGAGTAGAAGATTTGATTCACGGACACTCGCCGCTTCGTTAAGCAGGCCAGCAGAGAGGATACCCTCAGCTCGCAGGTTCACGAGAACATGTAGCAAATTGGCTCCAATGTCGACCAGTTTTCGGATCGCTTCGGAGCCCGTATTAGTCAAGTCCTCGGTTGATAGAACTAGGTTGAGTGCGGCATCATCAACCATTGGTGTCAGTTCCAGAAGGAAGCGTTTATGCGTCGTCTTGAGCGCCGTAGTACGGCGCTCCTGCTCCTCCAATGATGGTGTAGAACTAGCGTTGGTGAGCCGCAACGCGAGATCTTGTGTTGCGAAGATGTTGCCCGCTGCCAAGCCCTGGGCCAGAAGCGCCGTGCTAGCCTGGGTTAGTGTTTCATTTTGCGAATTCTTTGGCATCTGACGCAAGCTGCGCTCTACAGCTGAGGCGGCCGCAACAAATCTCTCTCGAATAGGCTGAAGCTGTACCGGATCGTTCACATGCAAGGCCTCTGCCAGCAGACCGGCAGCCAAGTTGCCTTCTGCGTTTATCGTTAGGAGCCGATTGAGATTGCTGATGCCTCCTTCGACAAGATTGCTAATGGATTGCGCGTTGTTCGCCGAGACCTGCTCGCTATCGTTGACGAGGTTGAAGACAGCGTCGTCCACAAGGGGTTCGACGGCTCCAAGAAATTCGGACTTAACTTGATACAGACGCGCTAACTCACCCTTTTTCTGGTCCGCCAAATTGATCCGCTGTTCAACAGCAGCATTGAGCGTAGCCAGCCGCTCTGCAATGTTTTCTGCAAGTTCAGATAACGAGATGACAACCTCAGGGGCAGTATCGAAGGCCTTTAGTTCGCCTATCAACGCCTTGAGTGTCTGGACCCGATTGTCGAGCTTAATCTGCTCTCGGACTCGGTCCGCCTGACTACGGCTTGCGATAATAGCCGGCGCGGTTGCCGCTATTTCTGCGCTCAACTCGGCAAATCGAAGCGATGTGACCATATTGGGAACGCTCTTCCTGGTCACATGATCGACTGAGCTGCCAATATTGTTGAAGACCGACCAGGCCACGATCGCGACCCCAACGGTTAATGCGGCCAACGCACTTAAGGCGAGAAAAAGCTTCGCCTTGATACCAAAAACCGCAGAATTTCTGGGTTCCTTATCCGGCACATCGGCTTCGGTCAGTTTTGAGTTGGCGGGATCCTCCATCGCGGAACTGCCTCTTTCGGGACTCATGTCAATATCTAGGCCCTTCGGCCATGACCGACTGTGAATGATTGAGTCAAAGCAACTACCAGGTTTCCTAGGGCCGCAGATTGTCTACTGCCCGGAAAGTGCCATCTGGTTGGATTATGGTAAGAAAGACACGATCCATTCCCTGGTTGTCATCCGTTCCGTATGTCAGATCGATGCCGTCCAGATCGAACTTGCCAACCTGTCTTATCGTGGAAAGTAACCTCTCACGGCTTACCGTTGGACCTAATTGATCCAATGCTTGGATGAGCAATCGCCCAACCATATAGCCTTCGAGCGAAACAAAGCCCGGTTCAAGTTTTGGATCGTAGGCTTTGAGCGCGCTTTGATAGCGCGCAACAAGCGGGATACTGGTATCCACGGGAAGCGGCACAACCTGGGTCACTACGACGCCATCTCCTACGGGGCCAAGCTCCGCCGCGAGAGCCTTGCTGCCAACGAAAGAGATATTCACAAACACCGGGTTCATTCTAATTTTGCGTGCCACTCTTATGAACACAGCGCAGGGTTTATAGGCGCCGACCATGACTACGGCTTGCGGCTTGCCCTTACGTATTGCTAGAACCGCACGTTTTACTGCAGTCGTATTTCTTTTGTACGTCCCCTCGGCAACTAACTTCATGCCGCGTTTCTCAAGGGCCTTGATAACGCCTGAAAGACCAGCTCTCCCGAACGAGTCATCCTGGTACAGAATCGCTATCTTACTAAAGCCGAGATCTTTGGTGAGATGGTCGATCCACGCTTCGGTTTCCTGATCGTAGGAGGCGCGGACGTTAACAACATTCCTTAAAGATGGATCGCGGAGAAAGGCGGCGCCTGTGAAAGGGCCGATGAAAGGAACATTGCGGCTTGTCGCAATAGGTTGGGCAGCCTTAGAAGTTGGCGTTCCCACCTCTCCAACAAGAGCAAATACTCGATCTTCGTCGATCAGACGTATTGTATTTGCGATTGCCTTTTCAGGTTCATAGCCATCGTTGTATGTAACAAGCTCCAGCTTGCGACCGTGGATGCCGCCATCAGCGTTTGCCTCTAAGAATGCTGCCAACATACCATGGCGCATGCCAATGCCGAGGGCGGCCGCGGGGCCCTTGAAAGCCGCAGATTGGCCGAACAAGATCTTGTCGTCGGATACTCCTGGTTCAGCTCGGGCGAATGGGGTCGCCGCGGCGCCAAGTGAACAGAACAGCGCCAGGATCCAGAATCGAGCTACAATCGAGTCGTTCACTGTTCTAACTCCTTTATTATAGATTTAATATGAGTTGGCGCCAAGCCGACGGCTTCAGCTGCCTATGACAGCTTGGTCCAAATCGCGTAATTCCAGGCTCAGCCAATACCGAACGGCGATGGTAAATGTTTGATCGCTTGGTCGATCGTTCGCCGTTGGCCCTCCGCTCCGAACGGGTCTTGGTGACTAAGACTATCAGGGGTTATTGACCACGGCAAATTGTATCCGATGGTCCCGGACCAACAAGCGCTAAATACCTTAGCGTGTTCTTTTAAATCTTCTTCGCATCGCACAATTTTTTTCCGGTCCAGGACGCGCCACCCGTACGATCGAATATAAGAGCACGACAACGGCAGGGTTGGCTCGGTACACATGGATAATTGCGGCACCGCCAAACATGGCAAGCAGTCCAAGACTCATCTTGATTCCAGGAACGACGTAATCACCGGCAGCAGAGCCTGCGCGGAGATGCCGAGCCAAATTGCACTATCGTAGACGACTAATGCGTTGTCGCCAGGATCAAGTCCAAGAGCTTGCGCCAACCAGCCTCTGCCCCGGAGATCTAGCAACAGCAAGGCCATGTAGGCAACAATAACCGCCTTAGTTCGAAACCACTTTCCACATGCGAGCGAAATAAACGCGTTTCAAACTAGGCCGTCCTCTTTGGCTTAAGCCGCGGTTCAAAAAGTTCATCAGGGTTATGGCTGAGAAGCTTGGCGCCGTCTCTGATCTCCCAATTTTTCGGCCTGATCTTCAGCAACTTGCAAATGCTCAAGTGTTCGTTTGGTGCTGCCCAGCGGATACAGCACGCCTTGGAGATCGAAGCGGACGTCGATGGACTGCTCGGCTGTTTTGCGACTGGCTGACAGCCGCTCCAAAGCGGATAACGCCTGTTCAAAATGAGCAACGGCTTCGCGGAGCGCGCCGCGCTCTTCCGCTCTGGAACCGCGGCGAACTACGCGATGCTCACGTTGATAAGATCAAAGCTGCGATTGAGTGCGGCGAACTGTTTATTGGAGGCGCATTTGCGGTCTGAACTTGCTGCATGTGGACGCCATCTCGAATGATCCGCATTGAAACGAACACCCTACACCGGCCAGCTGACTAGCCACCCGTGAGGGGCGGGCGTCGTCCACAGCATCAGACCATGCCAAGCTCGACACCACAGCACTCTATACCCGCCTGGCCACGGCGACGATCCGCGATGTCATGAGCCCGCTTGAACGGATCGGCCAGGAGGTGCGGAGGTCGGGCTAACCGGCAACCATCATGCCCCGTCCAGCTTTGGAGGTTGCGGACATCATCCCCGATCACGGGGCTGCATGGCGTCAAGCCAACCGCGGCCACGTCAGTCTTGATCAGCTGAAGGTTATGTCAGCCATCGAGCGTTGCCGCACGGCAGCACTCGGCGGCCATGTTGCGCGCTGCGAGAACGATGCCTGCGGTCACACCGTGATTGCCTATAACAGCTGCCGCAACCGGCATTGCCCAAAGTGTCAGGCCGCGGCTTCAAAGGAGTGGCTGGAAGATCGCCGGGCGGAACTTTTGCCGGTGCCGTACTTTCATATGGTCTTCACACTGCCAGCCGAGATTGCCGATATCGCATTCACCAACAAGCGTGTCGTCTACAGCTTGCTGTTCAAGGCCAGTTCGCAAGCCATGCTGACGATTGCTGCCGATCCCAAGCATCTCGGTGCGAGGATTGCGATCACTTCCGTGCTGCATACCTGGGGATCGGCGATGACACATCATCCGCATGTGCACATGATCGTGCCGGGCGGCGGCATATCAA
>JBPCWA010000049.1:0-5076 GCA_051009975.1 Hyphomicrobiaceae bacterium
CCATGTCCATAGGCCAGATGCAGGACGCCGCTTTGAGAGGCCGAGCGGTAAGGTAGAACCACCGCTTGTGCTAATGCAAAATAACCTGCGACTTCATCATTTGGAATGTAAGAAGTTTCAAAAATTACTCGATCCGAGATGCCCCACCTTTCCGCTTTCTTTTTAATCTCACCAATGCCAGAAAACTTCGTGACATAACCAGCAATGATCAGCCGAGCCGACTTGCAGGCTCGTGTTTCTGCAAACGCTTCGATCAGCTCGTTGATACCTTTTGAAGGGCGGATGTAGCCAAAGTAAAGCAGAACGGGTTCGTCGTCGCCCAAACCAAACTGTTGACGCAATTTCTGTACCGTGTGCCTGGAATTACGCGGGAAAAAGTTTTGGCTTCCGTGCGGTATTTTCGCTGTCGCATCTGTCGCCAGACCAACAGTATCAAGAAAATCCTGACGCGTTGCCTCAGAAAGAAAAAATATTTTGGAAAAATTCTTGTAGGAGCGCTGGCATGCCTTTAACGCCAAATTCTGCATCCAAGAAAGCTGATGGTCTCGAACGTCGAATTCATGACAGATCTGAGCCGTTTTGATCCCAGCCTTGGACATGGCGTACGGAGCAAGGAAGAGGTGCGGATAAGATATTACACTGAAGAGCACCGCATCTGGTCTATCAGAAATGACATTCCGCGTTACCCTTGCTAACTCGTAGGTCAATTTTATTCCACGCCAGCCGCGGCGCGCGCGTCTTGTCATTTCGGCTGCAAGCGTTTTTTTAGTTTCTCCCGCGTCGACCGATACCTTAGGCCAGAGTCTCATAATCGGACGCACCTCGAACGAATGCGGAAGATTTGCCAGCTCATAGTCACAACTGGTAATCAGCCGCACATGTTGACCTTCGCTAGCTAGCGCTTGGCACAGCTCATAGGCAAAATGTGCTAGTCCTCCGTGACCAGAGGGCTCAATCATCGTAATGCGCATTAGTCTCCTCAGCTGCTTGCCACTTGCGCCACTGAACCGCAACAATCGGGGCGGCAGCTGCGAAGCGGTCAGACGCCAGCGTAACTTCGCCACCCGCAAAGCTCTCGTGGAAGTTATTGGGCATTACCAACGACCAAGGAATGGAAACCAAAATATTGTCGGTAACGCATGTTACCGGATCGAGTAGCTGGTCATAGAAAACAGTTATTGAAATCGCAGATTAATGAGCATGTTCCTCTAAGTCGAAAAAACCTTCTGTAATTGGTATGCAATAGGTTAAGGCGGGGGCCTACCGGTCATGGCATTTCGGCAACCAGCCGTCCGACACGAAATCTGCAAAAAGAAGTACCCGGATCTTCATAACGGTAGGGGCATTCCGTATACGAGCTTTCCAGCAAAAAGCTCGAGACGAAGGCGATAGCTGAGCCTGCCAAGACCGTCGCCGGCAGCACACTGTTAGATATTGAGAACTACCTCGAATTCGATGTTCCGAGCCGCGGCATCGTTGGCGACTGGCGCTATCCGATTGAACGCTGATGCGCAGCCAAGCCACGTTGCCGGGGGCGAAGCGCGCGAAAGAGCAATGCTAAAGGCTGATGGCCGCGATATCTCCGTAGGAAATAAAGGGTCTTGGTGTGAGTGAGGCCGTAATGGCAGGTGCGCCCATGAAGGAGCTACGTGCCCGCTCCTCCGGGAGCATCGTGATTCGGAAACTTCATGCCGAAGGACCTGCTCTAATTATAATGACATTGGTCTCGCGCGTGCATACTGGGCAACTAAGTCGCCTCGCGATTGACGCCGAAATAAGACCCGATGACGCGAGTGCGTGCAGGTGTTAAAAACACATCGGCTTGGCCGCTGCCTTTCTGTTTCGGTTAACTCGAGCATGATTGTTAGCGAGCGGCCGAGATCAACCCGTGGCAGGCTTGGCGCAGCGGTTCTTGAGAGAGTAGAAATTGCGTCGAGGATCCCGCTGCAATTTCGTGCCCGAGCGGCGACGGATGTCCGTCATGGGGTAGCAGGAAGCCCTTCTCGATTGCGCCCAGGCCTTCGCGCATCCCCCTAAAAAGGCTGAAGGTTGGCATGCCGCCTGATCTGCCAGCCTGTTCAGCCCAACTGTGGAGCTTCAACGGATCCGAGCCGTTCAGCGACGAATAATCCGGATAGATCAGGAAAACGAACTCTATATTGCGCTGGCGGACCAGCTTATGGGTGCCGAGCAAAGTGCGCAGATAAAGCGCTTTGAGGTCGCGTAGCTCCCTTCTATCTTGGGCCCGCACGCCATCATCGGTAAGTTTAGTAACTGTCGCGCTTCTCCATCCGCGCCTGCGCCATAATTGCTTCAACTTAAGCCCGAAATTCCAGGTCGCGGTGTTACGGAGCACGGGCCAAAGGAAGTTCATAGGAAAACGACTTTTGAGTTCCCGGTTATGGGCCATGCGCCCCCACAGTGGCGATCTCAAGTCCGGAATGTCGTTTTCATAGAAGACAAGAACAACGAGATCTGGTTCGAGAACCAATCCCCTTCTTATTATCTCGGTCTGGCCGATAATCGTACCGCCGGACAGTCCGGCATTGATCACCCTAATAGAATTGGTACCGCACACTGCGCGCAGCTGTTTTTGAAGCTGGGCCGGAAGCGTTTCAGAATTATTGACGAAAGCTCCAAATGTGAACGAGTCACCGGTCATCAATATGCGGAGTTCCCCCTCCGGTTTCTTTACTGGAAATTCTTCACCGCGATAGCCAATAGAATTTGTTTTGACGCGATGAGGTAGCGCGGGGACTTCGTTAGAAACAACGTCCTGATTGCTCTGCCATATTCCTGGTATTCTCTCGAATTCTGACGAGTCGACCGAATGCAGTTTTGTAACCGGAGCTAGGCTCGATGCGCGTAGCAGCAGCTCTACGAGAAACAGGCCAACCGTTAGACCGATTAGCATTGCTAAAAGCGGGAAAATGACCTTGCGCCTAACGTCCATCATTGCCTACGTTCCTCATGTCCTGCTTTGGCATTGCGGTTTGCTTTCAGATTCGAGACCGCGGCGCGCTTGTTCGAGATCGCGCAGGCTTGCAAGCGTACATCTCGTAATTTGTCGATACATGCTTCAACTACACAAATATTTGGTTCTTCGCTGAATATGGCCTAGTCGAGCTCAAACTTTTCTCTGTAGTCTGCCGCTAGCATCACGGCAGCACCAAGAGCCGACCACAGAACAGTTGCGGTGTTACGCCAGAGGACCCCAAAGATCACCGCCACGGTAGCAAACACCAGACCCGTCACGCGTTCATAAGGTGACTTAACGTCGGCACCCGCGAAACTCTCGTAGAAATTATTGGACATTAACAACGACCAAGCAATGGAACCCAAAATATTGTTAGCAACGCATGTTACCGGATTGAGCAGCTGGTCAAAGAAAACAGTTATTGAAATCGCAGATTAATGAGCATGTTTCTCTAGGTCGAAAAAACCTTCTTAAATTGGTTTGCAATAGGTTAAGGTAGAGGCCTACCGATTATGGCATTTGAGAAACCAACCCTCCGGCATGAGCTCTTCAAGAAGAACTATCCACATGCGCACAACGGTTGGGGACATTTGGCACACGAAGCTTTCCAGCAAAAAGCCCGGCGCGAAGGCGATAGTTGAGCCTGTCAAGGCTGTCTTCGGCAGAATGGGCTTTTATTTGCTTGCGTGGGCACCGACTGAGTCAGTTCAGAGGATTGCAATAAGAATGACTCTAAAAGCGGCGTATGATGAACGACCCAACTGCAATTATGTCCGCTTTAGCCGCGAAAAAGAAATTTAGTTCAGTAATGTATCATCCGCATCATCCGCAACTGTTTCTACACAAGGGCAGCAAAGCAAGGGGCACAGATGGGATGACGATATGGATGCAAGAATACCTAACCGGCTCGTCAATATTCAGATATAGCTCTAACTTGGCCCGATTCCAGGAGAAACACGCCAGGGTCCAGTAGATGCAAGATCTATGAATAATACCAAGTCCCGCAGAATGAAGGCTCACGTGGGACGGCGTCTTTCCCAATCCCGCAATAGATTGCAGTAAAACGAGTTGACCAAAAAACGCGACAGTTCCGGATTTCGCAGCCCGCGCAAGTCGAAAGAGCCCAGCGCCACACTCTCGAGGGTTTGAGCCCAGCGACGCAACAGCATGTGGCCTTCGAAGTACCAGATCATGCTTTGATCGCACGGTCGACCTTGCGCATAGCCTTGCAAGAAATTCTCGACCATATCAGATATCAATTGCCGCGGAGGCAACAGGCCGAGGCTCAAAAGGCGGATATTCACCGTCAAGGCATTTACAGTGAAAGTTGCGACGTCGAAATAGGGGCTATCCATGAGGTCGAGACTGGCGTCTAAAATAAGGGGCCGCCCGTCAGGAGTGAAGGCAACATTGCTCAAGTTGAAATCGGAATGGATAGGGACCCGCTGAGAATATTCGGTCCCGCGCAGCAATGAGATGGTCTTCTCGAAGGTCTCGGTTGCCGGGGAGTTGCCGTAAAGGCGCGTGAGGGTTTTGACGGCGATCAGCGATTCGTGAAGGTGGTCTTGGGCGCTCACCATCTTCAATTCTCGATTCAGCGAAGCTGCCGTCATGTCATGCAGACGCGACAGCAGAACACCAGCCTTGCGTGCCCATCGCGCGTTTTGGCCGTTCAGGGTTCCCGAAACCCAACGCAGCCGTTTGAAGCAAAGGCTGTGAAAGGAGGTCATCCGGCAATAGTCGGTGACAAAGGCGTTTATTTCCGGCAGATAGCATTCCGTTCGTATGAATGCGACCTCATCTCCGCTGTACCCAGACAAGTGACTGGCGATGGCCGCGTAACTGTCATGTTCTGCTTTGCAGCGGCGGCGAAGTTGCTCGGATTCCCAGGACGTCGAGGCCTCGGGCTGGTGGTCGAAGCAATGGATTTTGACCACTTGGCAACGGGTTTGCTTGTCATTCTCCATTTGCAGAAAATACATGGCGCTCCAGGGGCGCCTCGTTGCGGTTGTCGGCACCGTAATTCGCCAGCCCGGCCCATGTACCAGCCTGAAATGCCCCAGCACAGCGGCCTCAACAGTTTCAATGCCGGGAAAAGC
>JBPCWA010000050.1:0-4072 GCA_051009975.1 Hyphomicrobiaceae bacterium
GCTTCGAGGAGCCCAGTAATTGAGACAGAGAATCAATTTTCGGGCCGTCTTGGCTTGTCATACAGATGGCAGCCATAACCTCATTGCCCCCCGTGCCATCGCCCGTGCCATCGCCCATCGCATAGCGCCGGGCCGCCTTGTAAAGGTGCGCGAGCACGTAAATATCTTTCACTGGTCCAATCTATCGAGATGCGTCTTCAGAGGGTGACGAGATGGACTTGTAGGCTTGATTTTGGGGGGCAGTATTTTTTGTTACTTGGCGGGGCAACGCGTCTACGCAATCTCTATTGCGCTATTTGATAACCAATCTGACAGGCGCTTCGGTGCTGAGATTTATATCGGTGACCAACGGTCTGCTAAGAATTCGCCAATCCAACTGAAGAGATGCTGGTCTCGAATTCGAGCAGAATTTTAGGGTTCAATGATCTGGTTTTTCAACCAGTTGAGGTATGCAATTATATTGATCGCCATTCACGTTTGACGTTGGCGTGGATAAGAAGTCCAGGCAATACGCAAATCCTTATGTCGCTGCGAGCATCGCTTTAAACCACACGTTAGGACCAATGCATGCGCAGTGAAGCAGCCGCCAGCGTCTGGCTCGTCTTAGGAGGGGCGCTGTGGGGATTATTCTGGTTACCTGTTCGAGGCCTTGGAGAACTCGGCTTGCCTGGTGCGTGGCCCGGCGCGGCGATCTACGCTAGCACAGCTATCGTCCTGCTGCCTCTTGCGTGGCACAAGCGAGGTTCTATCTGCAACTCCTGGCGTGAACTTTCCATCTGCGGTCTGCTCACTGGCACCGCCTTTAGCCTCTACTCGACGAGCTTTCTCCTGACCGATGTAGTGCGGGTAATTCTCTTATTCTACCTAACCCCTATCTGGGGAACTTTGCTAGGAGTTGTGGTCCTCGGCGAGCAGTTCACTCTTAGTCGCGCATTAGCTTTGATGTTCGCGCTAGCCGGAATGCTGTTGGTGCTGGGGTTGGGTGAAGTGTGGCCTTGGCCGCACAATCTTGGAGACTGGTTGGCGCTAATCTCTGGTTTGTTTTGGGCATTCGGCTCGATGAAGCTTTATCAAATGGGACAAGTCGGTGTTTGCGAGCAAATCTTGGCATTCGCATTTGGCAGTCTACTTGTGACGGCTACAATTCTTACATTGGGGGGGGCAGCGATCGTCGGAGAGGTGGAGTTTTCTCGGTTAATGATTGCACTTCCTTGGGGGCTTCTGGCGGCATTCTACGTAGTGCCCATGGTATTCTTGACGATCTGGCCCGCGACACTGTTGACGCCAGGTCGAGTAGGCCTATTGCTGATGAGCGAGGTTGTTATTGGGGTTTCATCGGCGGCAATGTTGACGGCAGAACCGTTCGGTTGGCGCGAATTGCTCGGAAGTTTGATGATTCTCGGTGCGGCATTGATAGAGGTACTTGGTCGCCGGCCGAACGATTAGTTGGGCCAAGCAGCTGTTGGAAAAAATGACCCGCCGTGCCCATCGCGGCCGGATGGATGCGCCAATTCTTGGTATCTCTTGTGTCATTTGCCGTCCTTTTGGCAGTAGTAGGTGCACACATCAGTTGAATTCTTCGAAACTCATTCGATGGTTGATGCCGCACTACACTACTTGGAAGCGGCTAAATCGACTCCCGCAAGTGTACCTAAATGCTGCGCCAATGCGGAGTTGCTCGAAATGGTAGGGAGGCCCGTCGCGTTTGAAATTTCGGCAAGAATATCGAATGTCTTAAGGTTTGTGCAGGATAGGAATACCGCATCAACGTCCGCCGATCTTGCCAACTCTATAGCTGCCATTTTGGTGCAGTCGGGGTCGATCCGAGCGACAATAGCCTCTTCCGACTCATCGAACGAACCGAAAGCCGGTGTTTCGATCCCAGCTTCGAAAAGTGTCGCGCGAAGCACCTCGTTAACGCTTTCGATGTAGGGCGACAGATACGCCAGTCGTCTAACATTGCTTTGGCGGCAAGCATGTATCAACGCCGACAGCGGTTCGGTTACGTGCGTAGCAAAACAGCCTGATCGAACCAAAGATCCAATCTTCTCTACCCCAGTGACGGCCGCGCCCGACGTACAGCAATACCCAACCGCGTCGAATGCTATTGAGTGGGGAAAGAGTGTTGTAGCCCTTTTGACTCCGCCGGCGATTTCCGCGAGAGAGTCCTGCGTTACTTTCCGCCCACTTGGAACTCGACTGACATAAAGATCCGCGACAGTTGGAGAGAAGTAGCGACGCATCTCGCTCTCAAGCGTCTCATCCTCCTGCAAAACAACGAGGCCAATGTTTGGAAGACGATCCGATTGATCAAGAAGGTCGATCGAAAATGTTGTCATGAGTGTGTTCCGATAGGTGTATGTGCCATGCGTTGAGTCGTTCAAGTTTGCGCCGGACAGCGTCACCAGCACATACGTAGTGGGCGGATTGGTCCATTATTCCAAATTTGTCGGAGGCGGCAAGCCCGTTCGGTTCGTCACTAATCGAGTCAAACTTGGCCTTAGTCGCTTCGCATCAATGTGTTTGCAAAGAAGTGATGTTGGTATCCTTGGTGTGATGGTCTGGCGTTGCTCGATATTGTAGTAGGTCTAGCAACTGTCTAAATTGCCAACAGAGCACCCCCCATGAAGCTTTACGTCACAAAATTTTCGCCCTACGCCCGCCTTGCCCGAGTTGTGTTGCGCGAAAAAGGACTGGAAACTCGCATCAACGAAATTGTAGCGCAGACGCGCGTAGTTGATAGCCCTTACTACGAGATTAATCCGTCCGGTAGAGTTCCTTACCTAGTTCGAGCCGACGGTGTTGGACTGGAAGGTTCCCGATTAATTTGCGAATTCTTGGACAGCCTTGACGGGCAACCAGTTTTTAGTTGTGGCGCCGGTTCGAAATATTGGGAGTTCCAGCGCCTTGATGAGCGTGCCCGTAGCCTCATGGAAGGACTATCCGTCTGGATAAGAGAGCTAATTCGGCCAGAATCCGATCGATCGTCCGCAGTAATAGAGCATGAAATAGAGCGTTCCAAGCGCTTGGTTTCATTCTGGAATGCTGAGATTGACCACCCTATTATGCAGGGTACCATTAATCACGCGCAGTTGGCGCTGGCCTGTGCGCTACTTCTTGAGCAATGGAATCCATACTTTGAATGGCGCCAAGAGCACTCAAAGCTTGAACGATGGTTGGATCCCTTTGCGAATCGACCATCATTTGCGGCGACGGCGCCCCCCAGGTCACTGCTTGGATGAGTTGTTTCGAGGCTGATCTCGACAGACGACAACGGTCGCGAGACCAATGAAGGCGATGATTCAGATTGCGGTGGGCGGAAGCACCATCTCACATTCAGTGGGCTTGTTCCCAGTTCTCTATCCCGGCGTTAGATCTTCGCCTCGAATCCATGGTGTGAGTGCAAGGCTGGGGTAGCCTGTCAGCGTCACTCAACTCGTGGCACGTTGACAATACTCGTTCGGGCGACACAGTCTGGAGTGTTAAAAGGACGGCCATAGAGAAGATTCGATGTCGAAAATGAAGCTTGGTCTACTATTGCCGAACCAGGGAGTTGTGTTTGGCGCAGTGACAATCAAAGAGTTATTGGAAATGGGCGAGGAGGCGGATGATGCACATGTCTTCGACACGTTGTTTGTTGGCGACAATCTGCTTGCTAAACCACGCCTCGAATCAGTGACTTTGCTGTCGGCTCTGGCTGGACGCACCCGACGGGTGCGGCTCGGGACGGCCTGTATGGCAAGCTTTCCTCTTCGCAATCCTATACTATTGGCTGCCCAGTGGGCTGCTTTGGATAACCTTAGCGAAGGGCGCAGTTTGCTCGTCGCTTGTATCGGAGGTGGCGGCAGTCATGGCATCGTTGGTGGATTTGCAAACGAGTACCGGGCCTTTGGGATACCTCCAAGAGAGCGGGTAGGTCGTCTCATAGAGGGCATGCAAGTGCTTCGAATTCTTTGGACAAATGATCCTGCTAGCCATGATGGAAAGTTCTTCAACTTTGAGAATATCGCGGTGCGTCCAGCGCCCGTCCAGAAACCCTGCCCGCCGATCTGGATCGCTAACAATCCCCAAG
>JBPCWA010000051.1:0-8893 GCA_051009975.1 Hyphomicrobiaceae bacterium
CGTCCGGACTTCGGGCTCGTCGCGCTGATCGTTGATGCCGAGGATCTCCGTTGAACGAGCCGAAACAAACCTTTCGGAAACTTGCGGCCAAGGAAGACGTGCTTGCCTACTTCGAGGTGTGTGCCAACCGGAAAGCGTGTGCCAGAGCCAATTCAGCCGAGAGACGCTCAGAGAGGCTCAGTGTTCCCAGCGACATGCACGACGTATGGCCAAGCTAAAAAGTGACCCACAGGGAAGAGCCCTAGAGGTGATTGAGCGGCGGTCGAACGGTGAGGCTTGGTCGGACATCGCAGACGGCAAGGACTACATGGGACCGACGATTGTGAAGGTTGCGAGGTTCTTTGAGAAGAAGGGCGACGCCATCTTTGGTCGAGAGGGGGGGCAGGGACCAAGGTTCTTGATGGAGCCGCCCAGTAGAGGAATAAGGGTCTGATGCTGAGACGCATTACTTGAAACAGCATCGTTAACATCGTCCACGTCGATCGTGACGAAGTCAATCGGATGCGTGATGTTGGAGTGTTGAGCCGTGCATACGAAGGCGACCCCACCTATGGCTGAAGAGTTTCGGAGATCACACGAGGGGTCGCCTGGGGTGCTGCAACGCACGGACTAGAAGAACAGCACCGCCAGCATCGTCTACTTCTTATGGCACGAAGTCAACCGAGGATGCGTGAGTATACGAAGAAGGACGACCCCGCCGATAGTTGAGGGTAACCAGGGAGGGAAACTCAAGGATCAGGGGTCGCCAAGGTTCAGGCTGAAGTCACATGAATGCTGTTACGCAACGCCAATGTACAGCATCGCTAACATAGTCCATGTCGATCCCGGCAAAGTCAATCGGATGCGTGATGTCACATGAACCAACCCAGTATCGTCTTCAGTACATTGCTGCCCAAACGAGTACGGCGATGCCGATGGTGACCATGGTTAGTTCTTAGCCTCTGAGTGAAATCACTTCCTGGGTTTGGATGCGGTTCTTCTGGAAGTACAGGTTGCCGTGTCTGTCGACGCCCAGGTTGTCCAATTCATCAAGACTGATCGATCGCACACCCTTTGCGAGGTTGTTCAAATCGTTCGCCGGCAATATCAGCAATGAAATGCTCGAAGTGAACGCCATCAACTGGCGTCGGTGCGACCTATCGAGCGTCGCTGCAGGCTATGCTGTGTCGCAATAGGATTGAACGAAAATGAGCTGCATGTATGCTGCCTTGCTCGGCCTTCTCTTCTAGCGTTTGTGCCACCTGGAATGTGGCCACGATCAGCGAGAGTATTTGGTCGGGCGGTGCTGGTAGTGGATTGGGTGACGTTGCTGACGCATTTGTCGGATCGCACGATCGGTTGCGTCAATGGATGAGACGCAGCTGATGACGCAGCTGATATAGTCTATGAGTGGTTTGAGTGAGTAAGGTGTCGATGAAAACTATTTCGGCGAGTAAACATCAGGTGCAGCCAAGGCTCCCCGATATCAATCAATTTCTTGTTGGTGATTGCTTGGAAAAGTTGGCAGACTTGCCGGATGAAAGCGTAGATCTGGTTTTTGCAGATCCCCCATACAACTTGCAGCTCGAGCGCGATCTGCTCCGTCCAAACAATACCATCGTCGATGGAGTCCACAATGATTGGGACAAATTCCAGGACTTTGCGGCCTACGACAAGTTCTCGCGAGTCTGGCTGGAACAGTGTCGCCGTGTCCTGAGGCCCAACGGCTCGATCTGGGTGATAGGTTCGTATCATAACATCTTTCGAATTGGAGTCGCACTGCAGGATTTGGGGTTTTGGCTGCAGAATGATGTCATCTGGCGCAAAACGAACCCGATGCCCAATTTTCGCGGTAAGCGATTTACCAATGCCCACGAGACCCTGATTTGGGCCGGGCGATCGCAGTCGTCTCGCGTCACGTTTAACTACGAAGCATTGAAGGCCGCCAACGATGATGTTCAAATGCGGTCTGATTGGCTGTTTCCGGTATGCACTGGTCCTGAACGCCTCAAAGATGCGCGTGGTCGAAAGGCCCACCCGACGCAAAAGCCAGAAGCGCTTCTACATCGGATAATTGTTGCATGCACTCACGCGAACGACATTGTTCTCGATCCATTTTCGGGGACCGGGACAACAGCGGCCGTTGCAGAGAAACTTGGTCGACGGTGGATTGGCATCGAGCGTGATCCCTCCTACGTGGAAATAGCACAGGTGCGGCTCGGACGTGTAACGCCGTCTACACCGGATGACGTCGCACCATTTCCCGCGAAACGGGCCGAGCCGCGCGTTCCGTTCGGCACAATCGTCGAACTCGGCATCCTCGAACCCGGAACGCGCCTTTTCGATGAACGCCGCCGCCATCGCGCAGAAGTAAGGGCAGATGGCACGTTGGCACTTAAGAACGGGCACGACGCAGCGCGTGGATCTATCCACCGGCTTGGCGCGCACGTGCAGGGTAAGTCGGCGTGCAATGGTTGGACATTTTGGCACTATGAGGTCGAAGGGAAACTGAAACCGATTGATGCTCTTCGTCAACGGGCGCGAGATCAGTTGGGTTTGACACTTGGTCATTCGCCGCGTGTGGTGCTGTCAGATGGCGTGTGACGGAGGGCTAAGTGACTGCGGACAAGCCTAACCGGACGCGGCGTCAGCATTCAGTTGCCGGTGCCACCCTCTCTGGTGACACGACCGCCGGTGAGGATGTTCAGATTCCGATGTCAACCACCGTGATGGCGCTCGGCCCATTCGCATTGGGTTACTTTCTTTCATATTTGTTTCGAGCGGTAAATGCGATCATTGAAAGTGATTTAGTCGCCGAGATCGGCCTGGGCCCAGCTGAACTCGGTTTAGTCACAGCAGCCTATCTTGGTGCGTTTGCGCTTTTTCAATTGCCGCTTGGAGTCCTTCTTGATCGGTTCGGTCCCCGCCGGGTGCAGTTTTCACTTCTGACGATCGGCGCGATCGGCGCATTGTTGTTTGGTCTCGCGGATGACGTTGTAACTTTGGTAATCGCCCGATCGCTGATTGGCCTTGGTTTTGCCGGTGGACTCATGGCAAGCTTCAAGGCTGTCGTCATTTGGGTGAAAGAACCGAGGCGGGCATTAGCCAATGCGGTCGTGATGTCGGCCGGCGCAATCGGCCTGCTTCTCGCGACTGCTCCGATGGAACTCGCCACTCAAGCTGTCGGTTGGCGGAACGTGTTCCTGATCTTGGCCGGGATTACGTTGTCATTCGGCTTAGTCATTTTGTTCCTTGTACCGGAACGCCACGCAGCGACACGCCCTGCGCCGATCGGTCGGCAGATTTGGGAACTTGGTGGCATTTTCCGCGATCGGGCGTTCCTTGCTCTCGGTCCACTTTTGGCAACCACCGCGGGCAGTCATATCGCAATCCAGACACTTTGGGCAGGACCGTGGTTTCGGGATGTGGCTGGATTTGATCGTGACGGTGTAGCCACATATTTGCTTATCATGGCTGTCGCTTTTTTAGTCGGCATTTTGGTGACAGGCGCAGTCGCTGATTGGCTGGTGCGTCGTGGTGTAGGAATACTGACCGTGATGATTGTTGGTGTGATTCTTTTTCTTTTTTCGCAGGTCGGCGTCGTGATGAACGTCACCAGTGCAGCGATGCTACCAATTTGGGTGGTGTTCGGCATGTTGGGCCAAGTTATCATTCTCGCGTATCCTTGGCTTTCAAGTTATTTTGGCGCGGAACGGTCTGGTCGCGCGCAAACAGCCGTCAACCTCTTGATCTTTGCGACGGCCTTCGCCATGCAATATGCTATGGGCGAGATGATCGAACTGTTTCCTATCGGGGCTTCCGGAAATTATGCTCCTGAAGCGTATCAAGTCGCTTTCGGTGTTGCGCTTGGCCTGCAGATACTCGCACTACTTTGGTATTGGGCGAACGCTGGCGCATTGCGACTCCCCCAATCGAGTGACAATATTCAACCGGTCGCGAACTAAGAGCGACTGACAGTCAATTGATAGTCAGTGGTTTTTGAGTGCATGTGCTATTATCTTGCGCATCACCGTAGGCAACGCTTGACGATCGATTTCTGCTCGCGGAACCCATCGGCAACGCGCACTGTCGGCCCAAAACGTCAGGTGCGCATTGGGGGGCACAATGGCGCGGTAGACGGTAGTCTCAAGCCGGAAATGAGTGAAAGTGTGGACAACTGGCCCAGGTACTTGCCACCAATTTGAACGGACGGGCGCGGCCCCTTTGGCGTCATCGGCTGAGATAAGATCCTCTTGCCAAGGGGTAGATGGTACCTCAAGCATACGCGCCAGTAGACCTGTGTCCGGTCGCTGCCTCAGCAAGAGTGCACCGTCCTCCGCTAAGGCCACGAATGAGTAGCCAAAACGTGTGGGGCGCTCGGGTTTAACGCTCTTTGCCGGCAGGCGTGGTGCAATCCCCCGTGCTTTGGCCACGCATTGGTCTTGCAAAGGACACATCAGGCACGACGGTCGCCTGGGCGTGCAGATCGTAGCACCGAGATCCATCATGGCCTGCGCGAAATCTCCGGTCCTCTCCGTCGGCGTCAACGTGCTCGCGAGATCCTTGAGGATAGATTTGGCTTGCGGCAATGGTTCCTCGACAGCAAACAACCGCGCGACGACGCGCTCGACATTGCTGTCAACTGGTGTGGCTCTTCTACCAAATGCAATCGCCGAGATTGCAGCGGCCGTGTAGGGGCCAATTCCGGGGAGCTGCTCGAGTTGACGTTCGCTTTGAGGGAAATGTCCTTCGAACTGCGAGGTGATGATCTTGGCGCAGTTATGAAGATTCCGCGCTCTAGAGTAGTAACCCAGACCTGCCCATGCTTGCAAAACGCTCTCTTCGTCTGCCTCGGCCAAAGCCTGAATATTTGGCCAAGCTGCAACAAAGCGGTCGAAATAGGGGATCACCGCCTTGACCGTCGTCTGCTGCAGCATGATCTCACTAAGCCACACCAAATAGGGATCCGCATGCTCTCCCGTCTGGTAGCGCCACGGCAGATCCCGACGCTCACTGTCGTACCAATCCAGTAGACGTGGAGCAGTTTCACTACCGGCTCGCGCCTCGTGTTGCGAATTTGCAACAATGCTCATCGGATAGGTCTCCGGGATCGCCGCGAATCATCTTTGGAATGGTACGATGGCTCGGCGATTCTTGAAATGGGGGGCAATCGTGAGCCGGATCGTTAGCCAATCCTACAGCAATCAAAGGACTATGCAGAGAGGAAGGAGCGTTCGCGGAAGTCGCGCACGCGCTGTTGGTGCATTTGTACCACAGATTGCCAAAAAATCATTTCAAAGGTTTGGTTTCTCAACAGCTTCTCTGCTGACAGACTGGTCGACGATTGTGGGACAAGACGTTGCGGCGCTCACACAACCTGAGCGCCTCAAGTGGCCCAAACCCGCGCGCTCGCATGATCCACAGGGGCACGCTGAGGATGCAGGCCGTGGTGCCACGCTCACGATCCGGGTCGACCCGGCCCATGTTCTCGAAATTCAATATCAGCAGAAGCAGATCAAAGAGCGTTTGAATGCCTATTTTGGCTACGCTGCGGTTGCGGAGTTACGATGGATTCAGGTGCCGCTGGGACAGGTGGCGGACGCACTTGGGCCTATGCTTCATGCTCACACAAGATCGTCGGAAAAGAAAGTTCTTGGGGATAGCCAGTTAGCCAAGGCAGCGACAGGGGCATCCGTTGATTGTGATCAAGCACACACGATTGCAACCGAAACGTCAGATCGATTATCGAAAGCGCTTGCGCGACTTGCAGAAAACGTGCGCGGAGAATCGATTCGAAAGTTGCCCATCGTCAAAGAACTGACCACATTGTGATGGCACGTCGCATGCGTTGTGATCGCACGTCGCAGCAAAATGCACCGAATTGCCTTATTCCCGCAGCCTTGTTGCAGTGCTACCCCGAAACTCAGACGAGCTGATCTACGGCTTAGTCACCTCTCAGATCATCAACCGTTCAGAGTTATAGAAGCAGCAAGTGATTAAATGGAGTTGTCAGTGCGAAAGCTTATAGCCCGAGCCACCCCGATCCAAACCGATCGGCGTCAGTTGATGAAAGGGCTGACGGCCGTCGGCTTCAGTGGATCCATTTCATCAATCGCTTACGCGCAGTCCAATGATGAAGTGCCAATTGAAAAATTAATGGCGCCTGACGAGTTGGAGGAACTGTCACTCGGGAGTAAAGACGCCAAAGTTACGATTGTCGAGTATGCATCAATGTCTTGCCCGGCCTGCGCGCGTTTCCACGCCACCACCTTCCCTGAGCTCAAAAAGAAGTACATCGAAACCGGAAAAGTATTCTTTGTTATGCGTGAATTCCCGCTCAACAAGTTGGCCGCAGCCGGGTCCATGTTGGCGCGGTGCGCGGGAAGCCCGGAAAAGTCAATCGCAATGATCGACGTACTTTTCAGAAAACAGAGAGATTGGGTCTCGAGAGACGCTGTCGCCGAACTACTCAAAATTGCGAAGCAGGCCGGATTTACCGAAGAAACGTTTAATGCGTGCCTGAAAGACGAGGCGCTGCTCGGAAAACTGACGCGTCGGCGAGATCGAGCAGATGCCGAATTCGGGGTGGATGCAACACCCTCGTTCTTTGTTAATGGCAAGCGCATGCGTACGCGCAACTTCACGATCGAGGCATTCGACCGCGTTCTGGAGCCCTTGCTGAAGAACTCGTAGGGAAGCTAGGCAGTAAACGACGGGACCACCGACAAAAGAGGGGGAAGCGGGTGATCGGGCGACAGAACTGGGAGATGGTCGCTGCAGTCGCGCTTTCCATGGCGTCATTGGCAGCCTGTTCGAATGGTAGCTCGATTTCGAACAGCAGTGCGCTGCTCGGAGCGATTTCTTCGCAGTCGGATACGGCATCGGCACAAGAGAAATTCGACCCCTTTCGCGACGAGAATATTCGCGATTATGGTCGTCGTGAAGTCATAGAGAACCCAACTCTGGCGCAAGTGATGGAACCAGGTCCGCTGCCAGAGCGATCGATTGGCCGAGCAGATGCGCCGGTTACAATGATCAAATATGCCTCGATGACGTGTCCTTACTGCCGCCAATTTCAAGTGGAGACGTTTCCGGTTATCAAGCAGAAGTACATTGATACCGGCAAGCTTCGGTTCATTCTCCGGGAGTTTCCCATTGGCTACCAGTCGGGGGCGGCCACGATTGCCTTGCGCTGCGCAGAACCAGAAAAATACTTTGCACTTTACGACAAGCTTATGCGTCAACAGCGAACATGGGTAAGCCAAGCCGTCCGGCGGGACCCAATCTTTAGAGTCGCCAAACAGGTTGGGATGACGCGCGGTCAATTCGATGCTTGCTTTGCCGACAAGACATTGGCTGAGCAGCTGAACACCACCAAAGAGCGTGGTCGAAAGCTTGGTGTTATCGGAACGCCAAATTTCTTCGTGAACGGCAGGTTGATCAAACGTCGTCTTACAACAAGTGACATTCATAAGCTTATTTCTAAAGAGCTTGAAAAACCGGTGTCGTCCGTCAAAAACGGGTGACGGCTCCCGATAGACCAAGCTGCATTGCCATCGCGCTAGCTCAGGTGATGGTATTGTGACGCACTTCTCGTGCTGAATGTGCCTACAAGCTGGCGACCTTAAACACTTTTATGGTCACGAGAAGTGTGGTCTTAGGATGAAAGGAAGGCGCGCTCTCGCATGCAAATCGCCAAACTTCGGCTTATCGGTTTCAAGTCGTTCGTTGAACCTGTTGATCTATCCATCGAGCCGGGCCTGACGGGTGTCGTCGGGCCGAACGGGTGCGGCAAGTCAAATCTACTGGAAGCACTTCGCTGGGTTATGGGTGAGTCATCCTACAAGTCCATGCGGGCAGCGGCGATGGATGACGTAATATTCTCCGGCACCAATTCTCGCCCGCCCCGCAATATGGCCGAGGTCACGATATTTATCGATAATACGGATCGTCAGGCGCCGGCTGAATTCAATCAGACTGAGCAAATCGAGGTCACGCGCCGAATTGAGCGTGAGGCAGGATCTGTATATCGCATCAACGGACGGGAGGTGCGAGCGCGGGATGTTAAGATACTGTTCGAAGATGCAGCCACCGGCGCTCGCTCTCCAGCGCTTGTTCGACAAGGCCAAATTGGAGAAATCGTTAATGCCAAGCCGGAACAGCGACGTCGCATTCTTGAGGACGCCGCTGGAATCGCTGGCCTGCATAGTCGACGGCATGAAGCAGAATTGCGGCTCAAAGCTGCAGAAAACAATCTCACGCGGATTGGCGACGTCACAGGCCAACTTAAGAACCAAATTGATGGCCTCAAGCGGCAGGCCAGGCAGGCAAAGAGATACACGCAACTATCGGACGAGATTAGGCGCAACGATGCGTTGGTTCACTATCTGATGTGGCTTGATGCCCAAGTGCATGTGGATCATGACGAGGCGGCTTTGCAATTGGCGTTGGAATCTTTTTCGGTTGCGACACAGTTTGAAGCAGAAGCGGTGAAGCGCGAGCATTCCTCCGCTGAGACGATTAAGCCCCTGCGCGAAGCCGAGGTGGCAACTGCGGCAACTGTTGCCCGCCTGACTAATGAGCAAACGAGCCTGGATCAAGAATTGGATCGCGTCGTCGAACGGGAAAAGGAAATGGCGGCCCAGGTGGCCCAGCTGAGCAGTGATTTGCAGCGGGAAACGGGATTGGTCGCTGAGGCCAAAGCCGTGCTTGCCGAGCAAGCTCATGGGCTTAAGGAAACTGATGCAGAGCTCGCGCAACTGGAAGCGGGTCGGCCTGAAGCGGCTACTTTGCTAGATACGGCTGATTGTGCGCTCAAGACCGCTGAACAGAATCTCGCGAAGGCAATGGCCGAGCAAACTCGCTGGAAGTCTGATCGGCGTGCTGCGGAGGCGCAGGTCGAAGAGCGTAGCTC
>JBPCWA010000052.1:0-7544 GCA_051009975.1 Hyphomicrobiaceae bacterium
GCTCCATCGCAGTAAATCGCTAGATTCGGAGGAAAATATTGGCATTGGCCACTGTCACTGGTCGACAAAACTGCAGTCGGATGGCGCCCGACACCTCATGCCGGCCCTCCGGGAGATGACGTCTTCAAGCGATTTGCCGCTGAGCCATACGTCCTAGTGCGATTTCCCCTAACTTGGTTTGACCCGGGTTGGTTTGGCCTCAGTTGGTTAGTTCTAGAGTGGTTTGACCGGAAGTGATCTGGACCTCATGGGGTCTCAACGACCAATCCATCGTAGGCCGGCTCAATGTGGTCCGGGAGCTCATTGTTGAGCGCATCATAGTCCAACTCAACGTTCAAGTGGGTGAGGATCGCCTTTCGCGGCTTGAGCCGCGCAATCCATTCGCAGGCCTCGCGAACGGAGAAGTGGCTGGGATGTGGCTGATAGCGCAATGCGTCAACGATCCATACATCCAGCCCTTCCAGCAATGGAATAGATTCATCTGGCAGTCCACTAATGTCCGGCGAATATGCAATCCCGCCTACTCGAAAACCAAGAGACGGAATTGCTCCGTGAGCTTGGGGGATCGGAATCACCTCGACTGGCCCTGCGTCGCCGACGATAACAAACGATTTGCCACCAGTAATGCTATTCGCGCGCAGAATTGGTGGATAATCTTTCTGGCCGCCTCCAGCGAAACAGTAGCCAAATCGGTTGATCAAACTCTGTCTGGTACGAACATCCGCCCAGACATCGATCTTGCTCCTCATACGATAGGCAAGAAAGCGCAAGTCATCGATGCCATGCGCATGATCGGCGTGCTCATGCGTGTAGAGCACCGCATCGACCTTGCGCAGTTTGACAGCCAGCATTTGCGCACGAATGTCCGGACCTGTATCCACCAAGAGATCGGTTGAGCGCTCGCCATTCCAATATTGAATTAGCGCGGCACAGCGTTGGCGGCGGTTTTTTGGGTTGGAAGCATCGCATGCTCCCCAGTCATTGCCCACCCTTGGCACTCCCCCCGAAGAGCCACATCCCAGGATCGTTAGGCGCAAACTCATGCCGCGCCAGCCCTTTGCACCGCTGTTCTTGGTACTTTTGTAAACGTGCGAAAAAAGTTGCTTGTCGTGGCCTCAGCCAACTTTTCAACAGACACGCCTTTCACCGCGGCCAACGTCTCAGCAGTGTAATTCACGAATGCAGGCTCGTTGGTTTTAGAGCGATGTGGCGTCGGAGCCAAATAGGGGGCATCCGTCTCAACGAGCAGATTGTCCAACGGTATTTTGCTTGCCACCTCACGTAACGTGTCGGAGTTCTTGAAAGTTATTATCCCGGTAAAGGAAATTAGCATGCCCATCGCCACGGCACGTCGCGCCAAATCATGCCCACCAGTGAAGCAATGCAGGATTGCTTTGAACGGACCCTGCCTATACTCATTCTCCAAGATACGCGCCATATCTTCATCCGCATCTCGGGAATGGATTTCTAGTGGCAACCCGGTTTCACGCGCTGCTTTGATATGACGGCGCAGCCCCTCTGCTTGACCATCGCGTGAACTCTTCTGGTAAAAATAATCGAGGCCGGCTTCCCCAATCGCAACAACCCGTGCGTGTTGAGACAGTTCGACAAGTTCCTCAACCGTGATGTCACATTCCTCATCGGCGTGGTGTGGGTGGGTGCCCACTGAGCAAAACACTCCTCGATGCTCTGCGCAGATCTCTAATAATTTCTCGATCTGACGAACGCGCGTCGAAATCGTCACGAGGATACCAACGCCCGCCTCCCGCGCACGTGCTACTATGGCGCTTCGATCGCCATCAAACTGCGGAAAGTCCAAATGGCAGTGGTGATCCACCAGCATTTCTGTTGTCACCAATGGTTCAGTCCTCGCTCACAGAGCGCGGTACATACCTCGGAAACGCGCCCGTCGGTTCAGGAAGCGCGGTACCAGGCACAAGCCGGCCCGCACTGCCCAAACTAGCAAATTGACGACTGTCCGCGCTCACGCCTAGTAGATCGAGAAGACGATCTGCCCCATTAGGCACCACCGGAGACGCCAAGATAGCCACCTGGCGCACGACTTCAGCTGTCACATATAATATCGTGCACATTCGTTCCTCATCCGTCTTGCGCTTTGTCCATGGTTCTTCAGCGGCAAAATAGCGATTGGCTTCGCCAACTATTGACCAAACAGTATCGAGATATTGCTTAATGGCTTGGCGCTGCATCGCCGCACGCGCCTTGCTCAACATATCGTCTGCCATGGCTAAAATCGCCTGATCCGCATCAGAATAGGAGGCTGGCTTCGGCACCACGCCGTTGCAGTTCTTAGCGATCATCGATAGCGAGCGCTGTGCCAGATTGCCGAGATCATTCGCGAGATCTGCATTGGTCCGATTGATAATGGCCTCTGGTGAATAGTTGCCATCTTGTCCGAACGTCACTTCTCGAAGGAAGAAATAGCGGATCTGATCCACTCCGAACTCATCAGTCAATTCGAAAGGATCAACAACATTGCCAACCGATTTCGACATTTTCTCTCCCCGACTGAGAAGAAAACCATGGGCGAAGACCCGCTTGGGCAGGGGTAGCCCGGCTGACATCAAGAACGCAGGCCAGTAAACCGCATGAAACCGAACGATGTCCTTGCCAATCACATGGACATCGGCAGGCCAGTAGTGCCACAGAGCATCACTCTTATCGGGGTACCCCACTCCTGTGACATAGTTGGTCAAGGCATCGACCCAAACGTACATAACGTGGCCAGGCGCTTTCGGAACTGGTATGCCCCAGTCCAGAGTGGTCCGCGAAATTGAAAGGTCCTGAAGTCCGCCCTTGACAAAATTTATGACCTCGTTGCGCCGCTCGGGTGGAAGAATGAAATCGGGGTGTTGCTCATAGTGCGCCAGAAGCTTGTCCTGATATTTGGACAACCTGAAAAAATATGTCTCCTCTTGCGTCCATTCGACCGGGGTCCCTTGTCCACCTCGCCGCACACCGTCCTCGCCGAGCGAGGTCTCGGTTTCGACGTAGAAGGCCTCATCCACAACAGAATACCAACCCGAGTACGTATCCACATATATGTCGCCAGAAAGGGCCATCGCCTCCCAAATCGCCTTGCATGCATGGTGATGTCGGGTTTCGGAAGTTCGGATAAAGTCATCATGCGATAAATCCAGGGTTACCGCCATTTCCCGAAACCGCTGGGTATTCCGCTCGGCTAGTGCACTCGGAGACATCGCTTCCTTAGCTGCAGTCTGCTGCATCTTAAGACCGTGCTCATCGGTACCCGTCAGGAAATACACATCCTTTCCGTCACATCGCGCAAACCGAGCTATAGCATCTGTTGCAATAGCCTCGTAGGCATGCCCAATATGCGGCGCACCGTTTGGATAGGAGATAGCTGTCGTGATATAGAATTTCTCTCTCTCGGTCGCTCTTGCAGCCATACTTAACCTCGTGACTGCTCTCCGCAGCAATTGGCCAACTGTTCAGATTATCTATTGCGCGCCTTGTCAGCCGCCGCATTTTGGATGCGCACATAAGCATTCAAAATGAACGCCGATCTATCTAGATTAAACGTATTCGTATCCATTTTTTCGCGGTGCAGTGTCTCCCATAGGTCGATCCACGTGGCAAGTCCATCTTCAGCTATCAACCGATTTGCGATTTCGCCTTCGCCATTACCCCCGCCCGCGCGATGGCGAATCAGTCGTGCCATTCGCTCTTCTAACAATGAGAAAAACATCTCGAAATTATCGAGCGCAGCGGCGGGCGCCAGACGGGCAGATAGGGCGTGGGCATCCGCCCAATCTACGTTCGGCAACGCCATGAAGAACTGCTCCACAGCAGCAGACAACGCGGTCCCATCCTGCGTGGCAAGAGTCAACAGGCGGCGCACACTACCTCCGCTGACACGATTCAACCTGTTCCAATCCAAGCTGCCAATGCTTGTTGCATCGGCTCCGTGGATGGCCTGCTCTGCGGCTTGTCGCAGGTCGGCGTCCACAAGGCCCCCTAAGACAGTTACGCGGCAACGCGATCGGATAGTCGGCAGCAAGCGACCAGGTTCACTTGCAATCAACAAGAAAATAGTCCGCGGCGGTGGCTCTTCGAGCGACTTGAGAAGTGCATTTGCGGCGTTCAAATTTAGCTCATCGGCTCTGTCTACGATGACAACGCGCCAAGCCCCCTCCTCCACCTTATGCCCCAAGAAACCCTTCAGACGCCGAACTTCATCGACAGAAATCGCGGTGGGGAAGCGCTTGGCCTTTATGTCGTAAGCGCGACGCAACACCAGCAAATTGGGATGGGAGAGGTGTCGAACTTGGCGCAGGGTACCGTTATCCTGGACTGCGATCAGTGGTTCGCCTGGTGGGGGGCGCCTTTCTGGATCCGATAGCGCGTGAACCGCAAAGTGGTAGGCCAGAGTGGCTTTGCCAATACCTTCTGCACCCGCCAAAATCCAACCGTGGTGAATGGATCCTTCAGCAATCGCCGACGCGAGCTCAAGCTCGACAGATTGATGACCGTACAATACCGATGTATGTCGTGGATGCCCAAATCCTGCCAAGGCGTCACACTCTGGATAAACTTCTACATCTTGTACCGATGGGGCCCGAGCCATCAGGAGTTCACCTCCGAAAAACGCGTGCATACTGCTTGCCACACCATTTCGGCTACCGCCTCCGCTGATGGACTGGCGTCTATCACCTGACATCGTGTCGCTTCTTTCGCAGCGATCATCAAAAATCCTTGTCTCAGTGCCTCGTGAAATTCCGTGTGACGTCCTTCATAGGGATCACATTGATTGCCATACCCAAGCGCGTCTGTGGTCCGTTTGGCGACGCGTGCGAATGCTGTAGAGACGGGCAGGTCCAGAATGATCGTCAGATCTGGTCGCGTACAACCGATTGTCATCGACTCGAGCTGGAGCACAACGTCTTCCGGCAATCCACCTGCTGCGCCCTGATAGGCTCGCGTCGAATCCGCAAATCGATCACAAATCACCCAAGTGCCATCAGCCAAAGCCGGCCTGATTGTCATCTCCAAATGATCGGATCGTGCTGCTGAAAATAACATTGCCTCAGCCAGGGCTGAATGGGCAGGCCTATGCGGACTAAGAATGAACTGTCGCAAATCTTCGGCAAATGGTGACCCGCCAGGCTCCCGGGTTATACGGCATGGGACACCTGCCGCGCGCAAGCGATCACGAAGGCGAGCAACTTGCGTTGATTTTCCTGTGCCCTCTCCACCCTCGAACGTAATAAACCGGCTGTCCACCATTCTGCTCACTATCGATCGACATCATTCACGGCAACCAGCCAAAGGCGAGATGAAAGAGTGAATCCAATCCGCGACGCATTGTTCCGCCTACCGCCACGTCTTGGGCAGCGTAGAGCTGCACTTGGTTAATCGTGCCGGTCGAACTGGTGACCCGCAATACCGCCACTTGGTCGCCTTTGGCAACGGGCGGCTTTAGTGGCGTATTGTATATTACCTCGGCTCGCAACTTCTGGTCGCTCGGAAAACGCGGTAGGAGGATACTAATGGGTTTTTGACCGACCAGCGGCACATATATTTCGGTGCCTCCCCATACCCGTGCTTGCCCCACAATCTCCTCGCCATCGAAGATCCCGTGACTGACGAAACCGCTAAAGCCCCATTCCAGCAGGCGTCTCGCTTCGCTCCACCGTTCCTTCGACGATTTCGTCCCGCCGATGACAGCAATAAGTCGGCGTCCGTCTTTCTGAGCCGAAAGAGTGACTCCATAGCCAGCCGCCTTCACGTAGCCCGTCTTTAGTCCATCAACTCCGAGATCCGAAAACAACAGTCGATTGCGATTGATGAATCTATGTCGTCGATAGTTGAAGCGCTTTTGCGCAAACATCGGATAATACTCTGGATACTCCTGAATCAAGTACACAGCCAGCTTGGCCAGCTCTCTGGCAGTCATCTGTTGGTCAGGGTGATTCAGACCGGTCGGATTTGCAAACGTTGACTTGTGCAATCCGATGCGTCGCGCCTCCTTTGTCATCACTTCCGCGAAGGCTGCTTCTGAGCCTGCAAGTCCTTCCGCAATTGCGATCGCTGCATCATTACCGGACTGGACAATAATGCCCTGGAGCAATTCATTCAGTGTCGCCCGCGTGTTGATTGGCACAAACATCGCAGTGGTGCGCGACGGCGCGCCGCCGGTGCGCCATGCGTGCTCGCTGACGACGAACTCATCCTCCATACTTAATTCGCCGGTTTTGAGTGCTCTATACACAACCGCAATGGTCACCAGCTTACTCATACTCGCCGGCGGCATCAATTCATCAGCGTTCTTCTCAAAGAGAATCGCGTTGGATTCATAGTCGAGCAAAATAGCCCGTTTGGCCGCTGTCTTGAACGCCGCGGATTGTGCGCTGGCAGACATGGCCGTTGCGCACGCCCAAGTACTGACCGCCACCAACACAACAAAAGTTTTTAGGCACGTATATCGCATGGATTCAGAGTATCGCATTGATAAGTGGACCGCTTGGGCTTTCGTGAAGACGGAAAAAGAGTAAGCATTCGGGTTACGAGTGTAGTCAAGGGCAGCTATGAGTCGCTACTCACAACATGATCTGACCAACAAAATCATGTGTTTTTTGTGTGCTTTGGCTCAGAAAGTGCGCGTAAAGCCCACATGACGGCGTGAACACAAAGAGACGCACTTGAGGCGGAGAGCAAAGCCCGTTAAACCACGTTTTTGTCGCTGTTGCTAACGTTCAGTTGTTCAATTGATCTTCAGGACAAGTTGTGACAACGGCAGACAAGTCGACGTATAGAGCGGCCGCAACAAAACTCTGCCTGTGATGGTTCTGGGGGCGAGGGTATGCGACGTTAACGGACGGCCAGTGATCAGTTTTGAACATGCGATGGATGGGTGGCCGAGTGGTTGAAGGCACCGGTCTTGAAAACCGGCAGGCGGGCAACCGTCTCGTGGGTTCGAATCCCACCCCATCCGCCAGAGATTTGCAATACCCCATTGATCTGGCGACATTTTTTGCGTCAGAAATCAGCTTTACCCTAGTATCTACCCTAGTGCGTATTCTAGCCACAGCATTCAGTCGCAGGCCTTGGCAATCGAGATAATCAATGCTGCTGCCGCACCCTGGCACGCTTCTCTAGCAACCTGTCGATTTGGGCTTGGATTTGCTTCCGGCTTTGATGCGGCTTCCGCGACGCGTCCATATTTTTGACTGTTAAGAGACCGTTAACCTTTGCCATTCCCATGATCGCTGCCACGGCCGCAGAATAATTGCCCGACGCAAGGGCCCTGTCGCGCACGTCTTCCAGCGAACTCGAAATATTCTCGACCGTATATTCGGCCGCCTGCGATCGCCCTTGCTTCTCAGTCATCGCTTGCTCCTCGGCTCGGTCCCGGAGCATTTGCAATCCAGATGCGATCTTGGCGTCGTTCAGCAGTTTGCTCGCGTTACTATCAACGGTGGAGCGGTGTGTTTTCGGGTCCACATCATAAGCCTCAAGATAGGCCCGATAGGCGTTGCCTGACTTGAAATAGGCCTGACAAA
>JBPCWA010000053.1:0-16023 GCA_051009975.1 Hyphomicrobiaceae bacterium
GTACAATTGCGCACAGACTTGATCGAACCGGACCTTATCGTCGACATCAAAAATATTGGAGATGTGCGCACCATCACGTCTGAAGCTGGCGGATATCGCATCGGCGCGGCCGTCACTGGTGCAGAATTAGAAGAGCACCCAACGCTCAGGCAAGATTGGCCAGGAATTGTCGAAGGAGCCAACCTAATAGGCTCTACTCAAATCCAGGGCCGAGCAACAATGGGTGGGAATTTATGTAACGGTTCGCCTGCTGCCGACAGCGTGCCAGGCCTGATTGCGGCGGAAGCCATAGCAACCATTGCTGGACCGAATGGAACTCGGAATTTGCCGGTCGAAGACGTTATCGTGGGCCCACGCAAACTTGCACTTGCTCGTGACGAGTTTGTCGTCTCATTTCTCATCCCGCCACGCAAGCCACACTCCGCCGACGCGTATTTGCGCTTCATTCCAAGGACAGAGATGGACATCGCTGTCGTAGGAGCGGGCGTTAATATCGAAACCGACGGACAGGGGAAAATTTCTGCCGCTCGGGTGAGTCTCGGCGCAGTTGCTCCAACACCGTTGCTTGTTCGCGATGCCGGCAGCGCGATTGTCGGCACGACGCTCGATACAAACGCTCTTGAGGCCTTGGACGCAGCCGCCCAAGCCGCGTGCCGCCCAATTGATGATAAGCGTGGAACGGTTGAATATCGCACGAAAGTCTCGGGCGTCATAGCCCGCCGCGCTGCACAAACCGCTTACGATCGTGCGAGGAAGAAATAATGAAACACCATATCTCCTTTACCGTAAATGGCGATCCGGTTGAATCGCTGTGCGAGACCGAGCAGACGCTACTGGACATCCTGAGGGATGAATTGCAGTTGACGGGCACCAAAGAAGGTTGCTCGACGGGCGACTGTGGCGCCTGCAGCGTTCTGCTCGATGGCCGTCTTGTTTGTTCCTGCCTTGTACTTGGCACCGAGATGAAAGGGCAGAGCGTCGAAACTATAGAAGGAATGGCCGACGGCGATACACTTCATCCCCTCCAGCAGAAGTTTCTCGAGCACGCGGCGCTGCAGTGTGGCGTGTGCACACCGGGTTTTTTGGTGGCAGCAAAAAATTTGTTGGATCGCAACCCCAATCCCACCGAAACCGAGGTGCGGTACTGGCTGGCAGGCAATCTTTGCCGATGCACAGGTTACGACAAAATTGTGCGCGCTGTGATGGATACGGCCGAAGAGATGAGAGGAGCCTGAAGTCATGCAGGAAAAGATCTCAAATCCACCAGTCGATCATGACTACAAATACATCGGCACACGCCCAATCCGCCCTGATGGTGCGGACAAAGTCACCGGCCGGGCAAAGTTCGGGGCCGATTTCAATGTGTCCGGTCAAATCCATGGCAAGATTCTGCGATCACCTCACCCTCATGCGCGCCTGGTCAAGATTGACACCTCACGCGCGGAAGCACTAGCTGGAGTGAAGGCTGTCGTGACTCGTGACGATTTCGAGGACCAGCCGTCTGAGTTCAGCCCTGCAGGAGAGATGCTCGTTAATTATCGCGACATTTGCCGTTGTGTCATGGCACGAGACAAAGTGCTGTTTGAGGGCCATCCGGTGGCGGCTGTCGCTGCAACGAGCAACTCCGTTGCGAAGAAGGCTCTGAAATTGATCGACGTCGAGTATGAGGTGCTCCCTCACGTGATCGACGTTCTCGAGGCGATGCAGCCGGACGCCCCACTGCTGCACGAGGATATGTTTACAGATGGCGTCAGCCCGAAGCCAGACAAACCGTCCAATATCGCGAAGCGCGTTGAATTCTCTTTAGGCAAGGTTGAGAAAGGGTTCTCTGAAGCCGACGTCATCATAGAGCGCGAGTTCAACACCAAACCTGTCCATCAGGCATATATTGAACCGCACGCCTGCGTAGCCAACGTGTCCAGTGATGGCTCTGCAGAGCTTTGGGTGACCACTCAGGGCCACTGGGTCGTTCGCGCCCACTGTGCGAAACTTCTAGGTTGGGACATTTCCAACATCCGAGTCACGTCATCTGAGATTGGGGGCGGATTCGGTGGCAAGACCGTTGTTTATTTGGAGCCGGTGGCACTTGCTCTCTCTAAAAAATCTGGCCACCCGGTCAAGATGGTGATGAATCGAGAGGAAGTGTTCCGAGCGTCCGGTCCGACCTCCGGTGCCAACATCACTGTCAAAGTCGGCGCTAAGAAGGATGGTACAATCACGGCTGGTCATGCCACACTGCGCTATCAAGCCGGCGCATTTCAGGGCTCTCCGGTGGGTCCCGGCGCGATGTCTGCTTTTGCTCCCTACGATCTCGAGAATGTGGAGGTGATCGGATACGATATCGTTTCCAACCGACCCAAAGTTGCTGCCTATCGCGCTCCTGGGGCACCTATCTCCGAATACGCCGTTGAAAGTGTCATCGACGAGGTTGCAAAGACCCTCGCGATTGATCCTGTTCAATTCAGAATAATGAATGCTGCGAAAGAGGGCACGAAAGCGGCCTATGGTCCGCAGTTCGGTCCAATCGGCCTGGTCGACACCCTCAAGGCCGCTGAAGAGAGCGACCATTGGAAGGCACCACTAGGTCCCAATCAGGGACGTGGGGTCGCGTCTGGCTTCTGGTTCAATATCGGCGGTGACACCACTGTAACTCTTGCTCTCAACGAGGACGGCACATTCAATCTGATCGCTGGCACGCCGGATATTGGCGGCCTGCGCGCTTCATTATGCATGATGGCTGCCGAGGAACTGGGCGTCGAGCTGAGCCGCATTCGACCGATGATCGGCGACACCGGTCAACTGGGTTATAATTTTTTGACCGGTGGGAGCCGTTCCACGTTCTCGAGCGGAATGGCGACCGTCGAGGCCGCTCGTCAGGTCATCAAAGAGGCCTGCGCACGCGCCGCGAAAATCTGGGAACTGCCTGAAGATGCTGTTGCGTTCGAGGACGGCACCATTCGGCCGGCCGGCGACAATGCAGGCAAACACGAACCCATGACGTTGGGCGACATAGGCCGTCTGGCTGGCAAAACTGGTGGCGCCATAGTGGGCACGTCAAAAATCAACGCCCAGGGAGCGGCGCCGAGCTTTGGCACTCACATAGCAGATGTCGAAGTTGATCCGGAAACCGGGAAAGTTTCGATTGTGAAATATACCGCGATCCAGGATGCCGGCCGCGCCATTCACCCCTCTTATGTCGAAGGACAGTACCAGGGCGGTGCTGTTCAGGGAATTGGCTGGGCGCTAAACGAAGAGTATGTCTACGGGAATGATGGAAAATTGGAGAATCCGAGTTTCCTCGACTATCGAATTCCTGTCGCGTCGGACCTGCCAATGATTGACACCATCATCGTTGAAGTTCCTAACCCGCGCCATCCTTACGGGGTGCGAGGAATAGGAGAAACGCCAATCGTACCGCCGATGGCAGCAATATCTAACGCGATAGAAAACGCTACGGGTCTACGATTTGACAGTTTGCCTATGTCACCACCCAAGGTGCGTAAAGCCATCGACGATGCACGCGGGCGAGGCGATGAAAACTTGAAAGTCTAGATAACGGCGAGATTGGAATGGCCCGCGTCACACTCATTGGAAATCTTCGCCAGTTCACAGGTGGAGTGACGGAGCTCGAAATAGAGGCGACCACGATCCAACAGCTGTTTGCGCGTCTGGCGGAACTCCATCCGGAATTGGCTCCGCATCTCGCGGATGGATTGGCCGTCGCAATTGACGGCCAAATCTACCAGGACACACTTATACAGCCGATCAGTCCGGATAGCGAAGTCCATATTCTGCCGCAAATCGCTGGAGGATAGCACTGCTTCGCTAGATCTAGATCATAGACAACTCAATGCGGCTGTCCGATTGCTGTCCGAATATGGATCTGCCTTCGAAATGCAGTGGTTCTCGCTCAGTCATTATAGGTATTTCAGTGGTGTCGGACGATGATGTAAAGCTCTCTCACTATCGTCCGTGTGTCGGAATCATGGTTATCAATCGCGCCGGTCTTGTTTGGATGGGTCTGCGAGCAGACGCACCGGGTGACGCCGAAGGACCTGGTGATTGGTGGCAGATGCCGCAGGGTGGTATCGACGACGGCGAAGAACCTGAAGCCGCAGCTCTTCGTGAGCTGTGGGAGGAGACGGGTATTCAGAACGCTATAATCCTAGGGCGCACCGATGGCTGGCTAACCTACGATTTGCCACCGGATATCGCCCCCCAGGCATGGGGCGGTCGCTATCGGGGGCAAAAGCAGATCTGGTTTGCTGTCAGGTTCATTGGAAATGACGATGAAATCAATATCGACCCTGGCAACCACGACGGCCACGCGAAGGAATTTGAGGCCTGGGCTTGGTTTCCGCCATCCGAAATCGTCGAACGCGTGGTTTCGTTCAAGCGCGAAGTCTATGGTCAAATCGTCGACGAATTGGCCAGATTCGCCAAGCCTGAATTGACTTGACGCAAGCGGGACCGACATCTTCACGCAAGTGAGACTGCCACCTTCCACTTCGTCATTTGCTTGCTGAGAACTCAGCAATTTCGAATTGACAGCGCCCGAACAACACCTATTGGGAAATGTCCGGCCGATATTTTACCGTCAAAGCAAATGCAAAGAATCGAGCGCGGATTGTGCCAGGTATCGGGCCTGGTCGGTCGCTGCCTCGGACAATTTGCGCTCTGCCAGTTCGATCTCCGCTGACAATTCGTCTTTGGTCGCAGTCGATGTGTCAAGCGCGTGTTCCGCGAGGACCGTCACTGTGCCAGGGTTAATTTCGGCGAATCCGCCGCGTACAAAAATCTTCTTCGAGACACTCGCGCCCGAGAGTACCTCGATCAAACCTGGCTTCAAGGCCACGACCGCTGGCGAATGGCCTGCCAGGATACCTAGTTGGCCCTCACTGCCCGGCAAAATAACATGCTCGATACTATCAGACATCAAGACGCGCTCGGGGCTCACCAGCTCAAAATCAAACATACCCGCCATCTGTTTCCTGCCCGCGCTCGGGCATCCCTTTCGAACTTAGGCCACAAATTCTTGGATCGATACGACATACTTATGCTCGACCGTCAATCGATCACTCGACTGCTGCTAGGGTTACTGTGGTAGTTCACCCTCGCTGGAAATCTGCGCCTTAACCACTTCCGGATCCTGCAACCGAGTACCGCAGAATGGACAGAAAAATGCAGGGTGATCGACCATGCCAGTTTCGACCATGCCGGCTTCTTCGTCGTCTTCAAACTCAATCAGCCCCACGGCCATATACAAGATTCCGTCATCACCTTCAGTGATAAGCGGATCGAAATCCACGCCGGCCAACGCTTCCTTCAGCTCTTCACAGCACTTGCCGAATCGTCCACCTAGCGCGCCGTTGTCTTCTGACATTGTTTCCCTCTTTGGAATTGCATTCTGATGCGCTCATGTGTGGTCGGGTTTTGGGCACAGTCAGATGCGGGAAACATCGACGCGTCAAGGTAATTGCGCAATCATCTGTTTATCGTCGTGATCCTCTGCACCCAAGTCTGGCAGCCGGATCAGGCGGCCTCTGCCAGACGTTCTGCTTTCTCTATCGCTTCTTCGATGGTGCCGACCATATAGAACGCCTGCTCCGGGAGATGGTCATAATCGCCAGCGACAAGTCCCTTGAACCCCTTGATCGTATCATCGAGCCTCACCTGAACACCCGGCGAGCCAGTGAAAACCTCAGCAACATCAAAGGGTTGCGACAGGAAACGTTCAATCTTGCGTGCCCTGGCGACAGTCAGTTTGTCTTCTTCAGATAACTCGTCCATGCCCAGAATCGCGATAATGTCTTGCAAAGCCTTATATCGCTGCAATGTTGCCTGAACGCCGCGCGCGATCTGATAATGTTCATCGCCCACGATCCGTGGGTCGAGCATTCGAGAAGTTGAATCGAGTGGGTCGACCGCGGGGTAAATACCCTTTTCAGCGATCGATCGTGACAGCACCGTTGTCGCGTCGAGGTGCGCGAAAGTTGAAGCCGGGGCGGGATCGGTCAGGTCGTCAGCTGGCACATATACGGCCTGCACAGACGTAATAGATCCCTTGTTGGTCGAAGTAATTCGTTCCTGCATGCTACCCATATCGGTACCGAGCGTCGGTTGATAGCCGACAGCAGAAGGAATCCGACCCAGGAGAGCCGAGACTTCAGAACCGGCTTGCGTGAATCGAAAAATGTTATCGACAAAGAATAACACGTCCTGACCCTGATCACGAAAATACTCGGCGACTGTCAGCCCCGTCAGTGCAACGCGGGCCCGGGCGCCGGGTGGTTCGTTCATCTGCCCGTAAACAAGTGCACACTTCGAACCAGCTGCGGATCCGTTATTCTCCTTGGGGTCCTTGTTGACATTCGATTCGATCATCTCGTGATACAAATCGTTGCCCTCTCGCGTTCGTTCGCCAACACCAGCGAAGACCGAGTACCCACCGTGCGTTTTCGCGATGTTGTTGATCAGCTCCATGATCAAAACGGTCTTTCCGACGCCCGCACCGCCGAACAGACCAATCTTGCCCCCTTTGGCATAGGGGCCGAGTAAATCGACAACCTTAATGCCTGTGACAAGGATCTCGGCCTCTGTAGACTGGTCCGTAAGTGATGGGGCTGCGGCATGGATAGGCCGGCTCTGGTCGGCGTTCACGGGGCCAGCTTCATCGACCGGCTCGCCAATCACATTTATAATCCGACCCAAAGTTTCCTCGCCGACCGGTACCTCAATCGCATTGCCGGTGTCGGCTACAGCCTGACCGCGGACCAGTCCCTCGGTGGCATCCATCGCGATCGTGCGGACGGTGTTTTCGCCCAAGTGCTGGGCGACCTCAAGAACCAGTCGTCCGTTCGGATTGTCCTTTGACCTTGTAGTTTCGTTTGTAGTCTCCAAAGCGTTCAGGATCGCCGGCAATTCGCCGTCGAACTGCACGTCGACGACAGCGCCCATTACCTGCCGGATTCGTCCTTGATTTTGGTCGGCCATAGATTTCGTCCTCGTGCCCGGTGAATTGCAAACAGATCGGTCTAAAGTGCCTCGGCGCCGGAGATAATTTCAATCAGCTCTTTTGTGATTTGAGCTTGCCGCTGGCGGTTGTAAGTGATTGTCAATTTGTCGATCATTTCACCCGCATTGCGCGTCGCGTTGTCCATAGCAGACATACGCGCACCTTGCTCGGACGCGGCATTTTCCAACAAGCCTCTGAACATCTGAGTTGCCACGTTGCGGGTCAAAAGGAAGCCCAGGATTTCTTCCTCGCCGGGTTCATAATCGTAAACGGCAGTGCTTTCGGCTTGCTGCCTTGCGGCGTCATCGTCGTCAGAAGCATCCGGCAGCTTGGCTGGTATCAACTGCAGTGCCGTTGGCACCTGTGTCATGACCGACTTAAATTCGGAGAAATACATCGTGCAAACATCGAATTCTCGTCGATCAAACATGGCCAGAACTTTACTGGCAATGTCTTCGGCGTTGACGAACCCGAGATGACGCACTTCTTTCAGATCGACCCGGTCCACGGCCAACGCTTCATATTCTCGGCGCAAAACGTCAAAGCCCTTGCGACCGACGAACAAGAGCTTGACAGTCTTGCCCGCGGCTCGAAGCCGAAGGATATCCTGCCGGGCAAGGCGAGCGATATTGCTGTTGAAGCCCCCGCAAAGACCGCGCTCTGCGGTCATAACCACAAGCAGGTGGGTATTGTCATCCCCAGTGCCGACTAGCAACGGTGACGCGCCTTCCTTGCTCGCCAAGCCCTGATTGAGGTTTGCGAGGACACGATCCATACGCAACGCGTAAGGGCGCGCGGAAGTAACTGCCTCCTGAGCCCGTCGCAACTTGGCGGCAGCGACCATCTGCATGGCCTTCGTGATTTTACGCGTCGCCGTTACAGAGGCGATACGGTTTCTGAGATCCTTGAGGCTCGGCATTCGACGCCCTGCGCTCCTTCAAATAGCGGTGCTACGGGTTAGGCCGAAAAACCCTTTGCAAAATCATCCAGCCGGCTCGTCAGCGCGCTCTCGGAATCTGAACTCAGCTGTTTTTCTGCACGAATTTGTTCGAGCAGGTCCTTGCCGGTGTCACGCATATAAATGAGAAACTGCTCTTCGAATTTTCCAACGGCAGAGACCGGAATAGCATCCAGATACCCTTTGGTTCCGGCATAAATCACGACGACCTGCTCTTCCGTTTTCAGCGGCGAAAATTGAGGTTGTTTGAGCAATTCGGTCAACCGTTCACCGCGTGCCAGCATCCGCTGCGTCGCAGCATCCAAATCAGACCCGAATTGCGCGAATGCTGCCATTTCGCGGTACTGGGCGAGCTCGCCCTTGATGGAGCCAGCCACCTGTTTCATGGCTTTGATTTGAGCTGAAGACCCTACGCGCGACACGGAAAGGCCGACATTCACGGCTGGGCGAATGCCCTGATAAAACAAGTCGGTCTCAAGAAAGATCTGTCCGTCCGTAATGGAGATTACGTTTGTTGGAATGAACGCCGAAACATCGTTGCCCTGGGTCTCGATCACCGGAAGCGCCGTGAGCGATCCGTTTCCATTCTCATCGTTCAGCTTTGCCGCCCTCTCTAACAACCGAGAATGCAAATAAAAGACGTCACCGGGATAGGCCTCACGCCCCGGCGGTCGCCGGAGCAACAGAGACATCTGACGGTAGGCGACCGCTTGTTTGGACAGGTCGTCGTAACCGATCACTGCATGCATTCCGTTGTCCCGGAAATATTCACCGATCGCACATCCAGTAAACGGCGCAAGAAACTGCATCGGAGCAGCATCGGAGGCGGTGGCGGCGACGATCACCGAGTAGTCCATCGCACCGCTTTCCTCCAGCACACGCACGAACTGTGCAACAGTCGAGCGTTTTTGTCCGACTGCCACATAAACACAATAAAGCTTCTGGGATTCATCATCGCCCGCATGCAACGGCTTTTGGTTGAGGAATGTGTCCAGTATGATCGCAGTCTTGCCAGTCTGGCGATCTCCGATCACAAGCTCTCTTTGACCTCGGCCAATCGGAATAAGCGCATCTATGGCCTTCAGGCCTGTCGACATCGGCTCGTGTACCGACTTGCGTGGCAATATGCCGGGCGCTTTAACGTCCACGCGCCGCATTTCGGCACCGTCAATTGGTCCTTTGCCGTCAATGGGATTGCCCAAACCATCGACCACACGTCCCAGCAGTCCTTTCCCGACTGGCACTTCGACGATGGCACCGGTACGTTTGACGGTATCACCTTCCCTAATATTTCGGTCGTCGCCAAATATGACAACGCCGACGTTGTCTGCTTCGAGATTGAGAGCCATCCCTCGCAGTCCGCCGGGAAACTCGACCATTTCGCCAGCCTGGACGTTATCCAGTCCATAAACGCGGGCGATACCGTCACCCACCGACAGCACCTGCCCGATTTCGGAGACCTCTGCCTCCTGTCCAAAATTCTTGATCTGTTCCTTCAGGATCGAGGAGATCTCAGCGGCCCGGATATCCATTAGCCAACCTCTTTCATGCGCATCTTGAGCGTTGATAGCTTCGTACGAAGCGACGAGTCGATCATGCGGCTGCCCACTTTGACAATGAGGCCGCCCAAAAGCGAGGGATCAACCTTCGCGATGATCTGAACATCTTTGCCAATGGACGCCTTCAATGTTTCTTTCAATGTTTGAAGCTGTCCCTCATTGAGACTTGCTGCACTAGTCACATCCGCTTCCACCTCGCCGCGCGAACGCGCTGCGAGCGTTCGGAACGCCTTTATCATTTCAGGTGCTGCGAATAGCCGCCGATTACGCGCTATCAGCTTCATGAAATTCAAAGTTAAGCCACCAATCCCGGCGCGTTTGAGCAATGCCTCAAGCGCCTGGGTCTGCTCATCGGCGGAAAAAACCGGACTGCGGACCATGCGCCGAAGATCGGCGCTCTCCTTCAGCATGGCTTCAACAGCTATCAGGTCACTCTCAACTTTTTCCAGTTCAGCCTGTTCTTCAGCCAAGTCAAACAGGGCCGACGCGTACCGTCCCGGAACGCTGGCCATAAATTGGTCTTCGGTCGCCACGTCGTGCGCTTTCATGCGTTAGGGGTGGGACAGGTTCCGCTCGTGAGGGCGTTGCCGCCCGAGCCTGCCTCTCCAATCACCCGTACAGAGGATGGACAAAATACATTATCAGCAGGGACGATTTTGAATACATCCCCTTTAAGCCCTGTGAGCCGTCGAGGTCCTACCATGGTGATCCAGCGCTGATCAACTCTCCGAATAGAGCCGCAATGCCGCATTGTTGGGATTTTGCAGCCGACTTTCGTGACAGTTCCCTCCTTTGATCATTCGACAGATCGAACTTTCGTAATGACGGCCGACGAGGCCTCCAGCGTCCGATGGACGGGGCATTTGCCTGCTATTTCCACCAACTTGTCGCGGACATCCTCGTCAATTTCGCCAGAAATCGAGATGACTCGCTCGAAGCGATCGACTTTACCGGTCCGACCTTCGATTACATCGTGACAATCCTGACAATGTGCTGCGGCCACCTTGCCATGCACAACTTCGACACTGATCTTGCCTAACGTGAGGTTCTTAAAGCCGGCATACATTCTCAGTGTCATTGCCGTGCACGTACCAAGCGCGATAGACAGATAGTCGTAAGGAGACGGCCCACTGTCGAGCCCGCCAACGCTCGTCGGTTCATCAGCCAACAAGCGATGACGCCCTATCCAGATCACGTTGGAGAACTTTCCAAGCCCCGTTTCTGTCACGAGGACATTTGCTTGCTCTTCGGTTTCGCCTCCATATTCAGGTACAAAGCGTGTTGCCCAAGCTGCAATGATGCTGGCAACGTAGGTCGCATCGGTTGGTCTGGTCACGAGATGATCTGCAGAATCAAGCGACACAAAACTTTTCGGATGTTTGGCAGCTGAGAAAATTTGTCCAGCATTGTCTATACTGACTGTCTGGTCCGTAGGCGAATGAAGGACCAGAAGCGCCTTTCTCATCTTGGCAATGCCGTCAATAAGACGCGCACCTTCAGCGTCTTCGACAAAGCTGCGCGTAATCGTAAAAGTACGCCCGGCTAGTGTAACGTCGGCCTGGCCGGCAGCGCGAATATGGTCCAATGAGGTGCCGAATTGATGAAGCACGTGCCCGACGTCGGCCGGTGCTCCAATGGTAGCTACCGCCTTTACCTCTTCAATCTGTGGCGCAGCCGCGAGAACGGCAGCTCCTCCAAGCGAGTGCCCCACCAAGATCGACGGCGCTTCAAAATGCTCCCTGAGATAGCTTGCGGCCGAGATCACGTCGTCAACGTTCGAGGAGAAATTGGTATTGGCGAATTCGCCTTCGGAGGACCCAAGCCCTGTGAAATCAAAGCGCAAAACGGCGATGCCGAGCTGAGCGAGTCTTTGTGATATCTCGCGCGCAGCAAACAGGTCTTTCGAGCATGTAAAGCAGTGGGCAAATAATGCGTAGGCGCGGATCGGACCAGTCGGCAAATCCAAACGTGCTGCTAGATCTTCTCCGGTATGGCCAGTAAATGTACTGCGCAACGTTGTCCTTGCCACCATCTTGTGTCCTTCTTCAATTCTGTTGCTGATGCGTTACTGATGCTGGTGCCACAGTCGAGGGAATTTCGTTTAGCGGTGTGCAGTTGTCGTGTGCTCTTGCGTTGGAAGTTGTCCCGCAGCTCGCACCCAGACCTCGACTTCTCCAATCATCGTTGTCGCTAACCATCGCCAGCCGTCAAAGCTAGAGGTCGCAGCCAGAGCTCGGCACTTGAGGTCGCGACCTGAGGCTTCTGTCGGTGGCTAGCTCAGTCAGTGGTGGACCGTCGCCGAGACTAGAGGAAATTATAGGGATCAACATCAACTTGTAGCCGGACATCGCCCTTGATCGCAGGAATGTGACCGAGCCATTGACGGAGATAACTCTGGACGTCGATCTCGCGCGGGCACTTTATGAGCAAGCGTAGGCGGTGGCGTCCCCGAATGACGGCAAGTGGCGCCTCTGTTGGGCCAAGTACGCTCACTTTGTCGGACGCCGGCGCTGCCCGTGCCACTGCGCGAGCAAACCCCTCCGCCATTTCCTTTTGCCGCGCAGATATGATGAGCGCCACGAGCCGACCAAACGGAGGAAGCAACCCGCGCTGGCGGGAGCGAATTTCACTCTCGACAAATGAATCGCGGTCGCCTGCCACGATGGCCTGCATCACGGGGTGCTCCGGTAAATGCGTTTGGACGAAGCCACGACCACGCTCCAGGGCACGTCCGGCGCGGCCCGTCACCTGATGCATGAGTTGGAACGATCTCTCTCCGGCCCGCGGATCCGCTTGACTAAGACCAAGATCGCCATCGACGATACCCACCGTTGCGAGGTCCGGAAAGTGATGTCCTTTCGCGACAATCTGCGTCCCTATGATGAGGTCAGCTTTTCCGGCCTCGATATCGGCGATGACCGCCCGCATTTCCGTGAGCGTGGGAATGAGATCACTCGAAAGCAGAACCACGCGTGCATCTGGAAAACGCTCGGTAACTTCCTCGCAAATGCGTTCGACCCCGGGACCACAAGCGACCAAGCCGCCTTCGTCACTACACTTTGGGCATTTTTCTGGGATCGGAAGCGAGAAGCCACAGTGATGACAATTCAGCCGTCGTCGAAATCTATGCTCGACTAACCAGGCGGAGCATTGGGGACACTCAATTCTGTGTCCGCAACTGCGACAAAGCGTCAATGGCGCGTAACCACGACGATTTAGGAACAACAAGCTCTGGCGCTTCTCCTTTAGCGTCTCTTGGACGGCGGCAACGAGTGTCGGAGAAAGCCATTGGCCCGACTTAGGTGGATCGCTTCTCATGTCGATCGCCCTCACGTCGGGCATTGCAACTCCCGAAAAGCGTCCTGGCAACACGGTGTGGCGGTAGCGGCCCGTACGAGCGTTCACATGGCTCTCGATAGAAGGCGTTGCTGAGGCGAGCACGATCGGAAACCCTTCGAGACTAGCGCGAACCACTGCCATGTCTCGAGCCTGATAGGTGACCCTGTCTTCCTGTTTGAATCCGGCATCATGCTCCTCATCAACGACGATCAGTCCGAGTTCGCTGTAGGGCAAGAAAAGGCCTGAACGTGCACCGACTATGCAGCGGGCCTTACCATCCCCAACCGCCCTCCAGATCCGCCCTCGTTCAGCGCCGCTCAATGCTGAGTGCCACTCGACCGGCGCGCATCCAAACCTAGCAGCGAAGCGGTTCATAAATTGACTGGTCAGTGCAATTTCTGGAAGCATTATCAAAACTTGGCGTCCTTGCGCCAAAGCTGCGGCGACTGCCTCAAAGTAGACTTCCGTCTTCCCAGATCCCGTCACGCCATCCAAAAGCGTTACTGAGTATGTCCGCGCTTCAATCGCGGCCAGCATCGACTGGACAACTCGCGATTGATCTTCCGAAAACCCGGTTGAGTGGTGCAAAGGATCGGGCGTCGGATATCCTCGGTCCGCAATAACCACGTCGACTAGGACTCCCGCTTGCACGAGCCCATCAATTACGCCTGTGCTACAATCTGCGAGCCTGGCCAGTTCCGATTTCGTGCGCACGTGCCCATCCGCTGCCGTTTCGATGACCCGGACGCGCGGCGGTGTCATCCTCGCCGGCAGCTGAGCGTCTGCGACGATCTGGACTCCGAATCGGGGCTTCTCCGGCTCGAAAGCCGCGCGGGCCCCCATCATCATGCGCAGCACCATGCCCAACGGCGAGACAGTGTAATTCGCGATCCACTCCGCGAATCGCATGGCCACCACTGGTAGTGGCGGAGCGGCGACGCGACCGGCCAGCGACTTCAACTTCTCGGGCGCGACAGGTCTTTGCGCGCCATACGGACGATCCCAGACCACACCGATCCGAAGTTGCGGCCCCAACGGCACCAACACGAAAGATCCAGGTACAATCGATCCATCCTCATCGAGAAGATAGTCGTAGCTCTGATCGACCGCCACTGGCACGACAACTGGTACGCGCTCGCGTGTCGCGCAGGGATCACCGGTAAGTTCCAGGAATTGGGTCAACGGCTCGCCTGATGCAAGACCTGTTTCAGAAATCGATTTCGACAACATAATTTACGCGTAGACTACGGCCGTCGAAAGGCGAGTATCGCATGGAAACATTGCGCATCTCAAATCAGATCAATTGAGATTGTCGCGACCATGCGGCGCAGTGAAGTCCAATCGCGGACCTATTGGCACGATACGACTTGGGTTCAGTGTTTCGTGGCTTGCATAGTAGTGATGGCGAATGTGATCAAAGTTGACGGTATCTGCGACCCCCGGACGCTGATAAAGCTCGCGCGTATACCCCCATAAGGCTTTATAATCGACCAATCGGTAGAGATTACATTTGAAATGCCCATGATAGACGGCGTCGAAGCGAGCAAGTGTTGTAAATAGTCGCCAATCCGCCTCTGTGATCTGCCGACCGACGAGATAGCGCTGTTCTGCCAACCTTTGCTCGAGCCAATCCATCGTATCAAAGAGTGCCCGCACGGCACCATCGTAGGCCTCTTGTGTGGTCGCAAATCCTGCCCGATACACGCCATTGTTGACGGTCTCGTAGATACGAGCGTTTACGACATCAATCTCACTCCGCAACTCGTCAGGGAAATAATCGTTCGCCAGAGCGCCGACCGCGTCGAACGCGTCGAACGCGGAATTGAACATGCGAATAATTTCCGATGACTCGTTGCTAACGATCGTGCCGCTTTCTTTGTCCCATAACACTGGCACTGTGACCCGGCCGGAATAAGTTGGGTCAGCGCGAACATAGATTTCGTGCATAAACTCTGCCTGAGCAACGGGGTCCGAGACGACACCCGGACCACTGGTGAACGACCATCCGCCGTTGCCCATAAACGAGTTGACCACAGATAGATTGACCATGTCTTCAAGGCCTTTGAGGCTTCGAAAAATGAGGGTTCGGTGTGCCCAAGGGCAGGCCAGACTGACGTAAAGGTGGTACCGCCCGGGCTCTGCTTTGAACCCTCCCCGACCACTCGGGCCGGCGTCACCGCTGGCCGTAACCCAATTTCGAAACTTGGCGGCGCTGCGCTCAAACTTTCCGCCGGTTGACTTGGTATCATACCACTGCTCGTGCCAACGTCCGTCGACCAACAATCCCATTTTCACAACTCCCAAAGATCCGCACGATCATGATTGGTTAGTAAGTTCTGCCTAATCGCTGAAGTGTGTCATTCCGCCTTCGTTGCCGGGTGTATCAGATATGGTGGATCAAGAGAGCGACAGCAGCTCGGTCACGCTCCTGCTGCTGTCGTATCTTGCTTGGATCGTCCCATAGAGTTCGCGCCAAACGAAAGCAAGTGTTGGGTCATCCGCGGCTTTGAACTCACGTCAGGTGATACCGAAGCTATTGCCAGAGGTTGCGTGAGAAGTTAGGTCTGGGATTCGGGCGCACCAAGCGTTAAAAGATGCGGCTCAAGGCATTGCATTGACCGACGCATACACGCTACGATTTCAGCAACAGAAGCAACAAGACAGCAGGTATCATCATGGCCAAACGGCCAACCAAGAAAAGCGATCGGGCAACACCGAAGACGGCAAGCCGCAAATCCAAGAAGACGATCAAGACAGTCGCTACGCCGACTCGCCCTGACACATTACAAGTCTTCGAGACTCGCCTTAAAGACCAGAGAAGAAAGAGTCGTTTGGATCGAATGCGAGCAGGATTTAGCTGAGCGACCTGTAAGGTATTGTCCACGCGATCGAAAATCGCTCAGCTACTGCAACTATACGCACGAAAAGATCGCGTGCGCGCGGTAATCTGGGATTCGATTGTAGATGCCCCATGCCGGCGCCCGGACCACGACTAAACATCTTGGCCAAGCATCGTGGCATCCTGAGTGTTGGTGGTCTCGTGTCCCGGCTTGGGTCCACCATAGTTGGGCGCGTCAGGGGCATTTCGGTCCTGAATTACGCCGAAAGTGGTTGCAGGGGCGGCCACGCAGGCACTGAGATTGGAGATGATG
>JBPCWA010000054.1:0-3295 GCA_051009975.1 Hyphomicrobiaceae bacterium
ACCAACATGGTTATGTTGGATACGGGAGTCTCCGCTATTTCGGTACTGGCGAAGGATGGCATTGCCAACGACGAGGCCTTTTACGTTTATCAATTCTGGCCTGAAGACGTTCGCTACTCAAAGCAGATATGCACTGACTTCGGTTGTGGCGCCATACTTTCGGTATACGAACCAGGTTGGATGAAGAACGTCGTTGCAATGGCAAGGGCGGGCACTCTCCCGCGCGGTTCAAAGCTCAACTTGTTCTTTGGAGACGATCGTGTTGGAGCCATGGCCCCTCCGATTCCCGAGGCGCTCGAGCTCTACCTGAAAATGATGGAAGGGCTGGATCTGAAGTGGTCGGTCGGCAGCCCCCTTACCGATAAAAGCATCATGGATACACCGTTGGCCCGAATGGCACTGGAGCGCGGTGGAAGTCTCCGAGTTGGTCTCGAGGATCATACGACCGGGCCGAGTAATCTTGAGCAGCTCGAGCGGGCGAAGGAACTCGTGGCCTCGGTCGGGCGACGGATCATCAATGGGGCGGAGGCAATCGAATATCTTGACATACCATTTCCGGCGACGCGACCTTAGCAGAAAGGCGCCGCATATGATCTTGACGGCGTCCCGTTGCTTCGGGGTGAGCGGCCCCGCGAATATGCCCGTCTTGGCGAAGATCAGAGTTTTTGGCACCTACTCACGTCCTGAAAAATTTTCCGGTAGCTTATCGCGGAAGGTGCCGATGACGATTTGTTCGGCGTGGGTTTCAACTGGTTTCGCGACGTCGATCCTAGTGCGCGGGATGAGTACAACGTCGAGTTTTTCTACCGCTTTCCGTTGGTCCCTGAGCTCGATGTCACTGTCAGCTATCAGAACGTCATCAATCCAGCATTCACGACCTTATTCGACACGTCCTCAGTTTTTTCATTGCACTTGGTGGGCGTCTTTTAGACACGCCGCTTGAGATGCAGATCAGCAGTTTATGCGAAGTAGTTAAATATGTCAGATAGTTAGATTCGGAGCGCGGACAATAGGACGAGGTGCGATCATGTGGAAAACAGGGATCATCAAAACAACGATTGTTGGGGGCGCCCTGTTTCTGCTGCCCATCGTCGTCCTGATCTTCCTGGTCAGAAAAACGCTCGACTATGGCTACAAAATTGCCGAGCCGATAGTGGAAATACTGCCCGTCAAAAGTTTCCTTGGGATCGCAATCGTCGATTTCCTGGTCATCTTCGGCATCTTGATCGTGTGCTATATTGCCGGTCTGGCGGCGAAGATTGAACTCCTAAGAAACCGGTCAGCGCGGCTCGAGGATCTGCTGGTGAGCGCTGTACCGGGTTATTCTTTAGCGAAAACATTCGCGACTAGCTTCGCCAGCGCCGAGGATGCGCTTGGAAATATGAAACCCATCCTGGTTCGCTTGGATGACATGTACCAAATCGCCTTTGAAGTGGAGCAGACCCCCATGGGCTTTGTTGTGGCCTATCTGCCGGATGCGCCCAACCCTTGGTCTGGCTCAGTCGTTTATGTGGCCGGCGAGAGGGTTGGCAACCTTGATATCAAACCAGCAGAAGCCATTCGGCTGATACGCCTTCTCGGTCGCGGTACGGGCAAATTTCCGGACGCCTTCAGGCATGCGGATAGCGCGGACTCCGCGTAACAATTCGATCAATGCGCATTTGCGCAATCAAAGGGTCGATTGTTCAGAATTTAGGCACATGCCAACGAGGGACGTTCAAGCTGACACCCCATCATCTGTGAGGCGACCGTCTTTCGAATTGATCCGGTTACGAATAAACGCCTTGGAGACGATCCGTTTCACATTGGCGATACTGTCCTGGAGTAACGCCGGCCCATCGCCTGAACGCGCGGATGAAATGTTGTGGGTATTCGTAGCCAACCGCATCAGCGATATCAGCGATTTCAGCGTCAGGTTCAGCCAACAGTTCACTGGCTCTCACGAATTGCGCCTGTTCACGGATAGCGCGGAAAGAGGTGCCTCGGGCCGTCAGCCGCCGGCGCAGCGTCCGTTCGCTGATGCCGAAAATCTCCCGAACCGTTTCAACGTTTGCGGACTTCTGGCATTGCAATGATTGCAACAGATGCCGCAGCGTGGCGACAAAATCCAGCTCGGCGATGGGCGCCGGATCGCCAGCTTTGGGATCGCCCGGCACGCTTGGCGTTGCTTGGCCGTGGATGCCGATCGGGCGATGCAGCACGTGGTTCGGAACAAGGAAAGCAGAGTATGCTGCATCATAGTGAAACGTCGTATTTCTGAAGGCGTGCCAACGCTTCGGTAAAGCTTCTTGTGCTGACGAGAACCACGCATGAGGCGGAGACCATTGAGAGCCGGCACCTAGGCGCACTACACCGACCAGCTCGGTCATCACATACTGTTCCAGGTGTGCCAGGGCTGGTTGAATGTCCGGATCCGAGATGAGCTGTTTCCGACAAATCAGAATCCCATTCTCGGTCCGTTGAATCCAAATCCTTATCGACGTAACCTGTTGCTGAGCTCGGTCCACAACAACGTTCAAAGCGTTATAAACCGTGTTGGACTTTGCAATCAGAGTTCCGTAGCGGCCAAAATTGTTCAGTTGGTTCAGCTCCGCGACTGATACCCCGAAGCGTTCGTCACCAACCGCATGCGAACCAATAACAAACATGCGAATAAAGTCGAACAGGGGAATGGCATCGTCCTGATGCGAATATTGCCACTGCGGAATATGGTGTCGCGACAGTAGAGCCTCCACACCGACATTCATCTGGTCGAGCGCCGTTGCAACATGCCCGAAATAGTACTGCCGGGCTAACGGGACTTTCATGTTAGCCAACCTTCTCCAAGGTCCGGCATGATAGACCGAACAGCTCTTCTAGTCTTGAGAGCTACTTTGTTTGAGCGGCTTGGGGCTCGACGATCATTCATGGCCATGGGTTTCTCCATCTTTCCACGACAGCAATCCTCAGCGGACCCTGAGAGCCACATCATTCGCCTTCATTACGGCGGGCAAAGGATGTGAGCACCGCTACAAAATGGATTGGCGCGGAAGAGAGTTCAATGACATAGGTCAATTCACTGCCTGGTCTTGATGCTCTGGCGTGCCCCTCCACCGGCATCCCCGAACGATGGCTACCATCGGGTTTGTGTGCTGTTGGCGCCCTTCGAAAGTCCGATTTTGCACCATCGCTGAGTCCATTATCGGATCAGCAGCGGACCTATCCGCTAAGCGAAAGGAATGTCCGTGTTGGGTCAAAAGCGGCCGGTTTGGCTTGTTGCTGAGTATGTCTGCTTCACCTCCAAGAGCGGACACCC
>JBPCWA010000055.1:0-2937 GCA_051009975.1 Hyphomicrobiaceae bacterium
GGTTGGCACATTGAGAAATCGTCTAGCCTCAAATTTGGAAGCATTGTTGACCAGAACGTCGACCCGCTTGTGTGCTTCCAATATTTCTTGAGCAACTTCATCCAGGGCCTCCTGGTCAGCGAGATCGACCCTCTTAAATTCTGCGCTTCTCGAGTTCCCTTGGATGCGAATGGCGACTTCTTCGCCCAACTCCCGCATGTCAAGGATGATCACGTGGGCGCCTAAGTAGGCCAGCCCCCAGGCGACTTGCTCCCCGATACCGCGGGCGCCGCCTGTGACAACTGCGACTTGGCCATCGAAATGCGACGGATTCAATTCGAGCTTGGAAAGCAGCTCTTCCATTTCATCCTCCAATGGAAGAAGCCTAGAGAGCTGCCGGAGCCAATTCAACATGCTTCTAATCAGGCACTACGGGGAGCGGTTCGAAGCACGAGCAGAGCGAGAAGACTGGCACCTAGAAGGGCCAATAGTAGAGCCTTGACCTATTCGCAGTGCCTTCGCTCGGCGGTACCCCGGTAATACGTGGTCTGAACAACACACCATCGCTAGTCATTCAGAAGCTGACGAACGGAATGCGATGGCAAACTCACGAAGCAAGCCGGTAACTAATGTCCGGCTTGTGGACCTTTCGCCATTGGCATTGATCTGACGGTCAGTGGCCGGGTAGCGCCAGTGCTACAGGTCGAGCCATCTCGGTCGGGCTTCCGCTATGTTACCGAAGCGCGGATTGGCGGGCTTGGAGCAGCTAGGTCTGTTGTTCACTCGGAAGCGGACGAAATCGGTCGAGAATTGGACCTACCTCAACGACTGGTTTTGACCCTTACCGGTCAATTTGGAAAGCCCGCCTTGCGCAAGCCGTCCAGTAGCACGGCCATGTGTTCGGGCTGCTGGAACGGCTGATTGGCCCCACGAAAAAGGCTATCAATGAAGTCAGGCGCGAATTCGTTCAGTTCTTTGCGGTGAGTTTCGAGCAGCTCTTGATTTCCAGTATTGGCAGCATAAGCGATCATCATTGCGCGACGGATAGGGGCGGAAGGTTGGATTCTGATTGCCTTACCAGCCCATTCTTCAAATTCGGCATCTTCCCTCTCCATGAAGGCCGCCATTGCGAGCGCCAAATACGCAATGCCGATACGGGGATCCCTTGGGCTCAGGCGAATCGCCAAATGAGCATGGCGCTTAGCATTATCAAAGTCGCCAGCGCTCGCTTCGCACCACGCCCAAAAGCGGAGTACGGTAGAGTCATTCGGATTTAGTTGGTGCGCGTGCCGAAAATCGTGATTGGCCTCTTCAAGTTGTTTCTTAATAAACCGCGCCAAACCCAAGCAGAAATATGCCTTGTAGGAATTGGGAGATTGGATATGAAATTCCTTAGCCCATTCTTCGGCAGAGTCAGCAGCAGTCGATGGATCGGCGCCCCACCGGAAAAGGCTTTGCATTGCATAGGCAAAGCAGATCGTCTGATAGGCAACGCTGCACTCAGCGTCCATTTGCGTGGCATCAAGGGCCATTGAAATAGCTTGTTCGAGCATGCCTGGGTCTCGGTTCCGGAAAGCAGATCGCATTGCAGCTTCTGCCTTCCAGGCAAGTTCATGGGCAGGACCAAAAGCACTTTGGCCACGCCCTATTCGATCCAGCTCAGCTCGCGTAATCTGAGGCCAAATGCTGCCCGCCACTTGGCTAGTCACCCGTTCCTGTAGGTCAAACACATCCTCAAGTGCGCCGTCGTAGCGCTCCGCCCAAATCTGGCTGGCATCTTGAGCATTGATGAGCTGGGCTGTGATGCGAACTCGCTCACCTGCCTTTCTCACGCTGCCCTCAAGGACAAAGTGCACACCTAACTCTTGGGCGATTGCATTTGCGTCGATGTGTTGCCCCTTGTAGGCAAAAGATGAATTGCGAGAGATGACGAAAAGGTCTTCAAATCGAGACAACTCGGTAATGATATCTTCAGTCATGCCATCCGCAAAATACTCCTGCTCCTGATCTCCCGACAGGTTGGTAAAGGGCATCACAGCGATCGATGGCTTGTCCGGCAGGGCAGGTGGCTCGTTAACATCACTCGGGTCGCTCACAGCCTGATCTGCCTGCCAGTACCAAACCCGTACTGGCCGAGGTACGTTTTTGACCGTCTGTTCACCTGCGTCTTCAAAGACGACATCCAACTTGCCGGCAAGCTGGTCATAGACGGTGCCAGAAATGCAGATGCTGCCGGGTTTAGCTAATCCTTCAAGTCGCGCGGCGATGTTGACGCCGTCTCCCAGGATGTCGTAGCCATCGATGACGATGTCCCCGAGATTGATGCCGATGCGGTAATGGAGGCGCCGTTCCTCGGGCACATCGGTGTCGCGCTCGGCCAATTCCTTTTGCACCTCGACGGCACATTTGACGGCATCTACGACGCTTGCAAACTCGACCAAAAGCCCGTCGCCTGTCGTCTTGACGATTCGACCGCTATGGGCAGAAATTTTTGGGCCGATGATCTCATCTTGATGGGCCTTTTGACGCGTAATCGTTCCTTCCTCATCGAGCCCCATGAGCCGTGAGTAACTGACTATATCAGTTATCATTATCGCAGCGAGCCGGCGCTCCATCGCGTACCTCCCTGGCAGCAAGATTAGCGCTATTCAGGCGAGGAATCCATGCGCAGAGTCGAAGGTCGACTTTCTCTGGCCCTTCGCGACGAAGCGCTGCAATGCGCCAATCGGCAGCCAACAGAGCCATTGCGGAACATCCAGCAGCGATCCCCGACCGACGATCCGAGTATCCGTCAGCTCAAGTTAGCCGTCAGAAGACCTGAACGTTGGCCAATTACACCTTTTGGCAGATGACTTCGATCGGAATGGCCCGGCGTTCAACGACGCCGCGCGCGGAATTCTGCATTGCTTTGGTTGCTCTCGCACCATGGATGAGTTGAACGGATCGTAGAGGCGGTTT
>JBPCWA010000056.1:0-6971 GCA_051009975.1 Hyphomicrobiaceae bacterium
ATGTGTGGTCAGTCCGTCATTATGTCAGTGAAAGAGCGCATGCTGTCGCGCCGCGATGTCATGTTGTCGACGGCTGGCGCCGCCACCGCTGGCGCAGCTGCTGCGGCGGCACCATTTCCAGCCTGGGGCGCGATGCCCAAGGCGGTCAGTGACTTGACCCACGAGTTGCACGCAGAGTTTCCAACGTTCGATGGCGGCCAACAGTTCTTCATGGATCAAAAGTTTAATTGGAAGGATCACACCTTCAATCTGTTCGAATTGCGCCTGAACGAGCACATTGGAACCCATATTGACGCGCCATTACATTTTTCCGAGGACCGCCACAGCGTCGCGGAGATCCCTGTCTCTAGTCTTATCGCCCCGCTTGCCGTCGTTGATATCCGCGCCAAGGCGGCTGATGACGCCGATGCGCAGGTGACGCCGGACGACATCAAAGCCTGGATCGGGCGACATGGTCCGGTTCCAGATCGGGCTTGCGTTGCCATGAATTCGGGATGGTCGGCGCGTGTGGCAACAGCCAAGTTTCGCAATGCTGACAGCAGTAAAGTCATGCACTTTCCCGGGTTCCACGTCGAGACGTCGCAGATGCTGCGTGAGACGACAACGGCCCTCGGCCTAGCGGTTGACACCTTGTCACTTGATTACGGCCCCTCCCAGGACTTCGCAACACACAATGATTGGTTGCCGACCAATCGCTGGGGCCTTGAGAATATTGCCCATCTCGATACCGTCCCAGCAGTTGGAGCAACACTTGTCGTGGGTGCACCAAAGCACCGAGGTGGTTCCGGAGGACCCAGCCGGGTGCTGGCGCTGATGTGACGCGCAGCCTCGATGCCCCACACCGCCTCGATACCCCACCTCGAAGGCCTTACCTCAATGCTCTCACCTCAATACTGTTACCTTACGTCAGTGCTCTTACCTTACGTCAGTGCTCTTACCTTACCTCAATGCTCTTACCTCAATGCTATTACCCCAGTGCTCTTACCTCAGCGCTGGACCCGATTCGACATTCGGCCCGCCCAAGGTCTGGTTTGTGTTGAGGTTTATAAGGCTGTCGCTCAAAACATGAGTTGCAGATTCCAAGGTTTCATGAATGACTGAAACAATATTTACAAAGGCAACAATCAGGGATTTACCTGCAATCATCCAATTGCTGGCTGACGATGAGCTGGGGCGGCGTCGAGAAGATGTCGGACCTCCGCCCAGTGCCAAGTATCACGAGGCATTCGAGGCCATCAATGCCGACAAGAACCAGCTCCTGGCCGTTGCGAAATCCGACAACGCAGTCGTCGGCTGTCTACAAATATCCTTTGTTCCTGGCTTATCGCGCACTGGGCTCTGGCGTGGCCAAATCGAAAGCGTTCGTGTTGCATCCACCTTGCGAGGGAGCGGACTCGGCCGGGCATTCTTGGAGTGGGCAATTGCCCAGTGTCGGCAGAGGGGCTGTGGCCTGGTGCAGCTGACGACCGACAAGTCACGACCTGACGCCCTGCGATTTTACCAGTCACTTGGCTTCGTTGCGTCTCACGAAGGCATGAAGCTCACTGTGGGCGAAGAATGAGGCGGGTTGACGTGCAAGAACCGCTGGCGAGACGACACATTTGCGCACAGGCCCAACACGGCACCGTTTCTCGGTTCGCAGTGCCAGAACACGTAACGAGGTTTCTTGATTGCCACCCGCCTCACAGTCGAGGCGCGTGGGCTTTAAATTCTCTGCTCATGTCAGAGAGATCGAGGCCTGCGTGGCGGCCCGCCAGGGAGTCGCTGCACCTTGAACTGTGGTGCGTCGCGCTTAGCTGGCGTGATTGAGGCCATTGATCCGCGGCAGCGGGCGGGCAATTGCTGACCGCCCCCCACCAAATCTACGTCACGTCGATGCGGTTACTTACCCATAGCTGGGTTTGTCGCTTCTATCTTCTTCTTGATTTCAGCTTTCACGGCATCGAGATTGAAGGAAGCGCCCGGTTGCATCGGTGGGAACTTGACAAAGGTCTCACCAAGCTTGGCGACTTCTTTCTGCACAAAAACGTAGCGCCAGAACTCATGAGCGAAGAACTTCATCATACTCGGCGGGCAGTCAGTCATATTGAGGCACTTCTCGAGGGGATCGACGCGCAGATTGGTTATAAGTGGCCAATTAACCGACTGCTTTGCGCCGAACCAGCCGTCCGGCTGCGTCAGAAACGTGTACTTGAAGTCGCCAATGCGGGCCGCCCCGAGGTTGCTCTCGGTAAAGTACCAGAGTTCGTTACGGGCTGAAGACTTGCCGTCCGTCAGCATGGCCGTTTGATCGTATCCGTCAAGATGAACCTTGTACTCAACCCCGTTGAGCGTAGCACCGTTTTTGAGCGCCTCGGCAATGTTACCTTTGCCACCTGCAGCTTTCCAGAAAGTTGGAAACCAGTCGAGACCCGAGATCACTCCGTTCATGACAGTGCCTGAGGGCACCTTGTTTGGCCAGCGTAAGACTAGTGGCACGCGGAAGCCACCTTCTTCGCTCATGCCTTTCTGGCCACGGAAAGGGGACATACCGCCGTCGGGCCATGTGATCGTTTCTGGACCATTGTCCGTCGTCACGAGAAAGATCGTATCGTCGGCGATCCCGAGCTGGTTGAGCTTCGCCATCACGCCGCCAATGACGTCGTCAAACTGCGCCATGCCTGCTTCCTGGATGGTCCAGTTATTCTCCGGCGTGATCAAGTCAAGATACTTTTCCGAAAGATGCGTGATGACATGCATCCGAGATGGGTTCATCCAGATAAAGAATGGCTCACCATCGCTGTGCGCGCGCTCGATGAAGTCGTTCGTGCGACGAAGCACTTCGTCATCGATGGTCTCCATATTGTACTTGATTCCGTCGGTTGCGCGCGGGGGCAACGGACCCTCGTCGATGATCTCTTGTTTGCCGACCTTGCCCCACCGCGGCATTTCAGTCTCATCATCATTGGCGCTCGCCTTGCACGAAACCAAATTCCGCGGGCCAACCTTGTCCTTCAGATCCTTCGGATAGGTTCGGTTAAAAGGGTCCTGCATAGCGTCGAGGTGATAGAGCCAGCCGAAATACTCATCGAAACCGTGCACACAGGGCAGGAACTGGTTCAGGTCACCCACGTGGTTCTTCCCGAAGTGTCCGGTTGCATAACCAAGCTCTTTCAGCGCTGTCGCGATTGTTGGCGCCTCTTTCGGAAGCCCGATTGGCGAGCCGGCCTGACCAACGGTCGTCATGCCGGTGCGAATCGGCAATTGACCTGTCAGAAAGTTGGCGCGACCGGCCGTGCAACTCGCCTCCGCATAATAGTCTGTGAAAATCGCCCCCCCGGCGGCGAGTTGGTCAATATTTGGGGTGCGGCCCGCCATCAAGCCGCGATGATAAGCGCCTATGTTAAGCATTCCGACATCGTCCCCCATGACGACGACAATGTTCGGACGCTTATTCCCGGGCGCAGTGCTGTCTTGTGCGGCCGCAGGCAAGCAACCACCAATCATGATGCCAGCGGTCAAAGCGATTGAGACTGTTAATCTCTCACGGCTCATGTATTTACCTCCCTTTGTCTGATCAGGCGCTCTCTTAACGCTATTATGCGACGCCTTGACAAGGCCCTCGCTTTGCCGCTCAAGAGACAGCAGCGAATCGTCGGCATTTATCACAAGTGAATTTGGATCTCCTTCGGCGGCGCACGGACCGTCGGCACTCTCGAAGTCTCGATGAAACGGTGCCGCTGACGACATTCTCGAAATCTTATTGCGACTGGAAGACCGAGAAGACGGAGCTCCTCTTGTGACGGCTTGAACGCTTACTAATGGGATGCCTTCCCGCAAGCCACCTGGCAAGATATATACAGCCGAGACCTGTGGCATTTGAAACCAAAAGAAAGCGGAACCATCGATATGGAGCTCTATCCGGAAATCGTTGACATTCATGACCAGATGACCGTTTGGCGCCAAGATCTCCATGCGTATCCCGAAACAGCATTTGAGGAACACCGGACATCTGAGTTCGTTGCGGAAAAACTGGCAGCATTCGGCGTCGACGAAGTCGTCCGAGGGTTGGCGAGAACGGGGGTGGTTGGTATTGTCCGCGGGCGTTGTGGCGCAGGCCGCGCTGTCGGCCTGCGCGCCGACATTGATGCCCTCGATATATCCGAACAGACGAACAAGTCTTACGCCTCCAAGAACGAAGGCAAAATGCATGCCTGCGGTCACGATGGCCACACGACTATGCTACTCGGAGCTGCCAAGTATTTGGCGGAGACCCGCAACTTCGCCGGCACTGTCTATCTCATATTTCAGCCCGCCGAAGAGAACGAAGGTGGCGGGCGGGTCATGATTGAAGACGGGCTATTCGAGAAATACCCGATGGAGCAGGTGTTTGGTCTCCACAACTGGCCCGGAGAAGCCGCAGGCAAGTTCAGCATGAGAACTGGCCCCGTGATGGCCTCCTATGACATCTTCGATATCACCGTGGAAGGTCACGGTGCGCACGGCGCCATGCCGCACCAAGGAATTGACCCCATTGTCGCTGCGGCACAAATCGTTACGTCCCTTCAGTCGATCGCAAGTCGCAATGTTGACCCGATTGAATCGATAGTTGTCAGTGTCACCCAAATCCATGGCGGTGATGCCTATAACGTTATACCGGAAACGGTGAACCTCAAGGGAACGGTTCGGGCATTCAAGCCGGCGGTGCAAGACTTGGCCGAGAAACGAATCTCAGAGATTGCCTCCCGCATCGCGGAGGCGCACAACGCGCGCGCTCACGTTCGCTATGAGAGACGTTATCCGTCAACTGTCAACACGCCAGTCGAAACTGAGGTCGCCGCAAATGTGGCCGCAAAAGTTGTTGGCGGTGCGAGCGTGCAAACCGATGTTCCGCCGGTCATGGGTTCTGAAGACTTCGCGTTCATGCTCAACGAAAAACCGGGAAGTTACGTCTTCCTTGGCTGCGGTGAGCACGTCTCCAACCTCCACTCTCCGCAGTACGATTTCAACGACGAAATATTGCCTATCGGTGCATCTTACTGGGCGAGACTTGTAGAAGAGACACTTGCCTCTGGGTGAGCGGTCGGGTCGTGTTATTTGACCTCCAATGAGTTGCGTTTCCGCTTCACCTCGCCTCCACATCCAAACAACAAAAATTGGAACCGGCTATTTTTCCACGGAAACAAAGATCAATTCGGTGCGATGGCAACAAACAGGCCACAATGTTTCAAGAATGACCACTTCACATGGCAATCCCCTGTCGCGGCTGGCGCTTCGAACGGTCAACCGCACCGCGCTGACGGACTGCATGACATAACGACTGCATGACATAACGACTTAGGAAATGGAACGACGCCAACGCGCTAAGACACGAGGACACGAGGACACGAGGACGCAAAGACTCAAAAACACTGCAGATCATTCCTGTCAACGCACGCGCAGGTTAACCGATGTCTGACAAACTCATTCTTCTCAATTTCCCCGACTTCGACGAGGAGTTGTACTTCGACGCCGCCCGCACGCTCGGCCTTGAGCCCGTCGTCTTTGTTACACCAGCGACCAAATCGCCCCGGTCAAGCAAGGTTAAGATGGTACAATTGAGCGAAAATTCCATCGCCCACGTCATACACACTCTTGATGACATCGGGAGAGATCAAATAGCAGGCGTGCTCGCGACAGGTTGCACGACCGCTATACTGGCAGCGGAAGCCTCAGCCGAGATCGGGCGGCCGAACAGCAACGCGCAAGCGATCAAAATTTGCCAGGACAAGTTCTTGGCTCGGAAAAAGTTGGCCGAAACCGGAATTTCCGATGTCGGCTTCGCTGAGGCTTATTCCCGAGAGGAAGCGTTCGAAGCAGCGCGTCGGCTCGGCGATAAGGTCGTTGTCAAACCGCGCACCGCCGCGGGGTCCAACGGAGCCCGACTCGTCGAAACGCCTACCGCTGCTGCTGACTATTTTGAGCAGATTGCGCCAAGAATAGCCGCTGATCCGGGTTCGAACTCGGATTCTAGTAACGGTGTGACTATCGAGGAATTCGTTGTTGGGCCACAATTTAACGTCGAGGTATTCGACGGTCGAGCGATCGTCGTCAGCCAATGCCGAATTGCTTCACCGACACATCTTATTCAAGTTGCGGTCGATACCCCAGCGATCGTTGAAACGCGCGTATCGGACGAAATCGCCCACTACGCGGAGAAAGTTGCTGCCGCTGTCGGCTACAGTCGGGGCATAGCACACGTTGAAATTCGCTACTCCCCGAAGGGTCCGCGACTGATTGAAATCAACCCCAGAATTGCTGGCGGCGTCGGACCATTCGCGATCAAGAGTGCACTAGGCATTGACCTCGTCCTGGCGTCTATGAAATTTGCAAGTGGCCTGCCCTATACGTTCGAGAAGGATTTGACGCCAAACAAATCCCTTACGGTTGCCACTCGATTTTTGGTTCGCGGGACTGAACCCGTCGGAGGCGTTTCAGGATACGACCGAGCAAAACAGATTCCGGGTGTGATGCGCGTTCAGTTGCTTCCCGATCGATACCATCTTCCCAGAACCCTGAGCGTGATGGATCGTATTGGCTACGTCATGAACGCGGACGCCGACGCTGACCTCGCCGTACGTGGTGCGGAAGAGGCGCTGGACGCTTTGTGCGTCGAACCGGCTTCTCAGTTTCAAATCTTGTCCCGCCGCCTGCGACGCAGTATCAACAAACGTCTTTATGCCAACGTCTAACCCAATGGAGCGACCTCTGGAAACTCCCTGTCTTTGACGTCCAATCGACTTGTAAAATCCTGAAAGGCGGCAAACATGCGGTCGCAAGCTTCCGAAGCAGTCAAAATGAGCCCTCGACCAGCGCGAGCCTTCAACACGAAAGACTAAAACCATGTACAAGCGAACTCTGGGGACGAGCGGAATTGAAGTCACCGTTATAGGGCTAGGGACCAACTACGTCGGTGGTCACGGCCTCTACACCACTATTGACGAATCTGAAGG
>JBPCWA010000057.1:0-3355 GCA_051009975.1 Hyphomicrobiaceae bacterium
AATCGATCGTGCACCGCGGCTACCGCTGTCAATGTTTAGCTACCGTCGTCTTGCCCTTCGCATACGTTCGAATTCTCAGGAAGAACTGGTGGTAGCTAGGGCCGTTCAACATGTGTACTTAAGCAGAAGCGCAAAAAGGACCTAGCTGACCTCGAGATTTGCTCCAGTTTCTTGCAGCCCAATGCTGAATGGATGCAAGATAGGCAAGTTGTTAATCCGCCTAGCGAGTGACGGTCGACGGGTGGCTAATAGAAGCGGGATTTGCCTATGTCTGACACCATAAATTCTTCTCGTACCCACTCATCCAAAAGTGGTTTGGCTAGCCAATTCTCTCGGTTCGGTTGGATTGGATTCTGGCTACAGGTTGCGCTCCTCGTGATCCCCATCCTCATACTCTTCTACGCTTTGTTCATTCGTGACCGAACAACTGCGAGCGCCGCAGGTATCGATCTCTATAATTATCTTTCTTACGGTGGACTTCTGGTTCTGGTGTTCACAACGTTCTGGTTCTACAGATATACGCTTCTTGGTGGCGACATAGCCAATGGCAAACAAACGCTCTTGCACGCAGATGTTGTGCAAATAGTCTGGATCGGAATTTGGGCCAGCTGCGCAGGCATCGCGTTTTCAATGCTTCTCCTTATTCAGACCGTTGGCCGAATGTTGTTCACACTACTAGCCACTCCTCAAGTTGGCATACTTGTCGCTCCGTCAGCAGGTGGCGATCCCGCGTTCTCAGTATCGGCAGCCGATGCATTGAGCCTAACAATGGTGGTGATTGTATTGGCGGCAGAATTGATTGTCTTAGGGCTATCGCTTTGGCTGCTTTACCGAACTTTGAAGGCTGCTGGCGACTTTGACAAGATGACTGCATAATCAGCGCCTTTTCTCATTCTAGATGCTGAGGTTGGCTGGCAGTGGCGTTCTAATTCGGCGTTTCAGAGATGTCTGCAAGCTGCAGTGGTTGCACCCATAAACGGTGACAAGGACCTAATTCAGATGAGCTCATTGGCAGGTTTCCCGCCATTAGGCCGCTCCATTATCGTCATAGCGGCCATTGCCATCATACTGGCCTTCACGAAGTTTTCGGCGGGAGTCGTCGCACCAATCTTGCTGGCCATCTTTATATCGGTGGTCGCAGTAACGCCTCTTCGTTGGATGCATCGCAACGGCATCCCGAAATGGATTGCCTTGGCTTTGATTATATTCGTGCTGTTCGACATTGGTGGAATTTTTGCCTTGGTCGCGACAGGAACCCTTGACGCTTTCCGAGACAGCTTGCCTGGATATCAAGAGCGAATAGCGGCTCTGCTTCGGCAGCTCAGTTCGTGGCTAGAGAATTCAGGCATGGCCCAGTCGAGCGATGCGTTGCCAGACCTCTTCGAACCTGGAACGTTAATAAGATTGGTCCGATCAAGCCTTGCAAATCTGAGCGGTACGTTCGGGACAGTCCTTGTGGTTTTACTGGCAGCATCTTTCATGCTCGTTGAAGCCCAAGAATTGGAGACGAAGTTTAAGTCGGTCGTAAATTTGTCACGAGATGCCGAACAGCGGTTAACAAGTCTTTTTGCCTCACTCAGAAGCTATATGTGGATCAAGACTTTAATGAGTCTGGCAACAGCCGCGTGTGTATGGGTTTGGCTGTGGGTCTTGGGCATCGACTTTGCTGCCCTTTGGACGATACTTGCATTCGCTCTGAATTTCATACCTTTCATAGGCGCTGCGATTATGACTGTCCCACCGGTGCTCATGGCCATAGTGCAGACAGATCCGCAGACGTCGTTACTCGTCGGACTCGGGATTATTGCAATCAATTTCATTGTAGGAAGCATCGTCGAGCCTCGCATAATGGGCAGCGGTCTCGGGATCTCTCCCCTAGCAGTGTTCTTATCGCTAATCTTCTGGGGCTGGTTGCTCGGCCCGGCAGGCGTTTTTCTTTCTGTGCCTCTGACGATTGCGTCCGCAATCGCGTGCGAGTTCAATCCTCAAACACGGCCCGTCGCTATTTTGCTCGGATCAGGCGCGGCGCAAGACACGGCAGCGGGCTCCGAAGTCAACGAATCGAACTGAACTACTTCCTTGGGACCAACATGTCATCGTTCATCGCAGAAGAGCGGCCAGACGTTCCTCTAGCAGGCTCGATCATTTTTTCTTCAACGAAGGCAGGGAGTGCCGGTTGCAACGCAATAGTCCTTTTGCGCCGCCGAGTCTCGTGCACATTTGATGGAGGTATCACTCGCTCGCGACCAAGCATCCCAGCCGCGTCCTAATTGCGTTCTTACACGACTTCTCCATGCCCTTATTGCGCTGTTCCTAGCTTCGAGCTCTGCGCCCATGTACTTGCCAGAATCCGAAATCTCCGTTGACGAGCAAGTCTGTGCGTGTGCAGAGATGTTTAACCCGGGCAGCAATACTGTCATGACAAGCAGCGCTGCGATTAACGTTGCTTGGTGCTTCGTTCTCAATTCAAATCAACTTCACACGCAGCCACAGTTAGAAGCATGCAACTATAAAGGGTCGTGATAGCCGCCCCTAAAAATATCACTTGCCGCGCATCAGTCTCGTCGAAGTGGGATCTTCCCCTTCTCTTCGTATCGCTTCTTAGCACCGCGCCGAAAAATCCAAAGAACGATGCCGGCGAAGACGACAATCCCGCCGACAAGCCACAAAGCAGTGGCTGTATCATTTAGTGCTTCCATGATTGTCGCCCTGACTGTGAAGTCAGACTTCGCCTAAGTGAATTAAGCTTGCTCAGATTGAGCTTTCGCTATGGCCGCACGGAGCTTCTCTTCTTGTTCATTTGATAGCGACGTTTGAACAACTCGCGGGTTAAATGGCTCGATCTCGGGTAGCACCTTGTCAGGTGTTGAACTCTTGACCAACAGGAAGAGTGCGGACGAGCCGTTTGGTATCTTTTCGCCGAGCTCTTTTATAAAACTGTCATTAATTCCGAAATCTGCCAATGAGCCTGATAGCGCCCCCATTCCGGCGCCAGCCAGTCCGCCTATCGCCATGCCCGCCAAAGGGTTGAGCAGCAACAACCCTGCCAAGGCGCCCATGAGCATACCAGTACTCGCGCCACTTGTGGCGCCGAGGGCCGTCAGATTTACTGCTTGTTTTATCTGAACCTTCCCAGCGTCATCGCGTACTACGATGCATGCATCTTCTAGATCGATCAAATGCTGCTTCTGCAGACCGCGTAGCTTTGTGAGAACCTCGTCAGCGGTTCCGATCCCATCAAAATCAAATACGACTAAATCGCTCATTATAATCCTATCTCCAAGCTATGCGGTCAGCGGATTGTCGCCCACCCAACGCAAATGATCAACCGACGCCTGCGAAAATTTCCCGCCGC
>JBPCWA010000058.1:0-2949 GCA_051009975.1 Hyphomicrobiaceae bacterium
CCGCTACACCTGGGATGATATCGCCGTTCTCGATGCCGATTATATGTCGAGCTGGGGTGCATGCACGCCGGGGCTCAGAGAGACAATCGACTATGAGAACGACGACTTGCCGAAGCTCGCTTACGAAATGGATGAGCGCGGCGACCGGTTTAGCGTTTTCTACCAGTTGCAACATGATCAACACGGATCGCCTAATCCCATTCGATCGACAGTTCATCTGGAGCGGCGCTCCTGCCGATTTGGTGGCACGCGCGCTTACTTCATCGCGCCGTGCTGCGGTCGCACGACATTGCGGCTAGCGGTACTGAGTGACGGATTGCAGTGTGGGACGTGCGGCAGTGTCACTTACAGGAGCCGGCGGGAACATAGGATGTATCGCGTGATCAGAAAGGCCAACGCCATAGCTGCCCGCCTAGGATGCTCGTACTGGATGGAGAAGCCAACACGGCGACCTTTGCACATGCGCCAGGTGACCTACGAGAAGCTATTGCGCGAGCGCGAGAGGCTGGTAGCGCAATTCTCTGACCATATCTATTGTCGCATGTTGCGCCGCCGATGTGGAGAGCTGGTTGCGCTATACGATACGGTGAAGTTCGAGAAGTGAGCAACGTCACGGACGAAATCCGGAGTGACGTCGTCGTCGTCTTCAAGGCGTCATTCAAGTTGCGCTAGGAGCGCTTGTAGACTCCAGGGGAAGGCGTTCGGGGTCGTTGGGTCGCCGTTCTCGTGGAGTTCGGTCATGATGTCGGTAACGATTTGACGTTGGATTTTTTCACGCGCTTTGCTTTTTCGGGGCCTACGTCTCTCCCGTATAGAAATCGTATGTATCTGTCCTCTGACTTAACGAGCGTATCCCCCTCATCCAACGCGACGCTGATATCGAGCGGGGCCAGTGTGTGCGTGTAGCCGCGGCTGGGGATGGCAATGGCATTGAGGTGATTTTCGTTGCCGGCAACGTACTCGCGGCCGGCCGGGGCGAGGCGGGCAACGCGCAATCTTCGGTATGTGCGTCCCAACTCTACGAAGCCGCAGGCCTTTAACCGATTGCGGGCGACACCGGCAGCTTCGGCCGTCACTTATGGCCCGGACTTCTGTCTCAACTTCGCTCCTTAAGGCTGCGACGATCCAAAAATCCTCCCTTCAAAAGAATCGCTCAAGTGTCTCGTGAACCCTTACGGCTCACAATCAGCTATAGGCTGCGATTACCCATTCCGCACGCAACTTGAAGCCCGCAGCACATTTCATTCCGAGGTGGCACCATTGGCGAGACGTAGATGTTGGTTGGTCGCGGCAATCCTCGCTATTGCTGGTCTGTTCAGCGGCGATTTTGCGTTAGCCGAGGGAGAGTTACGGCGTCCATGTCGCATCGGAACGCTCAATTGAACTGGCGGCCAAGACGTCCGAGCAACTCAGCATGGCCTTCCCGGAACTGCTGGTCGATAAAGTGTTCACTGCGATACCGCACAAGTCGTCAGACGCCGAGAAATGGACGCGGTTGATAGTGAATTTCAACTACCGTGGTGGCCGCAAAGATGCAGAAGAGTTCTGTGCTGCGATCCGATCAGCCGGCCACAAGTGCTGCCGCATACTAGAATTCGAAGACTTATCAATGGCCGTAAAGAGTTGGCCGGCCGGTGGCCTGACCCCACCAGAGCTTGATCCAAAAGATCCCAGTTATGCGCGACTGGCGATCGCGAAGGCCAGATCAGTTGTCCGTAAAATTGAAAAGGCTGAAGTCGCAAAGCTCGCATTGCTGATCCATCCCGGCAAGGGGCTTCGGATATCACCTATTACGCATATCTCGTTGGAAGAAGACGTAGTCGTCAACCGATACAACCTCCTCGACCGCAACTTCCTGCGCAGAAAGCTAATTCCCGGTAGCGGTTATGAATTCCCCGCCCCCCCCTGTCGCTTATTTGATCTGCGAAACTACCTCAAAGATTATGCCTATGAGCGCGCCTACGCCGCGACACGCCAACGTCGCCCGGGTGTGCCGCGCCGATGCCTATCTGTTCGGCATCGACTTCGCACGGTCGGATTGGGTCGCGCTGTGAGACGAGGTCGGGGTGCACGAATACGAGCGCGGCAGCCGCCGATGCGGGACCGTCTGAAGCTGCAGCAAGGCACGACGCTTGAAGCGTGCAACATCAACGCCGTCGTGTTCGTGCCGAATAAGCTGATTGTTCGGCCGACAATCATGACACCCGGCGAAAATCAGGGCGCGACTATTCGTTAAGCTCACTGCAACAATGAGGTGGCATTGTCCGCAAGTCGCCGGCCCAATTGGATTATTGCGTATGGCTAGACGGCGCCTAGGTGGCCATGTTGTTGACCTATCGCATTGCCACCTTCCTGGACATCCCAGCCACCGGTGCAATCGTCGCGGTGGCTACGTCCAGGCGGGGCGCAGCCACCAATGCTCAGAGCCGTCAATGAATGATTGGCTGTACTGCGGAATGCTGGGCCTTTGCGCGGTTGACACGCACTATTGCCGCGTTAACGCCCTCAATCAGCTCCAGATTATTACCAGATTGCCACCTTGGCCCTTTCTGTGTTTCCGTTCTTAGCATTGTGGCTGTTCGTGTAATTGGGGGCATGTCGCCCCCAAGGGTCATTAGGAGCGAAGTCAAGAATGTCAGAGTCAGTTAGAAAGAAAACCAAAACTATTCGGCAAGAGCTTCAGGCTGCTAAAAATGCCCTCCGATGGCGCGAGCATAGGCTCAAGAATGCATTGACGAAGAAGCATGGTGCCGAGCAACGTGGTATTGTTGATGGTTCGCCGACTACGCACGCCGAAATCGAAGCACATTTAAGGGAAATACCCATCCTGCAAGAAACGATCAAGCAGAAGGATAAGGTGCTTTATGAAATGGGTTGGTATTGAAAGCGGATATGTATCGACATTACCCAAGTGCAGCGATCCGTTCCATCGCATCCTCGCCGCCATAC
>JBPCWA010000059.1:0-5995 GCA_051009975.1 Hyphomicrobiaceae bacterium
ACTTGATTTCAACCTTAGGTGGCTTGATGGTCGACCACTGTTGGGATCATCGAAGACATTTCGAGGTTTGTTCGCATCAATTGTCGCCTGTTTGATAGGCGGATATCTGCTCGGTGTCGATTACCAGAGCTCCATAGTCCTTGCAGTAGCTGCCATGCTAGGCGATCTCTTTTCCAGCTTCCTGAAGCGCAGATTGGCTATAGAACCAAGTGGCCAAGCTATGGGTCTGGACTACGTCCCTGAAGCCCTATTTCCTGCCCTCGTGCTGAAAGCTCGCTTCGAGATGTCGTTGGTTGATGTGACGATTATTGTGTTTGGATTCTGGCTCGCAGCAGCTGCCATATCCCCGCTCCTTCACCGCATCGGCGTGAGAGATAGGCCATACTAATTGGGTTACGCGGATTTGAGTGTGTGGACAACAAGCTCTGGTGGGCAGCTAAAACGGACAGGAACGATCGATGTCCCGAGCCCTGTCGAAGTGTAACCTTGCATGTCATTGAAGGTCCATTTGCCGGCTCCCAAATGCCGGGGAATGACCGCATTGAGCTTCATTGCGAATCCACCCGGCAAACAAATCTGACCGCCATGCGTGTGGCCGCTCAGCATGAGGTCAAAACCGCAATGTGCCGCGCGACGGTAAATCTCTGGTGTATGCGACAGCAAGACAGAAAACACGTCTGGTTCAATATCCGCCGACGCTTTCTCCAAGTTTTCCGCGCGAAAGTAGTGGGCATCATCAACCCCTGCCAACATGATGTGGTCGTCCGAAGTGTCGCTCTGAAGCGATAGCGCTTCATTCAGAAGCACGCTCATTCCAAAGCGCTCCAATTCAGGTACCATCAGGATGGAATCGTGATTACCAAGAACTGCGTAGATCGGCTGTTTGATGTCTCGGCAAAATGCCTCGGTATCCCGAATCGCTTTCTCGTAAGGGCCGTAAGTCAACGCCCGAAAATCTCCGGTAATAACACAGACGTCGAAGGACAACCGACGCAACATTAGCGCTGCATGAGACATGGCCTCCGAACTCAACTCTGTATGGAGATCGCTGATGTGAAGGATTCTAAATCCTTCAAAGTCCCGAGGAATCTTGCTGGACACAACCACATTTTCCCGCACAACAACACGCGCCGCATTGCGACGGCCAACCCAGAATAGACCGGTGGCCTTCAGCGCTTTTCGCAAGAGTGAGTGACCGGAGTACCAATTCTCAATGTGGAAGAAGTTTGTACCTTGACCGAAGATTTGAGCGTCATGGTCGCGTTCGATGCCAAGCCGGACATTTGCGTGTGTTCGCCCTATTCTTTGCTCCAAGTCGGACGCGAGATCAATCTGCTGGTCTCGCCGCGGCACCCTCGGTCCGGGCGCTAGTTTAGACCCCATTGATCCCCCTCTGCATTTCACAGCATCTGTGCCGCTTCTGTTGATCGACATGCCACCACGGCTCGCTCTTGTGCGCGCAACGGCCACAGCAACAGTGAGGCCATCGAAGCTATGGTTTCCGTGTTTTCGAACATTGCTGCGCAAGTTTCACTATTTTTATATAGTTCGCTACAAGACCTTGTTTCGCTAAACGCGAGTTGCAGGCAGCATGTTACTGGGGTCGGTCGGATGAACGCGCCGAACCATGAAGGTACCTAGTCCCGCAGCACATATCTCGCTTTCACCAAAGAAGACGTCGCAGCGAGTCACCGATGTGCGGGAGCCCGCACGGACGACGTCTGCGACCGCCGTGAGACGATTACCTGTCGCCGCCGCTAGATAATTTACCTTCATTTCCAGAGTGGCTAGAGGGCGTCGTCGTGTGTCGTAGTTGCCACCTGCAGCGGCCGTTGCCATGGCGACATCGATGAGCGCTGCAATTACGCCACCCTGCACTACTCCGCGCAAATTCCGCATCTCATCTGTAACGGACAATGAGACAACGGCGTGCCCGTCTTTCATGACCTCGTAGTCGAGGCCCAACCATTTTCGAAAACCTTCGTCCGGCATGAGCGTCTCATATCCTGTAAAACTGCATACTGGTAACTGCCTAGCACACAATTTCTTGCACGCTGCACCTCATTTCAGATTGGACACTGACGAGTCTCGCAATAGCGAATGCGATCGCCTTTTTGTGAATGAGTCGGCTTGTCGCAACGTCTACCACTGACCATGTCGACGACGACACTGCTGCACAAACATGACACTGCTGCACAAAGATATTGCCATTTTGGATGACTAAAATTTCCCCAGCGTCCGTCTAAGCCAGCAATCCAATACAAATGCTCTGCGTTGATGTAGTTTGGCTTGGCCAGCACTCAAGAGGTGTGAGACTGTTCAACGGAAATTGCGGGCTCAGCGCAATGCATGTTTTCACGGGCCCTTATGGCATTGTGTCGCTCGGAGAAATTGGGATGCTCGTTATGGGAACAAAAACACACCGGCGCGCTCGTTCTTGGCGTAAGACCCCTAATTTTTTCGGCCAGATCAGCCGTCGCAATATCTGCATAGGCGGCGGCGTGGCTCTGCTCGCGGGACTTTGCAACCCATCCCGACTGACGGCAGAAGTCGACGACATCATTATGCGGGCCATTCCCTCAACGGGAGAGGCTTTGCCGCTCGTCGGGCTCGGTTCTTGGATAACGTTTAATGTTGGTCAGGAGGCGACGCTGCTTGAACGTTGTGCAGCGGTCGTGCGCGCCTTTTTTGCCGGCGGCGGTCAACTCATCGACTGTTCCCCCATGTATGGATCTTCTCAGGCGACCATTGGCTATGCGCTGAGCAAGCTTGGAGAGCCCGCCACCCTTTTTTCGGCGGAGAAAGTGTGGACGTCAGCAAGAGGCGAGGGCCAGATTGAGCGTTCCCGCGCTCACTGGAATGTTCCGGGTTTCGATCTCATCCAAGTGCACAATCTGGTTGGTTGGCAGTCACAGCTTGCGTTATTGAGGGAAATGAAAGCTGACGGCCGTCTAAGATATATTGGCATCACCACATCGCATGGACTGAGACACGATGAGGTCGCACGTATTCTGGAGAAACATCGCGTCGATTTCGTACAGCTCACGTACAACGCAATTGACAGGAAGATCGAAAGGCGACTTTTACCGCTTGCCCAGGATCAGGGTGTCGCGGTCATCGCCAATCGCCCCTATCGACAGGGGCAACTCCTGCGACATGTCGAGCGACAGCCCCTGCCCGAATGGGCAAAGGAAGTTGGAGCATCGAGCTGGGCCCAGTTTTTGTTGAAGTTTGTTATATCTCATCCGGGGATTGCCTGTGCGATCCCGGCAACGACACGGGTTGATCACGTCGAGGAGAACCTCAAGTGTGCAACGGGCGTGCTCCCGGATTTGAGATTGAGGGAACGGATGGCGAATTACGTTGGGCGGATCTAGATGTCGCATTGGTGGGCCTATCCTATAACCGACGTAATTCCTTTTTCTCTGAGCGTCTACATTCGTTTCCTGGTGAGTTATGGCAAGGCCATGTGGCCGTGGCAACTTGTTGGGTTGGTCGTTGCTGCAATAGTCGTCCGTCAGATGCTCGGGTCCAAGATCCCCAACCAACCTCCAACACGGCTTCTTATTCTTTTGGGCATGGCTTGGTTAGCGGTCGCAGGGCTATTCTTTTATCAGCGATACACCGCACTTTTCTGGGCGGGTTCCTACTTCGCTGTCCTTTTTGTTGTTCAGGGCCTCTTGCTTCTGGGTCTGGTGGCGACCGGAGCTCACCGCAACATCAATCGCGCGAGTGAGACGAAAACCTTCGCCGCTGCCTTGCTTTTCGGCGCAAGCGTGTTTGGCTACCCACTTGTAGCATGGCTATTTCTGGATATTCGCGGCTCAATGACTGAGGTTTTTGGCCTCTTTCCTGACCCGACAGTATCGGCAACGCTCGCTGCGCTCGCAGGTTACAGCGGCAGCCTAAGATGGATCGCGATGATTGTACCAATCATTTGGTGTGCGGTGCAAACAACTATTGGTACGGCCTTAGCGATGCCAACGATGGTGGCCCTTCCAGCTTTGGCGTGCCTCTCGTTGATTGTGGCCGTTGGCCCTCGACGAGACAAGGACACTTCTGCATCGTCTTGAGTGAATGTCGCCGACGATCAACACAACCAAGATTTGAGCGTTTGCCTCCTATTTTATTGGCCAAAAGTGTGCGGCTGACATCCTTTGAACGGCTTATTGTTGCGAATAACGGTTCCATCTTTTTTCCATTGGACGAACTCGCCTCCCTGGGTCATAAAAATCGCTGATCCGTCTTCTTGGATACGATGTATGTAGATGATGACCTTAAAGTTCTCGACTTGACACACAAGGGCATCAGGGTAACCCCGGATGATTTCTGCTCTGGGTTTGCCAACTCCAAATGCTGTGAGACAGATCACGAAAATCAACAAACCCCAATTTGCATACCCAAACATTTTCAGCACCTCTGTCATCAGTCTCATCAGACCCGTTAGGATGATTTTCTATTGTAGCTCTGTCAACACGGCCGGGATGGTGACCTGCGTGCGATCCTTGCCCGCACTGCTGATTGCACATCAATCATCTCGGCAGATTGAATGCGTTCCAACACGTAGACGCCGTCGATGTTCACTCTCACTTGACTTAGCGCAACTCCGGTTGACGCTCGTGAAAGTCGGTCACTTTCTGGTAGGAATGACCCAAGCACAACAATGTGCTCTCCTGGAACCATGGTGCTGCAATTTGAAAACCAATCGGCATGGAGTTGTCATCAAATCCGCATGGGACAGACAGCGACGGAACGCCCGCAAAGGACCAGCAGCACGTCAACTTGGTAATTTGCCTTATGGTGTCGAACCATTCTAGTCCTTCCTGATCGGCCTCAGCCATCGGGGCCACAATTGGAATTGTTGGAGACAGAACGGCATCTACATTTGCAAACGTATCCCTGAGGCGATGCTTAAACCCTTCATTCCAACGAAGTGCCTCGGCATACTCACTCCCCGTAACATTCTTTCCAAGCATAACACGCGAATATACATCGCGCCCAAAGTCATCAGGACGAGCCTGCAGCCGATCTTTGTGAACATTATAGGCGTCAGCCAGAATTATTTTAAATGCAAGAAATTCCTGACTTCTTTCGATATCCCCCAAATCGATGTCGACGATCTCGACGCCTAGCTCTTGGAAAACGGCAATAGCTTGATCCACGGCCCGCTCGACTGCTGGATCCAGTGCATCAAAGAACCATCGGCGTTGAACACCGATTCGTAAACCGGAGACGCCCCTATCAAGCTCTGCGATAACATTTGGGACTGAGACCTCGCGAGACATGGGATCCTCTGAATCATAGCCTGCAACGACCGCGAAAATTCGTGCAACGTCGCTCACCCGTTTCGCCATTGGACCCAGCGTATCAAACTGCGCTGAGACTGGCACAGACCCTCGACACGAAATTCGACCGATCGATGGTCGCAATCCAGCGATCCCACAAAATGCCGCGGGAATTCGAACGGAGCCGCCGGTATCCGAGCCGATCGAACCGACGCACATGCCTGTGGCCAAAGATGCTCCTGAGCCTCCACTCGAGCCGCCTGGAATACATGCTATGTTCCAGGGGTTTCTAACGGGCCCGAAGTGCTTGCTCTGGCTGGTTGGACCGAAGACCCATTCATGCAAGTTTGCCTTTCCCAAGATAATTGCCCCGGCCCGCTTGAGACGATCGACGATGAATGCATCGCGATTCACCAAGTTGTTTTGGAGGATTTTGGACCCAGCGGTCGTAATATTTCCAGAGACGTCGATGTTGTCTTTGATCGACAAGGTCATGCCTGCTAACAGCCCACACCATTCACCATTCGCTTGACGCTTGTCGATCGTCGCAGCAGCTTTCAAAGCGGCCTCAGGCGAAGTGTTCAGCATGGCGTTGGTGATCGGATTCCATTTATCAATCTCCTTCAGTCCACTCTGGACGACTTCGCTTGCCGTTGCATTTACCGAAAGTTCCTTTTGCACCTGACACCTTCCGCTTCGTACTCGGTTCC
>JBPCWA010000060.1:0-22804 GCA_051009975.1 Hyphomicrobiaceae bacterium
CCTCCCCCGAAGACACTGGCCATATGGTATCGCCTAGTGATCACACGTTACAAGCTGGACACGCTGGTTCGCTGCTACGAACGCCACCGCTCAGTTTCGCAGCCGCAGAAGTATCCGTGAGCCAGCATTCCCCGTTAATTTTACCGATCAAGCGCGGCATGCAGTACACAAAGTTCCGCGCACAGATCACGGACTGCGGCATGCTGACGAGCGAACCGGACATGGTTGCGGTCTGACCAATGCCGGATCTCACTAGTGCCGGATCGGGTTCATGAGTGGGGCGAATCCCAGGATCGCACATAAGTTGATGATCTCGCCGTGCATGGCAGATGAGCCGAGGCGACTTGAAACGATGCCATTAATCGAAAAAGCGGCAAAGTTGAGGTCGCCGCTTGGGCAATATTCTGCGGGCAAGGGCAGCATTTTTTCGCAGCCCGAATGGCAGTGGCGCAGAGGCAAGCGCCAATGCCTTTGTCAGTGTCAGTAGGCTAGCCCTGTTGCTTGAGCCATTTCATCATGTGCTCATTGAAAACTCCCGGGTGCTCGACATTGGGAAAATGGCGGGCGTTCGCGATCTCCTCATATCGGGCGTCGGGTATCAGTTCGCTGATGCGCCGATTGGCGGACGGTGGCGTGCCTTCATCGTCCGAACCACAAACGACGAGGGTCGGCGTTTTGACGGATGGAAGTTGCGCTGTGAAGTCAAAGTTCAAGATGGCTGCGGTACAGCCAAGATAGCCACCAACAGTGGTACCCGAAATAGTCGCATGGATCTCGGACCAGCGCCGTGCATTTGACGGCTTGAAGGCCGGTGTGAACCATCTCTCCATTGTTCCATCAGCCAATGGCGCCACAGATGCTGCGGTGCCAACGGCGTCCCTGCGCGGTCCCCAGGCGCCATCCGCCCCCTCTGGAGTGGCCGGCATTGTGTCGCAGAACATTGCAGACAACAGTCTGTCGCCATGTTTGATGGCAAATGCTTGACCGATCATGCCGCCAATCGAAAGTCCAACATAGTGAACCTTTTCAATACCCAAAAACTGCAGTGCGATGGCAACGTCATCGCTCAGTCCATCCATCGTGTAGTCACCGGTTGCCGCATCGCTGCCACCGTGGCCGCGCATGTCGAGACGCAATACACGGAAACCGGCCGACAATAATGTGGGCAGCTGCTCAGCCCACATACCTGCGTCTGAAGTGAGCGAGTGGGTCATGCACACAACTGGGCCGTCGCTTGGGCCATTAAGATCATAATAGAGCCGTCGGTTTTCGAGATTAATCAGCATCTCTGTTCCTCCCATTCTAGTTGAAATGCCTGCGGCGCGAACCCGATTGCTGGTTCAACTCTCTTGCTGAAGATAGCTCGCTGCGGAATGCTTTCATTGCACACGTAGTTCATGATTGCACAAATGTTTCGGACTTGCGGCCATGGCCACGCGCCGCAGTTGTCGCGATTTGGGTCATTTCGCTTGAGATTGGCCGTGTCGTTTGCCAATCTGCGCCCAACAACTCATCATTGATCAATTAGGCCACTACCGACAACACTGCAACGCCAACCGGTTCTCCACCCGTGCTATATCGTATATCGAGTGATCTCGTGGTGCTAGGATGGGCTGTGGCAACATCATCGGATAGTCATTGCCGGAACGCCGTCGTTGGAAGATCCGTTCCGACGCTGTCAATTTGTCGAGAGAACGAGGAGTGAGCCGTGCTGAAGCTTGGGTACAAGGCATCGGCCGAGCAGTTTTCACCGAAAGACCTGCTCGCCTATTCGATCAAAGCTGAGGCATCTGGCTTTGACTCAGTTTTTGTTAGCGATCATTTTCAGCCGTGGCGGCACACAAACGGTCACGCGCCATTCTCATTTGCCTTTCTCGGTGCTCTTGGCGCTAGCACATCGCGCATCCTTATCGGAACCAGCGTTTTGACCCCAACCTTTCGCTACCATCCTTCGATCGTTGCCCATGCGTTTGCAACGCTCGGTGCCATGTATCCCGAACGCATAGTCTTGGGGGTTGGAACGGGCGAGTCCCTCAATGAAGTTCCAGCCACCGGGATGGTGTGGCCGGAGATGAAGGAACGTTTCGCCCGCCTGAGAGAGGCGGTCCGTCTCATTCGCCGACTTTGGAGTGAGGAGCGCGTCGATTTCGACGGTGACTACTACAAAACGGAAACAGCAACCATCTATGACCGTCCGGAAATTCCAGTCCCCATTTATATCGCTGCAGCCGGGCCGATGGTCGCGAAATATGCCGGTCGAGTTGGTGACGGCTTCATTACGACAAGCGGAAAGGCAATGGAGCTCTATACTGAAAAGCTGTTGCCGAACCTCTCTGAGGGGCGGCGCCTGAGTACGCGCAACGTTGCAACCTTTGACACGATGATAGAAGTCAAGGTGTCATTTGACACTGACTACAAAAGGGCCATGCAGGACACGCGTCATTGGGCAGCACTGGCACTGTCGGCGGAAGAAAAAATGTCGGTTGACGACCCTCTGGAGATGGAGCGATTGGCTGACGCGCTCCCAGTCGAGCGGGCCGCCTCACGTTGGATTGTCTCGACCGATCCAGAAGAACACGTGGCGCGCATCAAAACCTATCATGATCTGGGCTTCCGGCACTTGGTCTTCCATGCCCCTGGGCCCGATCAGGACCGTTTTTTGGATCTTTATGGCGAACAGATTCTACCGCGTTTGCGTCGCGACCTGAGCTGAACAGAGCGCTCGAGACACTATGAACGCGAAGATGCCGCCATCCAGACTAGACATGACCGCTTTGAGAGGGGTTGCAATGGTCGCCCCCGGCGATGACATGGCGGCACTGATTGTGGCCGCATTGAATACTAACCGCATCCAACTTGTCGATGGCGACGTTGTGGTCATTGCTCAGAAGGTCGTATCCAAGGCGGAAGGCCGACTTGTCGACCTTCGCACAGTTGATGTCAACGAAGAAGCACTGCAACTGGCGCAGGAGACCGAAAAGGATCCTCGGCTCGTAACGCTCATTCTCTCGGAGGCGAGGCGGGTGGTGCGAGTCCGACCGGGTCTCATTGTGGTTGAACATCGTCTCGGTTTCGTTATGGCCAACGCTGGCATTGACCAGTCCAACGTCGGCGCTGGTATAGAAGGCGATGAGAGCGACAATGTTCTTCTCTTGCCGCTCGACCCAGACCGAAGCGCTGCGATCATTCGTAGGGAATTGGCTTTGCGATTGGGGGCTGAATGCGGTGTTGTCATATGTGACAGCTTTGGACGACCGTGGCGACAAGGAACAGTCGGAGTCGCCATAGGTTTGGCAGGATTTCCGGCACTATTGGACTTGCGCGGATGGCCTGACCTCGACGGTCGTCCTTTGGCTGTCTCAATCACCAGCCCGGCCGACGAAGTTGCAGCGGCTGCATCGTTGTTGATGGGGCAGGGCAGCGAAGGCCAGCCGATTGTGCACGTCCGCGGTCTCAACATTAAGGCCGAGGACGCGCGTGCCGTCGACCTCGTGCGACCAGCCGAGCAGGATCTATTTCGATGAGCAGATCTCGGACTAAGCGCGTCGTCGCACTTTCCGGCGGCGTCGGCGGAGCAAAGCTCGCACTGGGGCTCTATCGGGTTATGGCACCGGGATCATTGACTGTCATCGCCAACACCGCCGATGATTTTGATCATCTGGGGTTGGCAATTTCGCCTGACATTGACACGTTGATTTATACGCTTGCAAGAATTGCCAACCCCCAAACAGGCTGGGGTCGCGAGGACGAGACTTGGAATTTCATTGAAGCACTCAGGGCAATCGGTGGCGAAGACTGGTTCCTAATTGGGGACAAAGATTTAGCGGTCCATGTCGAGCGTACCCGACGGCTGCGATCTGGAGAGCGGCTTTCGAGCGTGACAATGGATCTTGTTCATGCATTCAATCTTGAATGCCAGGTGCTGCCAATGGCGGATGTGACCGTGCGCACTAGGCTAAAGACAACGTCTGGCTGGTTGGCGTTTCAGGAATATTTTGTCCGTCTGAATTGCGCGCCGACGGTTCGTCAAGTTGTCTTTGCGGGAATAGAGAATGCGGTGATCAGTAGCGAAGTGCGAGCGGCACTCTCTGATCCAGACCTCGCTGCAGTTATAATTTGCCCCTCCAATCCTATAATCAGCATAGCGCCAATATTGGCTGTCGGTGGGTTGCGTGATTTACTCAGGGAGACAAACACTCCAGTGATCGCCGTCTCTCCTATTCTTTTAGGTCGGGCCGTGAAAGGACCGACCGCAAAAATGCTGAAGGAACTTGGGATTGAGGTCAGCGCTGCGGCCGTGGCCGAACGCTATAGTGATATTATAGATGCTATTGTTGTCGAACCCGATGATGCCGATATGGTGGCATCGAGAGTAACCGGCATCGACGTGAGACCGGCAAAGACGCTGATGGAGACGCTGGAAGATCGGGAGCAACTGGCTGAGATCGTACTTGGTGTTGCAGCAGAGATCCGCCAGCCTCGGAACTGTTCCAACTGTGCGGAGATGTGATGAGCGGTCTCGTCGTAATCGTACCGGTCAAGGATACGCGCCGTGCCAAGGCGCGGTTGCAAGCGCATTTGTCCAGGGATGAGCGCACGCGGCTTGCACTGACGATGCTGGAGGATGTACTAGAGGCACTTGGTGCGCAGTCGCTAGCGCCTTGTGTCGTCGTGACGCCCGACGCGAGCGCCGCCAGGTTGGCAGAACGATATAATATGAGGGTCATGGATGACGCGAGCGATGGTCACACGCAGGCCGTGATGGTGGCAGCTCATAAATTGCAAGGTGAAGGTGCTGGCGGTTTTCTGACAGTTCCCGCAGACATACCACTGGCGACAGGCGACGAGATAAAGACCATTATCGAGACCCATCAAGCGGCCAGTTCTCCCGCTTTCACAATCGTGCCATCTCATGACGCGATGGGTTCGAACGCCATCGCGTGTTCGCCTGTTGACGCCGTACCGATCAGATTTGGAGACGATAGTTTCCGGCCGCATGTTGCCCAATCCCGTCGCGCGGGTATTAGTCCCGGGATAGTTCGACTTCCGGGAATTGCTGAGGACATCGATACACCGGCTGATCTCGAGAGAGTATTTCATTTGGATCTGTCGCGTCGAACTCGGACCTATCGACTACTGTTAGAGTTCCAACGAAATCGTGCGAAAAGAGTGGATCGCGCCCTATGAAAAAATCCAAATCCGGGCGGATTGTGCGGGCAGGTGAGGAACATCGGCTATCCCACGACGAGGTGCATGTGCTCGCCGAAGCTACCGCTCTCGATGAGCTGATGCTCCGGGCCTCGAGGCTGCGGGATCTAGGGCACGGTGACCTAGTGACCTACTCTCGGAAGGTCTTCATCCCATTGACGAAACTTTGCCGAGATGTCTGTCATTATTGCACATTCGCAGAGCCGCCGCGTAAAGGTGCAAGAGCCTACCTGACGCCAGAGGACGTGCTGGGGATCGCCGAGCAAGGCCAAGCTGCTGGCTGCCATGAGGCTCTCTTTACACTGGGTGACAAACCGGAGTTGCGCTATAGCCGGGCGGCGGAAGAGCTCAAGTCGTACGGGGCAGAGTCGACTTTGGACTATCTCGGTCAGATGGCGCGCCTGGTTCATGAGCAAACGGGATTGCTGCCGCATCTGAATCCTGGCTTGATGACAGTTGACGACTTGTCACGTTTGCGCGCTGTCTCCGTTTCCCAGGGCATTATGCTGGAAACATCCTCGGCTCGACTCTCGGCCCGTGGCGGCCCGCATTTTGGTTCTCCAGATAAACTGCCCGAGAGGCGTATTGCAACGATTGCGGCCGCTGGCGCCAGCTCCGTCCCGTTTACGACTGGCATCTTAATCGGTATCGGTGAAACTCGTCGCGAACGGGTAGCAGCGCTCCTAACACTGCGCGACCTCCATGATCGTTTCGGGCATATACAGGAAATTATAGTTCAGAACTTCCGTGCCAAACCAAATACACGCATGGCAATGTCAGCTGAGCCCACGCTCGACGATCATCTTTGGACCATTGCCATCGCCCGCATTGTATTTGGTCCGCGAATGACGATCCAGGCACCACCGAACCTGCAGGCTGACGGTCTTGAGAAGTTGGTCGCTGCTGGCATCAACGATTGGGGCGGCGTTTCTCCTGTGACCCCAGACCACGTTAATCCCGAGGCCCCGTGGCCCCACTTGGATGATCTTGCCGCGAAGACGCTTGGTGCCGGCAAGATCCTCGCTGCGCGTTTGCCGATATATCCAGATTTTGTCTCGGACATGCCACGCTGGATTGCAAAGGGCTTGCGCAAATCGGTCAACGACCTGAGTGACGCTCGCGGTTTGGCACGGACAGATCAGTGGGTCGCGGGAGTGTCATCGGCTTTGCCGACGGTTGCCGGTTCAGCCAACCAGAGAAAAGCGCCTGCAAGCTATTCGGGCGCCGGTCAGGTCGCTAGACAGATTGATCGTGCATTGTCAGGCCAGCCCTTGCACGAGGCCGATGTCGTCCGGCTCTTCGAAGCGGATGGCAGCGCTTTCACCGACATTGTGTCTGCCGCCGATGCACTACGCGCATCGGTGTGTGGTGATGATGTTACTTACGTCGTCAATCGCAACATCAACTATACAAATGTGTGTTACTTCCGTTGTCAGTTCTGCGCTTTCTCCAAAGGGAAGATGAGCGAAAATCTGCGCGGAACACCCTACGTCTTACACTTGGATGAAATCGAGAGGCGCGCGAGAGAAGCCTGGCAGCGCGGGGCGAGCGAGGTTTGCCTCCAGGGTGGCATTCATCCTGCCTACACCGGTGATACCTACTTGGAGATCTGCAGCCGCATAAAGAAGGCGGTGCCAGATATTCACGTCCATGCGTTTTCGCCGCTCGAAGTCTGGCAAGGTGCGGCAACCAAAGGCGTTTCCGTAGACGATTTTCTCTGGGCACTCAAGGATGCTGGTCTTGGTTCCCTGCCAGGCACGGCGGCTGAGATCTTGGACGATGACGTCCGCTCCGTTATCTGCCCCGACAAGATCAATACGGCGCAATGGTTGAGTGTGATGGGGGCCGCCCACCGTATTGGATTACCAACGACAGCCACGATTATGTTTGGTCATGTTGATCGGACCGTTCACTGGGCGCGTCACCTCTTGCGGGTTCGCAGTTTGCAGCGGGAGACCCGGGGCTTCACGGAATTCGTTCCACTTCCCTTTGTTCCGCGCGAGACGCCGATTTACCTCAAGAGCAACGCGCGACCTGGACCGACCTATCGGGAAGCCGTACTGATGCATGCTGTGGCGCGGATTGTCTTACATCCTGTATTTCGGAACATTCAGACTTCGTGGGTCAAGATGGGGCGGAACGGCGCCGCGACATGTCTAGGTGCAGGTGCCAACGACATTGGTGGCACTCTCATGAACGAAACGATTACGCGGGCAGCGGGCTCGACCCATGGTCAGGAATTTGCTGCCGCGGAGATCGAGACGCTAGTGGAGCGCATTGCTCGCTCTCCACGTCAACGGACAACATTGTACGGGGAGCCAGACGTGACGCAAAGAAACCAATCTCTATCAGCGCCGCCGCTTGCTGCCGTAGTCAATACGCCGGCCAAAGAGTTTGTTCGGAGCGCGGCTGAGTGACGACGCAAATGATGCGGCACAACAGGAGAGGTCGTCAGATGAAGTTTGGGATCAATACGTCTCCGCGTGGATTGTTGATCACGCGCGAAGCCTATTTTGCCGTAGCTGCGGCTGCAGAGATGCACGGTTTTGACTTCCTGAGCGTCTCAGATCACGTTGTAGTTCCGCGAGTCAATGCGTCTGACTATCCCTACAGCGAAGATGCAAAATGGGGAGGCGGTGCATCGGGCTTTGCGCTTGAAATGTGGACGACTATAGCCGTGTTGGCCGGATCAACGTCTCGATTGAAACTGCTTTCATCAGTGATGGTTGTACCTCATCGTCCTGCTTTGTTGACGGCAAAGATCATTTCAACTTTGGATGTCTTATCGAACGGTCGGATTATGGTTGGTGTCGGGGCGGGTTGGTTGCGGGAGGAGTTTGAAGCTCTGGGTGCCCGACCTTTTGATGAGCGCGGCAAGGTTACAGACGAATACATCGAAGCTATGAAGGAGCTCTGGATCGACGATGCGCCGGAATATGGTGGCGACCACGTTTCATTCTCCAATGTCAATTTTCTTCCGAAACCCGTCCAAAAGGCTCATCCACCAATCTGGGTTGGTGGGGAGAGTATGCCGGCTTTGCGACGCACCGTACGATTGGGGAATTTTTGGTATCCTGGATCAGGCAACCCGAAATTCCGCCTTGACACGCCTCAGCGGCTGGGCGAACGCATCGGGCGTTTACACGCGCTGGCTGAGCAGGCAAATCGCGATCCGGCTAGTATTGGGATAGCATACGTCTTTTTCAATCCTGTCTCATTTCGCGCCGAGCCTGGGTTTGATACTCCGCGTCGAATGTTTTCGGGTGCACCAGCTGACTTGGCTGCCGACGTCTCCGCGCTCAAGGAACTTGGTGTGTCCCACATCAATCTGACCTTTGGCGGTGAAACGCTGGCTGAGATGCAACATACGATGCAGCGGTTTGCCGACGATGTAGTGCCGCTGGTTGCATCTTGATATTCAATCACCCCCTAACGCTCGAGCGCCTCCAATCACTCGATAGCAGCCGAACGGAGAGGAGGGCGGCGGTAGAATGAAAATTGGAATTTATCTTAACGCCCAGCATCCCGAAACAGACGATCCGCGGCGCAAATTTGATGAGATGATCGAACAAGTCCGCTTCGCGCGGGCACTCGGTTTCGATTCGCTTTGGGGGGGCGAACATCATGCGACTCCGGGGTATCATTACTTTCCGCTCTTGGGCACCTTACAGCGTCTTGCGGCTGAAGCCGAAGGCATGACCATTGGTACGAACATCGTTCTCCTGCCATTGCACAATCCGGTCGAGATCGCCGAACAGGGGGCGTATCTGGACGTATTGAGCGACGGACGGTTCATGCTTGGGGTTGGTCTCGGGTATCGTCAGCAAGAGTTCGACATATTCGGCGTCCCACTTCAACAGCGTGTCTCGCGATTTGTTGAGAGCATCGAGGTCATACGTCGGCTGTGGTGTGAGGACCATGTGACTCACAATGGTCGCCATTGGCAGTTTGAAGATGTTACAATCCGACCAAGACCGATGCAGGCCTCGCCACCAGTTCTTGTTGGTGCGCAGGTAGAAGCGAGTATTGCTCGGGCGGCGGCGATTGGTGATGGATGGTGCATGGTGCCAAGCGCTACGGTGGGTGAGATTACGCAACAAATTGAGATGTACCTCTGTGCTCGTAGGGCAGCCGAGAAGCCAGGTTTAGGACATTTGGTCCGTCTATTTGAGGTCGTTTGTGCTAGGGATCCGGAAACAGCGCTGAGGCGGGCAGCCCCTCATCTCCTGGCCAAGTATGTGTCCTATGCACAGTGGGGTTTAGAAGGTGTCAGATTCGATTCCGCCGAGTCTCCCGAAGTCCAACTCAAGAGATTGGCTGCGAACCGATTTGCCGTTGGCGCGCCGTCAGATATCGTGGATGCTTTTATGATACAGCATCAACTGGGGGTTACGCATGTTACTATGCGCGTCGGTTGGCCGGGCATGCCACAGGCTAGCATTCTCGAAAGTCTCGAATTGATCGGTACCACTGTTCTGGCAGAGGTACGCCAGCGGATCGCTGCGGCCCAGGCGTCATAGCTGATTGCACAGCTCAAGGCCTGCGGCACCAATCCTGAGCTAGTCCAGAATGGCCGGAAGTGCGCTGCTGCCGAAGAGCCAGATTGACAAGCAGACTATTGGCTGCGGCGAAGACTCATTGTTTTGGTGTTCTGCTCGATCCCAGGATGATGTCGTTGGTTCGTACAAAATATAGTTTACCTTCAATGCGCACGATTCTGAGCCCGCCGGGTGCATATTTTTGGTTCTTGAAAAGTTCGAGCTTCTGGCCAGAGGCAATGCGCTTACAGGTGTCCAAGGCCATAAGTTCGGGGGTCGGGCGTCCCTTTTCGTCATAACCCGTCCTATCGTAGAGGAAATCGTGATAGTAGCAGGCTACCGTGGGCAGTTTGGCCGTTACTGTGTCAGCGAGCGCAGCGCTTGCAACAGGAAGCGCCATTGCAATGGCAGACATCGTCCACTTGGCGCTTGGCAATTGCATAGTTCCCCCTGCTACATGCCCGAAAAAATTCAACTCATCGATATAATCAGCACAATTGGTTAAACAAATAGAATCGATTTCATCAGTTCAATCAGCACGATTTGTGCCGCGAGATTCTTAATAAATTATTGCGCGCATTGAAACGGCAACGACGAGTTGCTGTTGATTGTTGATAAGCCAGTGGGCGACAAAGCGGACTTTTTTCGGCATGAATTACGGATGTCAATGATAGCCCCGTTCAAATCCGTGGACCACGGTGGCAAGCGGTCATTGCCGGGGAGGGAATTGACCATGAAAGACAGCTACCAGATAAGGCAGCTGGACAAGGCCGCGACCGCATAAGGCAGAAACTGTGACGGGAAAAGGCGGCGGCCCGGCATGATATTACCTCTTCAATGGAACGATTTATTGATTTGGCGCAAAGGCAAGGGAAATGGATCGGCGAACATTCATCCAATCATCAACGGTGGCCACCGCTGCTGCGGTCTCGGGAACTGCGCTGGTCGCGAACGAAGTGCCCAAACCCGCCATCAATCGCCTAGCAGATCCCTTGCCTACCGCACTTGGATCCCATTTTCGCACCGGCTATTTGCGAGACCGGGCTGAGCGGTTGAATTTGAGACTCGGCGAAGCGTCCGACGGCCGGCTCCGACTCGCATTTACGAATGTTGGCGGCGAGCGCGATGGTCCTAACCACGCGTTGGGGCCAGTCGAGGCCGAGGCCTTTTTTACGAGCGAAGCCGACCTCGTTGATGAAATGCCTGAATTTGCCTTCTTTTCGGGATTGCCTGGCGGTCTAGGCCTATCGCCTGAGGATTTCCTAACCTGGTTGTCGGCAGGTTCCGGTCAGCAATTCTGGGACATCCTGTCAGCGGCCCATGGCCATAAGTCGTTGGCGGTTGGCCACTCTGGTCGCAGATCGGGATGGTGGTCAGATATTGCCCTAGAACACGTGGGCGACCTCAAGAATAGGCCAATAATAACGAGCGGTGTTGGTCGTGCAGTTGCCAATGAATTGGGAATGTTGCCCCTCGAGACCCTCAATTCTACCAGACAACCGATTGTTGAACCATTGATGGGCCAGACTGCTTACGTGGCTCACAGCAGCTGGGGGCCAGAATACAGAGAGGAACACCCGACTCGCTTCTATTTTCGACGGGGCCTCATGCACCATGGGGTTGTGTTCTCGCTACGTGTGTCGCGTGCCCGTTGGGAGCAACTCTCTTCGTTCGATCGTACGCTGTTGTCAGTCGTCGCAAATGAACATTTCACACAATCGGTGGCTGAGCACGATGCGCACGACCGAGAGGTGGCGCCTCACTTGTTAGCCGCGCGTGGTGTGCGCCAGTATAACTTATCTTCGGATGTCGCTCGCGCGATCGCTGATTGTTCGGCGAGTGTGATTGATGATATCCGCACTAGATGTCCAGATTTTCGACCGCTTCACGACAGTTTCATGAATTATCGTCGATTAGTCGTGGCTGAGGAGGTTCCTCTTTCAGAGGAAACCACGGTTTGACAGAAAATCACTCTTCCGCCCATATGGACAGAAATTTTGGGCGGATGCCGCTCCGCGTGGGTCCAACGGGGAGCAACAGTCGCAGCGGGAGCGCCTTGAAAACCATGACAATGGTGCTTCGTTATGCCTGTTCATCGCCGAGTAAAGATGCTGAAGACTAAAGGAGAGCTTCAATATGTCCGAGTATTTAGATGATGTGAAACGTTATGCGGCGAATGCCGACGAAAAGGCGGTGGACGGCATCGTCAAGCATCTTGGCATCGCTCTGAAAAGCAAGGACGCGTCCCTGGTCTCGTGCTCATCCAAAGACGAACTGGCCCGTGTGCGTGACAGTTGGTGCAAAAAGAAGCTTGGCTTGACAGATTCGGATGCCGATCTTGACAAGGCTATATCCGACATCTGCGAGACCATGAAAGGCGACCATCGTAAGCATCGCGTTACTTTTTATTATCTCCTGGCTGAGAAGTACAACAAGGTTTCTGACCTGATATAGTCGGGATCGCGCGAGAATTGTTGCCCTGGAGGAGGCTCCGAACGGATGCGGTTCGGGGCCTTTTTCAATCACAATTTCGATATGCGACCGCAAAGTTGGCGGGAGATATGGCGATCATTGAGCGGCATACTTGCAACTAGATCTCACCGCACATTCTATAGGTGAGTTTGATGAATTAACTTTCCTACTGCTTTAGGCGGCGCTACTATGTCAGCAGCACTGACCTAATTGCTGTAATCTCCGCGCTAAGCAGGCGTAGGGTCAGCGTACCGAGGTGTACTATGCCGAAGCGTGTCGCCGGACTGGATAGCAAATTCGATCTCAGCCAAGGCCATCAGATTCTAACCGGCGCTCAAGCCGTCGTTCGACTTTTGCTAATGCAAAAGGACCGCGACCGACGCGCCGGGCTCAATACGGCCGGATACGTCTCCGGATACCGCGGTTCGCCCATCGCCGGGCTTGAAGGAGCAATGTTGCGCGCCGGCGAGACGCTCAGCCAAGATGATATTCGCTTTCAAACGGGGCTTAACGAGGATTTAGCCGCGACGGCGATTTGGGGAACGCAGCAAGCGCAATTGCGCGGCGAAGGCAAATTCGATGGCGTATTCGGTCTCTGGTACGGAAAAGGGCCCGGGGTTGATCGCACGGGGGATGTTTTTCGCCACGCCAACCACGCTGGAACTTCGGCCCATGGTGGCGTTCTTGCGCTGATGGGTGATGATCATACATGCGAGAGCTCGACATCGGCACATCAGTCGGAATTTGCGTTTGTCGACTGCATGAGCCCCGTGCTCAATCCCGGTGGAGTTCAAGAGATCCTTGATTTTGGTCTGATAGGCTATGCGTTGTCGCGCTACGCGGGAGTTTGGGTTGGGTTGAAGTGCGTAAAAGACAATATCGAATCCACGGCAACGGTGGATGGACGGATCGATCGCATCGCGATCACATTGCCAGGTGAGGATGAATTTTGCATGCCGCCCGGCGGGCTGAATATCCGCCTCGGCGATCAGGCGCTTGACAAGGAGGCTCGGCTTCATGATTTCAAGCGAAGCGCTATCCTTGCATTTGCTCGCGCAAACGGCATCGATAAATTAGTGATGAGTGGCGGGACGAGTCCTCGCATTGGCATCGTCTCCACAGGCAAGAGCTATCTCGACGTTCGTGGTGCGCTCGATTTGTTGGGCATCGACGAGGTGCAGGCCAATACCATAGGAATACGACTCTATAAGGTTGGAATGACCTGGCCATTGGAGCCGCAAGGCCTCGCTCGTTTCGCCAACGGCCTCGATACTATCCTCGTGGTCGAGGAAAAGCGTTCACTAATCGAGTCCCAGATCAAGGAACAGCTTTATGATAGTTCCGATAGACCAAGGGTGCTTGGCAAAAAGGATGAATTTGATAACTGGTTGTTTCCGGCCAAAGGGGCGCTCGAACCCACTGAAGTCGCGATCGCGGTTGGGGAACGTCTGATACAAGCCGAACTCGGCGGCGAAGGGGTCAAGCGGAAAGTTTCAGAATTGAAGCAACTGCGTGGCAACAAGCCTGTTATGCCCGAGGCCTTTGTCCGCACACCCTACTTTTGTGCGGGCTGCCCGCACAATACATCGACCCGGGTCCCCGACGGTGCCCACGCCTATGCTGGGATCGACTGCCATTACATGGCGCAATGGATGGACCGCTCGACGGAGGGGTGGACTCACATGGGCGGCGAAGGTGCGAACTGGATCGGAGAGGCTCCGTTTTCAAAGCGCGGTCACGTGTTCCAAAACCTCGGCGACGGTACATACATCCACTCCGGCAGCCTGGCAGTTCGGGCAGCGGTCGCTGCCGGCACGAACATCACCTATAAGGTGCTCTACAACGACGCAGTTGCGATGACTGGCGGGCAGGCACTGGATGGTGGCATGACCGTCGCGAACATCGCGGCTCAACTTGTTGCCGAAGGCGTTGGCCGGATCGACGTTGTTACGGATGAGCCTGAAAAGTATGGAGCATCTTACAGCTTCACTGCCGCCTTTTCATCCAATACGCCTCAAGACTTGCCGAAGGGCGTAAAAGTTCATCATCGTCGCGATTTGATGGCGGTACAGAAGGAGCTTGCCGAAATCGGAGGCGTTACGGCTATAATCTATGATCAAACCTGCGCGTCAGAAAAGCGACGCCGTCGCAAGCGAGGAGCGTTTCCCGACCCTAATAAGCGCGTTTTCATCAATCCGGATGTTTGTGAAGGATGTGGCGACTGTGGTGTGAAATCGAATTGCGTCGCGGTCCTGCCACTTGACACGGATCTGGGGCGCAAGCGTCAGATAGATCAGTCATCTTGCAACAAGGACCTTTCCTGCATCGAAGGATTCTGCCCGAGTTTCGTGACTTTACATGGTGCGCGACCGAAAAGGGTGGAAGGTATCGCATTGGGCGGCGGCGGCACCGCGGACAAACTGGCGAGTGTACCAAACCCAATCATGCCGTCTCTGGGAGAGGGAAGTTACGCGATCATCATGACCGGGGTCGGCGGGACTGGCGTTGTCACGATATCGGCAATTCTCGGCCAGGCCGCCCATATCGAAGGCAAAGGTTTTGGTAGCATTGATATGGCAGGCTTGGCGCAGAAAGGCGGTGCCGTAGCCTGTCACGTGCGCATTGCTGCGTCGCCAAAAGATATAAGTGCCATACGCGTGGGCGTTGCAGGCGCAGATCTTGTACTCGGTGGCGATTTGGTTGTAACGGCGTCAAATAAGGTTCTTGAGGCCATCAAACCGGATCACACAGCGGTATTGGTCAATACCTATGAAATGACGACTGGCGATTTTACCAGGGATCCACTTTTAAACGTGCCCGGCCAGACGCTCCACCATTCCATTGCTGATCGCGTAGGAGATGGCCAGCTGACCGCACTGGATGCGCACGAATACGCCGTCAGATTATTCGGCGATTCGATCGCATCAAACATGTTCCTTCTGGGCATGGCCTATCAGCTTGGCCATGTCCCAGTGGGGGCCGAGGCCATCGAAGAGGCCATTCGCTTGAACGGCGCCGCCGTCGAAATGAATCACCAGGCCTTTCGGTATGGTAGACTGGCCGCCTACGACCGCGCCGCTCTGGATCAGATCATCAAGCCGCAAGGTGACGCAGGCCGGAGCCATCCCGAAACACTCGCCGAAATTGTTGCGCGTCGCGTCAAACTATTGACCGACTATCAAGATGCTGATCTGGCTTCCAGGTATCAGGCCAAGATTGACTGGATCGCGAAGGCTGAGGCGGCACAGCTTCCTGGAGAAACGGGATTGGCGGTCGCTGCCGCAAAGGCTTACTACAAGTTGCTCGCTTACAAAGACGAATATGAAGTTGCTCGGCTATTTACGAGCGGCGCGTTTGCCGAGCAGGTAGCTGCCCAATTTGACGGTGTCAAAAAAATTGAATTCCATCTTGCACCTCCACTCATTTCGTGGAAGCGAGACAAGGTATCGGGGCATCCTTACAAGATGGCCTTTGGGCCGTGGATGATGTCCGTCATGCGGAGCCTTGCGAAATTGAGAACGCTTCGGGGAACACGCTGGGACATATTCGGATATACGGCCGAGCGACGCCAGGAGCGACAGATGATCCGCGACTACGAGAGGCTGCTTGACGAGGTGATACCGCGCCTATCTATGGCGACGCATGCGACGCTCCGCGAGTTGGTCGGGTTGCCGCTCGAAATTAAGGGGTTCGGACACATCAAGGCTGCGCATCATGCCAAGGCTAAGCAGCGGCAAGCCGAGTTATTGAAAGACCTGGATCGTCCCGACAGCCCGCTTAAGTTGGCGGCCGAGTAATTGGCTGCTTAGCCAGGGCAGTTGCGCAATACTGCCTGCCAGCAGACCGGCAAACGTAGGTCAACACTTGTCTTCGGCAATTCCCGAATAGACCAATTCCTTCTCCGACCGCAACGGAGGAAGGAAGCATTCAATGCTGTCCTCAAACAACCGGATTGGGTGCATGTAGGTTTGACATGAATGGTTTTGAACCGACTTCCATTGAAGGTTGGTGGTCTTGCCTAGTCCGTATCTATGCCGGACATTTGTTCAAACACCTGAACGAGCGCACTATCCCCAAGTCGTCCAAGCCCTTGTTCCGCGCCTGCACGAAATAGTTGCAGCGCTAGGGCTGAAAGTGGCGCAAAGGCACCGACCTGTTCAGTGGCGTTCGCCACAATTCCAAGATCTTTGACCAGGATGTCCACGACACCTTTGGGTGCGAAGTCCCGCGCGAACATTGCGGGTGCACGAGTCTGCCAAACAAAAGATTGCGCTGCACCACTTCCGACCACATCGACAACGGTTTCGGGATCGACGCCGGCTTTCTTCGCGAGGGTTACGGCTTCGGCAGTCAGCGCAATTTGCGTTCCAACCATAAGCTGGTTAATCACTTTGACTTTGGATGCTGCTCCGATATCGGCACCGCACATAACAACGCGTTGAGACATAGCGTCAAAGGCTGATTTGGCCAAGGCGATCGCTGCCTCATCACCTGCGGCCATGACTGTAATCGTCCCATTGTTGGCAGCGTCGACGCCACCTGTCACCGGCGCATCAATGCATCGAAATCCAGATTCACAGAGATTGTCGGCGACTGCAATCATTTGAGCCGGCGCCATTGTGGTGTGAACTGCGACCGTCGCGCCTTGTGCAAGATTCTTCACAACGCCACTCTTGCCAAAAAGTATCTCATGGACTTGTGAAACATTGAAAACGCACAAAAGGAGCAGATCTGCGTTTTGAGCTGTATCGTTCAACGTTTTGCCGATGCGTCCACCGCTATCAGCAAATGCTTGTCTCGCATCTTGCGATTTGTCGTAAGCACTAATGTCAAGTCCTGCCTTCAAAATGCGTCTGGCCATTCCTAATCCGATGGCGCCTAATCCGATGAATGCTATTTTGCCCGTCATTTCTTCTCCCTCCTGCGGCGTTGGATCTCTCGTTGAGAGCTTAAGGCTGTCATCTCACGCGTCGAATCGAGTCTCTGATTTTCAAAAACTTAAGCTGTCGCTGCACGTGATTAATGGGGCCGTTTCTGACCGTTTGCGGGGTCGTTTTGTCTTACGTAGAGGCATGCGCCCAATTTTACGCATCTTTTTCCACGCATCCAGCGCAATGCGTCTAAGTTGCGGGAGGCATCGGTTTTGCCCTCATGGCTTGATGGCGATGCGGCAGCGAATCCTCTGGCATATTGGTTCCCGCAGCACCAAACACTTCAGTCTTTTGCAGATAGCATGGAGCCTATTTCGCTCACGAGATGTGTTAGATCTCTAGCCAAATCGTCACAGGTCCATCGTTGGTCAACGTCACTTGCATGGCTGCACCGAAATCTCCCGTCGCGATGCTGACACCGAACTCGCCGACGTGCTTGCAGAAACCCTCATAGAGCGTCTTGCCCAAACCTGGATCGGCCGCATTCGAGAAACCCGGGCGATTTCCGCGAGAAGTTTCTGCCGCGAGAGTGAATTGGCTCACAATGAGAGCACTGCCGCCCACATCTATTATGGATTTGTTCATCTTGCCTGCTCCATCGGCAAAGATGCGCAAGTTCACGACTTTCGTGGCAAGCTGGTGTGCTGTGGCTTCGGTGTCGTTCTGCATTGCGCATACCAAAATCAAAAGTCCATGGGCAATTTTGCCGACCGCGCGGCCATTGATTTCGACTGTGGCTTGGGACACTCTTTGCACCAGACATCGCATTTCAAGTACTTCCGAAGATTACCCCACCCCCTGACAGCGCGATTGAGGCCGATCACGACTGCAGTTATTGCTGAGGCCGCTGTTCCTTTACAATGCTACTCCTGCTTGGTCGTCGTGCATGTAATCCGACACGACACTTCCGCGCGTAAAGTCATTATATTGTCAAATGGCAGCTCGAAACATGACACTACAGGCGAATGATCTTGAGATCTACGATGCGCACGCCGATTGTTGGTGGGACGGTTCGATTCGCTGGTTGCGAACACTTCACAACCTCGTACCGGCGCGGCTCTCTTATTTTGACCAATTTGTTGAAAGCTGGGCTGGAAAGCGTGTCATAGATGTGGGTTGCGGTGGCGGTTTCATGGCCGAGTCTCTTGCGGAGTGCTCAGCTGAGGTGGTCGGCATAGATCAATCGAGGCGCGCCATAGAGGTTGCTCGTGCCCATGCGATCTCGCGAAACTTGAGCATCGACTACCACACCGGCCGGGCTGAATGCCTCGATTTTCCGGACGAGAGTTTCGATGTCGTTGTGTGCGTCGACGTACTAGAGCATCTCGACGAACGCGCACTGGCAATTGCTGAGATGAGTCGAGTTCTAAAGACGGGTGGTCATTTCGTTTTTGATACGATCAACCGCAATTGGCTGGCAAAGTTTTCAGTAGTCACAGCTGCGGAGCGCATTGTTGGGCTGCTCCCTCGCGGTGCCCATGACCCGGATCTTTTCATTGGGCCCAAGGATCTTCGTATGGCGCTCGCAAGGGAAAACCTGCATGTCGTCGATGCTGCGGGGCTCGGCCCGGTAGGAATATATCGTAATTTTGACATTCAGTTTGGGAGGTTGCCTTTGACACTCGTCCAATACATGGGGGCAGCGGTCAAGGTGCCGCCCGCGTCATTGTACTAGCCGAGAAGGTCTAGTGCTAAAAGTCTTGGTGTTGCGGGAGCGAGTTATGCTTTGTTTAGGGGACAAAGGCGCATCAAATCTGTCCTCGACACCGATAGAAGTGGTGGTACGGAAAGGACAGCAAGAGCTATAGCGGTTATAGCGACGGAGTGAGAGTTGAAGTGTTGGGTATCGTCAACATCAAAGCGGAAGGCGTGCTTTTCTGGGTGATATAGATCAGCAAGCGAATGGTCTTTCTGACGTCTGCTGGACGAGGTGTATTGTTAAATGGTTGGACTGGTGAATGAGTGAATTCTCTGTCCGATGAACCTAGGGTGATTTGATGTCGAGCAATGTTCTGATCATGGGAGCAAGCCGTGGAATAGGATTTGCGACCGTTGAAGCAGCGCTTTCGGCTGGCTTTATAGTTCGTGCCTTTGCGCGTAGCGCGCGATCGATCGCGTTGAATCATCGCCACCTTGAAAAATTCCCTGGCGACGCTCTCATTGGAGACGATGTCGAGCGCGCCCTTGATGGGATGGACGTTGTTATTCAATGCCTGGGCATTCCAATCAATGCCAGAATGTTGACGGGCCCGATCGACCTCTTCTCATCTACAACTAGGATTTTAATTGCTAAAATGGAGGAGGCTGGCGTCAAGCGGCTGATCACCGTCACGGGATTCGGCGCTGGCGACGGACGCCAGCGCATAGCTCCATTGCAGCGCATCGGATTCGAACTCTTCCTGGGCCGCGCCTACAGCGACAAAGATATTCAAGAACAGATCATAAAGAATAGCTCGTTGGATTGGACCATTGTTCGCCCCGGCGTTCTCACTCCTGGTGAAGCAACTGGGAATTATCGCGTTCTCCCGGAGCCAGAGAGTTGGAGAAATGGATTCATTTCTCGTGGCAATGTTGCTGACTTCTTGATCAAGCAAATTGCAGACTCGTCGTATATCTCACAAACCCCAGTTCTAATCGGACAGTGCGGCTTCCCCAACATCTAGCGATTGGGAAGAAAATTCTACGTTGCGGCAGTCGTTCAGGTCGCTCGTGTTTCCGATTTCGTCTGAAGCTCACGGGCGCTATTTCTCATCCCGACGGCAATTCCGGTTAGTAGCCAAATGTGCCGGGTCGCGATTTTATTTTGGACTCCATCGTGTGGCTGTTGGCGCCAAGGATTAATGACAAGATTTTGCCCCGCTATGCGATTGCGGAATGCCAGCCATTGGGTGCTTGCGAAAATGGCATAGCCTATTGTCCTGAACGCGACACATGCGTCGTCTATTGATCTTTTCGCGGGGATTCAACTCAACTAAACCCACCGCTCGTACCGCGCTGCCCGAGTTCCGAGCTCGACTGGTCGGGGTCGACGATATGGCAGCCGGCGGTAAGCGAAGCAGAAATCAAGGCGCATTTGAATCAAGGCGCATTATGCGGGCGGAATAGATGACGGGGATGTTAAGGCCGGTAACGGCGTTGCTTCTTGCAACGGCGATCATAACCCTGGGGCACGGCCTACAAGGCGTTCTGCTGCCGCTCAGGGCCCAGCATGACGGATTCTCTGACGTTGAGATAGGCTTAATTGGTTCAGCCTATTTTCTTGGCCAGTTGGGCGGTTGCCTGCTGGCACCGGGGGTCATTGGTCGAGTGGGCCACATTCGTGCATTTGCGGCGTTTTCTGCGGTAGCGTCCACTACTCCATTAATTCACGCGATGGCTGGCGAGGCCATCGTTTGGTTTGTATTGCGCCTCATCAATGGGGTGTCTTTTGCGGGCGTCTTCCTCGTCATCGAAAGCTGGCTTGCAGCGTCATCAGAGGACAATACGCGTGGCCGAGTTCTAGGTGCCTACACGCTGATCCATTTGACCGTGGTCATGGCTGGAATGCAGCTAATCTCGCTTGGTTCACCATTGCAATTCGAGCTGTTTTCGCTCGTCTCAGTCCTTTTTTCGCTGGCGCTTCTGCCGATCGCGCTGACGGCAACGATCGCGCCAGTGCCGCCCAGGCGAGCCAAATTAAGGATCCGGCCATTGTTTGCGGCGTCACCAGCAGCATGGTCGGCCGCGTTTTTGTGCGGAATCACCAATGGTGCGTTTTGGATGATGGGCCCAATCTTTGCACAGCAGGCGGGAATGAGCCCTGCTCATGTAGCGCTATTCATCGCCACGGGTGTTCTCGCTGGCGCTATTGCGCAGTGGCCGGCGGGCAGTCTGTCTGACCGGCTAGGTAGGCGTGGGCCACTGGCAATCACTAGCGCGTTAGCTGCAGCGGCGGGCATTGCTCTGGCCACGATCGACCAGCATCAAAGTGGGCTACTCTTCATGAGTATGGCGATTTTTGGTGCAGCCAACTTTCCGATCTATATCCTCTCGCTAGCTCACGCGAACGACATGGTGAGCAAGCGCCGAGCGGTCAGTGTGGCGAGTGGCTTGTTGCTTGTATTTTCCATTGGCGCCGTAATCGGGCCAGCGGTTTCAGCCTATGCTATGAGCGTGTTCGGACCAGCCGCACTCTTCGTGACGACCGCCGTGGTGCACACACTTATTGTACTCATTGTTGTGGTCCGTGTAAGGATCCGTCCGCGTTTGTCAAAGCGTTACCGAGAGGATTTCGTTTTGGTGCCGCGTACGACGCCTGCCATTTATGAGCTTGACCCACGGACCGATCCGCTTGCCGAAGCACCAGAACCGCCGTCATCAGAACCCGCTCCGATGGCGTCAGCTGAACAGCTGGTGCCGGAAAAGGAGGGCTCTGCGGAGACGATTGTAGTTTGAATTATGACCCGTGATCTAAGTGTTCCGAGGGCTTGGGTCTAGGTGCTAGTCGACTGGGGTGGGCACGGTGTGCCCGATGTCTAGCCAGAATGTTCGATCTAGCCTCGTTCTCTCATAAGGCGGGCCTTTTCTCGGTTCCAATCGCGTCTTTTCGATGTTTCACGCTTGTCGTGCAGTTTCTTACCTTTGGCGATCGCAAGTCTCAATTTGGCAATGCCCCGTTCATTGAAGTAAAGCTGAGTCGGCACGATGGTCATGCCCTCGCGTTCCACAGCTTGGGCGAGTTTCGCAATTTCGCGCTTGTGCAGGAGTAGGCGCCGCGGACGTCGCGGCTCGTGTTGGAAGAATGGACCGGCCTGATTGTACTCTGGGATGTGGGCGTTAATCAGGAACACGCCACCGTTCTCGACCGCTGCATAGCTCTCAGCGATGTTGGCTTGACCGAGGCGAAGCGATTTGACCTCCGTTCCGGTTAGCTGTAACCCCGCTTCGATGTCGTCTTCGAGGTGGTATTCGAAGCGCGCACGGCGATTGTCAGCCACCATTTTGCGCCCATTGTCTTTCTGTGCTGGCATGGGAGCCGCCCTTTCAGGTCACATTGTCTCAGTGTTCGATGCAACGCACGGCCGCCTCGGAGAGCTACACGCACAATTGAAATCGAAATTGCTTTGGCCGGCTCCGCTTCTCTGTGCGCTTTTCCAACGCCTGCTTTGATGGATTCGCTGCTCTGTCCCGCTAGCGCTGCGTCGCATGTTTTCCAGTGAGGTTGCCATAATTGGCGACACATTCGCTCGTCTGACGATCCAGTTTCCAACCAATGTGTACCAGCTTCCGAACGTCGTGCAGCCTGCCACCCGGCGAGGGCATAGAGTGACAGTAGCAGCGTGGAGCGTGCCCCAGCATCTACGGGCGCGCAACTGGCGGAGTTGCGGCGCCAGTTGTATGGGAACTACACTCCCTGTTCCACTGACTTGGCTTGGCTCGTCCAGCAGGTCAGCGGACCATAATTATTCATCAACATTACTCGGCGGCAGCCGCTTGCAGCAATCCGACTTGCGCCATCGCCGCATCAACGACCTCCTTGGTCGCCTCAGATATGGGAGCGAGCGGCAGTCTTGCAAAGCCGTCACCAAAGCCCAGTTTCGATGCGGCATATTTGACCGGTCCGGGACTTGTCTCGACAAACAGAGCATCGTGCAGTGGCATGAGTTGGTCCTGGAT
>JBPCWA010000061.1:0-3523 GCA_051009975.1 Hyphomicrobiaceae bacterium
CTTCGCAGCGCACTGCCGGTAGCATTGTCAAGCAGGCGCCGACGAAAGCGCTCGTCTGGGAAGGATCAAGGCCTGAGGTTAGAATACAGGCAATCAAATGGAGGGCGTGGCTGGCGGCGTCATCCCGCTGGTCGCCCAATCTTACTGTTTCTGTCGTTGATCATTGGATGCACTAAATGTAGACCCCTTTCATTCCGCCAGACGGATATCGGGTTCCAGCGGCTGCCCCTTTTGGAATAGCGGCGCCGATCCGCTCAATATCCCCTTGATCCAGCGTGAAACTGCTGGCCCCCACGTTTTCGTCCAGTCGGTCAATCCTGCGCGTTCCAGGAATTGCGACAACATCATCGCCTTGGGCCAATAGCCAGGCGAGTGCGAGCTGGCTCGGCGTGCATCCCTTCTCTCGCGCAATAGCCTCGATGCGCTGTACGAGCTTACGATTTTGATCGAAATTTGCCTCTTGGAAGCGCGGGTGCTGGGCACGGCGACCATCGACATCCGCAAACTGCCGGATTGCGCCGGTTAGAAAACCACGTCCTAGTGGAGAATAGGCGACGAAACTGATACCCAGGCCGCGAGTCGTGGCCAGCGTTTCTTCGGCTTCAGTTCTGTAGAGAATAGAATACTCAGTTTGCACCGCCACGATCGGGTGGGTTGCGTGCGCTCGGCGAATGCGATCCGGATTTGCCTCGGATAATCCAAGATAACGCACCTTGCCTTGCTCAACCAATCGGGCCATCGCGCCGACAGTCTCTTCTACAGGAACATCGAGATCAACTCGATGCTGATAATAGAGGTCAATGACGTCTACCCCTAATCGACTGAGGCTTGCCTCGCATGCTTGCGCGATATACTCCGGCCTACCGTCTACTCCGTTCGGCTGACCTTCTCGGCGTACTTGCCCAAACTTGGTCGCTAGAAAAGCTTTGTCGCGCCGCCCCTTTATCGCGCGACCGACGACTTCCTCGTTATGCCCCCATCCGTACATGTCGGAGCTGTCGAGATGATTTATCCCATTGTCGAGCGCATAGTGGATCAGAGCTTCTGATTGTGTGTCGTCGGCGGAGCCGTAAATGCCCGATAAGGACATGCAGCCCAGGCCGATCTCTGATACCGAAGGACCATTTTCTCCGAGTCGGCGGTATGATACTTGTGTCATGGTACAGTTGCCTCACTCGGCTTAAGGTTTCAAAAAACTGTGGCAATAAACATTAAGCGCTACAGTCTGAACTTGGCCAGTGCTATTTGATGGATCCTGACATCCTCGGTTGCCGCCCGAATCCGCGGCGCGGCCAAATGGTGATGACATTCATGGCTTGCCAAGTGACTGGCTGTCACGCTTGGTGACGCTACTGGCGCTTCCTCTGCGGCCCTTGTTGCCGGAGTAGCGTAATTTTAGAATGCCGTCTCTTCCCCCCAAAATGCCAACTCTAGGGCGCAAAAATTGAGTATGCGAAATGGTTGATACCACCAGCATTTTGCAGCGGGAGGATGCAAAGGCGGAAAGCCTACTCGGTATAGTACGTATGGCCGTCGCTTGCACCCTCGGCCTCGTCTTGGTCCTGGTGGTAAGAACAATCGACCCACCACATAGTGCCATTCGAGATTCGCAGCTCTTATTGGCCTCTGCCATTGTCACGAGCTATTTCACCGTCGGTCTTATAACAACGCTCGTTGTAGCATTTGGCTACTATAGGATGTGGATGGCCTGGGTGTCAGCTGTACTGGATGTAACATTCATTACGGGCGCCCTTTGGTCCAGCATCTCGAACACCGGGCTAAGCCCATATTTCGCACTTTCCTTTCCTGCAGCATTGATGTTACCTTTGGTTCTCACCTTCGGATCCTTGCGCGTTCGCCCCGCCATTCAAATTATGGCGACCCTTTTCATGGGAGCCGTGGTCTCAGCAATAATGTTCGGCGGGCATGCAGGCTCCAATCTTAACGATAACACCTTGCAGTACCTCTTAACTACGCATGGTATCCCTCCGAACATCATGCGCATTGTCATGATAATGGCGACAGGAGGTGTTGTGGCGCTTGCTGCCTGGCGAGCGAGGCGTTTGCTTGATTTGGTAGCATCTGAGGCCAGACAACGCGCGAATCTGACGCGGTTCTTGCCACAAGGGCTCGCGCGCGACATGAGTGATCGTACTTTACAAGGACTGCGCGAGGGACGAAGGCAGTCATTGGCAATCATGTTCATCGACATTCGCGATTTCACTCGTATGGCCGAGCACATGACCCCGGAATCCGTCAGCCGTTTGTTGAGTGACTACCGATCGAATATTTTGGACATTGTAGAGTCTAATTCTGGCGTGGTTGACAAATTTATTGGTGATGGTGCGCTCATCTTGTTCGGAGTAACGGAGGCGGAAAAGACAGATCGTCACCCAACATCGCGAGCAGTCAATGCGGCTATCGAACTGCTCGAGCGTGTGGACAGCTGGAACGCGAGGCGCAGATCTCGCTCAAAACCGGAAATCCGCATAGGTATCGGCCTCCACTTTGGCGATGTTGTCATAGGGGCCATCGGAGACGAACGCCGCCTTGAGATCACCGTGATCGGTGACGAGGTCAATGTCGGATCACGCATCGAACAAACCACCAAGTCATCGAAGTTCAGACTTCTCGCAAGTGATGCTTTGATCCAGCACGCAGTTAAGGAACCTACGGGAGATTGGGAAGATCTCGCTCAGGTCGAATTACGTGGTCACGATGCCGCGATCCGTTTGTGGGGGTATCGCCCATCAATAAGGTTAATGGATCCGCCTTGATTTTCGCCTAACGGACCGTACCGCAGTTTTTCGGCCGTCGAACGCAAGGACGCTGGCCTAGCAAACTCTATCATCCCGTGAAACACCTTCGACCGGGCTGACCGAGGACGGCAAGGTTGTAGAGGCCATGAATTTCTCGACGGCTTGTTCGTGGTGGTGCCATCCATGGGGACCCGATACCAATTCGAGGGGTAGCGAGTACAATGGCCCAGATCCTGTTGCACGAGGCTAGCCTGACTTGAACGACGACAGTGTCTGATGAGGGAAGGCAGTCCGCGTCGGAACCACTGCAGCGGTGGATTCGCGACGCTTAACCAAAAACATGTTCACTACGGTGAACCAATTATGGTCGAGGTGCCGGTTGACAAAGGCCATCGGTGTCAATGGTGAGTTCGATATGACGTAGTTGCCGGTCAACCCTTGCATACCGCTCCAGGTCAACCGTCTTACCAAGGGCAATAGCGAGTGACAGTTCATTGTACTCAGAGGCAAGCACGGGCAACAAATTCTTTGCCTCGACGACACGCATCCGACGTTGATCAATTGTAGTAGGCATTGGCAGACCTCCTTGGCTTCTCCCGGCATTACCTTCTGGCCACTCTCCACTCGAACCAACTGTCCTCACCCAGCAACGCGTAACCCGAATAGGCGTCGCCTCATTTTAGGACAACGGGTTTATCGACCTTGAGAGGTGTGGATACATTCGTCCACGTAGCGGTTCTGCAGCCAGATCAACTCTTCTGGTA
>JBPCWA010000062.1:0-25607 GCA_051009975.1 Hyphomicrobiaceae bacterium
AGCCTTGACATAGCCATTATTCAGTTGCAAATTTTTGACGCTTATCGCAATGATTCGGAGTGACTCAGCATGAAAGAACGCCCAAGCCAACATACGCTGGATTGCCCGGCAGATGGCGCTTGGTTACGTTCCCTCGCCAGTCTGTAACTCCATCCTTCATACATTTTTTGCCGATCGCCACTGTCCTTATGAGCAAGGATCTGTCGGCGACCCCTCCGGTTGGGCGCGGCTAGCGCGAAGCGAAACACACATTCCAGCACCGAACCTGAACCCACCCGTTTAACAGAACGGCGCACCGGTAGCGATACAGGCCGGCCACAACTACGCGTTGCGTTACGAGCGCAGGGCGCAGTCGTCGCTCGTGTACGGGTTCCCTTTGTACCGCGGCACGCAACGCTGCACACCGCCATTTTGGTCACAGACAGAGATCATCCATGGTCAACGTCAATTACAATAGAGCTGTCGATCAGCGCGAGCACGGTCTCGAAACGCAAATTCGCCGGTTCGCGAAAGGTTATCGGCGGCGTCTGCGGAAGTTGGTAAAGTCGTCCAGTCGACTGGGCGATTTACTCTATACGTTTCCTGCCGCTGCCTTCGCGCTCGTCTCTGGACGAGGCGATCATACTGCCCGTGTTGACACAGTACGACTGGTCAAGGACGGAGCAAGCTTGCAGAGGGTTGGGCGAATTTTGGATCTGCCTGCATGGACTAGGCGATTGCCGCCGGAAGCATTTGTCACCCCTCTCGGTGACTTACCCAACAGCCCCGACTTCAATCGCCAGGTCGTCAATCTCATTCCAAGAGATTCTGAAGCAACAGCTATGTGGTTGATCTGGTTGCAGTCCGCACGGGCTGCATGCCATGAGGAATTTGCCCTCTGGCTTGCGGCGCAGAACGTCTATTCCCAGGATACACCATTTGTGGGTGTTGACGATGTCGCTCCGATTTTGCCCCTAGCAGCATTTGCGTGGTTCTCCGGCCAGGCCGATGAGCCAGCACGCCGCATGATCGAGCGACCTTGGCACCGCCGGATGGGTTTCGCGGCCGCAGTTCACACCATGTCCGGCTGGTTCGACCGCGTTCTCCTCGACCTCACTCGGGCTGACCAACGACATGGCCCTGGTCGCTACTCAAGGCGCAAAAACAGCAAGGGTTTGATACTAGTCCAGCTGGCGACAGCAGAAGCCTTACGCGAAGAAGGTGAAGCAATGAACAATTGCGTTGCCACCTACGCGCCTATGGTCGCGAATGGACGTTGCCGAATCTACTCTGTACGCCATAGAGGACGAAGACTGGCAACACTTGAGATCGTTTGGCCGCATGATCGCATCGGCCGACCGACAATTAATCAGCTTCTCGGTCACTCGAACACGGTCGTAGATAGGAAAGTCTACGTGGCGGTTAGCGATTGGCTGGAGCAGAACGAACATCTGGTGTGTAGACCTCCGGTTCTTGGCGCTATCGACTGCTTGGATTCCGGTCGCTGGCGTTGGTTCTGGCAGAACTATATCGCTGAGATGGGCGATGAGTCCGCCGTTCAGGTTGACCCTGATGGCCGACTGATGGAACGACTTTGCCGTGACGTCGCGAGCCTCACCGACTGCGTCCGGACCTAACGTCTGCCGGGCCCGAACGTTTCTGCACGACAGCTTGATTGGCCCACACCGGACGTAGCGTCATCGACAGTGTCTCCGGATTGAGGCAAATCTTATCGCTGCACGCTTGCGCCTCAAAAATGAGCTTGCGCACCACCTTTCCGTCCTTTGGTAGAGAGACCGGTATGATGACGTCACCTTCATATAATGCCATCGGTTTTTCAGCGAACCCCAATTTGCGAACCTGCGGCTGAGGGTAAACTACAGATAGCGGCTGAGGGTCACCCGGCCCATGGAGACGCACAGCAGTAGCAATAAAATGCGGTTCAAGAGGCTCGTGAGCATTGACATGCCAGCCAGGCGCAATCTTGAGACGCACATTCACCCGCTGAGCATCGACACGCTCGAGTACGGTTTTTACGCGCCCTTTTCCTAGATACTGACGACGCCCCAGTTCTCCGCGCAGAAATTCGTCCGCCGACTTCAGCGCGTAGCCCGATGAGGCCGGCTCTCGCGAAGCGGTCCCGGAGGTAGCTGCCATGAGGTCATGTGCGCGCTGATCGTAATCGACCGATAGCGTGCGACGGGCCAATTTCGCAAAGAGTTCAAGGGCGACAGAGTTTCCGGAGGGTACCGGCTGATCTGTACGGACCTTCGGCGGAGGAAGTGGATCTTCGCTGCGCGCCATGACGTAATCTCCGGCCGTGTCGTCGAAATACAAGCGCTGCATATCAGTAGCTAGCCTTTCAGCACGCGCCAGCCAAACGCGGTCTCCGGTCGCGTCGAACAGTGCCACGAAGGCCACTGCCAGGTAAGCATGATCAGGTTGCGTCGCCAACAGAGATGTATGTCCTTCGAATGCATATCGACGGAGCTCGCCTGCGGCTTCATAGTGCCACTTCCACAAATATTCCGCGGCCTTTCGCGCAGCCTCGGTATAAACTGGAGCGTTTAACTCGATGGCTGCTTCGGCTAGTGCCCTGATCATGAGTGCATTCCAACCGGTCAGCACTTTGTCATCTCGAAGCGGCCGCGGCCTTTTGGACCTCACGCCATTCATCTTCAATTTTATTGTTTTCAATCGGATTGCCTCGACCTCGCTCTGCTCCACGTTGTCCAAGCCGGAGACTTGCGCAAGATGTGGAATGCTAGCGCCATTGAAGTTACCAGAGCTTGTAATTCCAAGATGGCGCTTCGCGAACTCTGAATCGCTAGGGGATAACACGGCATCCACCGTTGCAGGTGTCCATATGAAGAATGCACCTTCAGATTTGCGCCCATAAGCATCTTTGCTTTCGGCATCCTCCGCCGTCGCAAAACTACCGCTGGCTAGGCGCAAATCACGCAAAACATAATCAAGCGTCTCTCGAAGTGCGCGTTCGTACTGCGGCCGACCAGTCATTCGGAATGCTTGGTTCAGCACCATCGCCATCAATGCCTGATTGTAGAGCATTTTTTCGAAATGAGGCACGCGCCAATGCGGATCGACAGCATATCGGTGAAAACCGCCACCTATGTGATCGCGAATGCCACCTTTGATCACGTTATCTATCGTAAAAAGGGCGACCGTCCGTGCCCGAGAATTGAGATTCCGTTCTGCTTGCTCCAGAAGGAACAACAGCTGGCTTTCTTGCGGGAACTTTGGCGCAACGCCGATACCGCCACTGAATTCGTCGAAGCCATGCGTCGCTTCGTCAACCAATCGTTTCAGAACTTGCGGCGTCAAACTGCGAGAATCTACCCGCGCTTGCATATAAGCTGCGATGACGTTGCCCAACTGCTCGGCCTGCTGCATGACTGGCCCTGGATTGTTTATCCAGTGGTCGCTGACCTCCTGCATCAGATCCTTGAATTCCCCCTTTGGAAGGTACGTGACCGCAGCAAATGGCTTAAGTTCGGGCGTCAGAAACACATTGTTCGGCCATCCTCCGACTTGGTTGAGAATTTGTGTGGCCAGCATAAAGGTCTCGTCGACCTCTGGGCGGCGCTCGCGATCGACCTTGATCGCAACAAAATGCGCGTTGAGAACCGCAGCAATATCCAGGTCGGAGTAACTTTCACGCTCCATCACATGACACCAATGACACGTTGAGTATCCAACCGACAGGAGTATCGGCTTGTTTTCACGTTGTGCCTTTTCGAAAGCTTCTTTGCCCCAGGGATACCACTCAACGGGGTTGTTCGCGTGTTGACGCAAATAAGGGGAAGCTTCATGAGCGAGCCGATTCGCTTTTGAGAGCCCGACAGAGGAGCATAAGAGCATTGCGAGCGTCGTAACAATCGAGGAGATTAGTGTCTTCCGACAACTAGCAATCATGCGCGCCCTTTTTGGTCAGGCACCGATCCCGGCACCATGCCACCCCGGTCAACTCATCGCACATCTGATCGCTTGGATCAGTTCAAACTTTGCTAACGACCCTGTGACCGCTGAGATCTAAAAAGAATTTGGGTACTGCAGCACGAGGCGGATCGCAGGACTAGCCCCAAAAGCATCCAGGAAGCTGGTTGTCATTGAAATGAACAGACAGACGTAGAATATTCTCCAGTCGCCGCGTTTCACTTTTCTCTATGCTGTACCCTGCCGTTTCAGTTCTTCAACGGCGAGACGGTGATCGTTCTCAAACGCTTTGCATGAGGATCGAATAGATCGTCGACATGTCGACGTTGAGCATATCATCCTTCGCGTCGGGCAAAAAACGTCTAGCATTCGGTCCGAAGTCGCTGGGAAGTTCCTCAGATTACACTAAGATGGATTACACCAGGAGTGCTGCTACGCGGAGATCCAAATGACGAAACAGCGTCCGAACATAGTCTGGTACTGCACGGACCAGCAGCGCTTCGACACAATTGGCGCTCTGGGCAATCCACTTGTCGTGACGCCGACAATTGACCGGCTGGTTGGAAACGGCGTGGCATTTACACATGCCTATTGCCAGAGCCCGATCTGTACGCCGAGCAGGTCGAGTTTTATGACTGGACTCTATCCTTCGCGTGTCCACAACACGCGCAATGGCAATGAATCTTTTCCCGACTGGCCGCCGGTGATAACGAAATTGATAGCAGACAGCGGTTACACTTGCGGCCTGGTAGGAAAGTTCCATCTGCAAAGCTCCGGACAACGTACTGAGCCACGGATTGATGACGGCTTCTCTTACTGGAAGTTCTCTCACGCACCGAGAGACGACTGGGATAAGGGCCATGATTACGCCGACTGGGTACGATCGCGTGGCGGTAATCTCGAGGAGCTGCGGGCTAGTGAGGATCGTGTTCCAGCCGAATTTCATCAGACGACCTGGGCTAGCGAGCGATCTATAGAATTTATCCGTCAGACACATCGCTCCCCCTGGCTCTTGAACGTCAACATTTACGATCCGCACCCACCATTCATCCCGCCAAGATCATACGCAGATCGCTTTGATCCGGACGAGATGCCCGGCCCTCATTTCAGACCTTCAGACCTTGAACAACAGTCAAAGTTCGCGAATATCGATTTTCAGGGCCAGGTGTTGCCACCGGAAGGCCACAACGCAAAGAGGCAACAAGCGAACTACTATGCGATGATAAACCAAATCGACGATCAGTTCGCGCGGATCCTTGCCGCCCTTGATGAGACAGGTCAACGGGACAACACTGTCATCATATTTACGAGCGACCACGGTGAGTCGCTTGGCGATCATGGGCTGCTCGAGAAGGGGTGTCGATTCTACGAGGGATTGGTGCGTGTGCCGCTCATCATTGCTTGGCCTGGTCGCTTTATCAGCGACGTGCGGAGTGATGCGTTGGTCGAGCTTATCGATATGACGGCGACGATTCTCGATATCGCTGGCGTACCACAACCGGAGTACCAGCAGGGCCTATCGCTGTTGTCTATTCTAAACGGCGAAAAGAAACCTGACAGTCACCGAGTCTACGTTCGATCGGAATATTTCGACGCCTTGGATACGCAATTTACTGGTGGCACCGGGACCTTTGCCACGATGTATCGGAATAGGCGCCACAAGCTGACGGTCTATCATGGGCACGGCCTCGGCGAGCTTTACGATCTGGAAGAGGATCCTTGGGAATTCAACAATCTTTGGGATGATCCTGCTCACGCCAAGGTCCGCGCCGAGTTGATCTATGCCAGTTTTGATTCTCATGTCCTCCTGACTACCGATGTCGGTTCGAAGAGAATTGCGCCAATGTAGTCGGACAAGATTTGCCAGACCGCGACGGTCGGCTGTAGTCGAAGCTTTGCAGATAGTAGAAAGTCACTCAGGAGCAGCCATGACCAGATACCCCACGGGCAAGACAGGAATGCTGGCGCTGCTCGCGCATCCGGTCGATCATGTCAAAGGACCTGCATTTATGAACCCGGCTCTAGAAGATCTGGGCCGCGATTGGTTTGTCGCGCCAATGCATGTTCGCCCGGAGAACCTTCGACATGTCGTAGGGGCTCTCATGAAGGCCGACAACTATCTCGGAGTAATCCTGACAATTCCCCACAAAGAATCTATGGCCAGCATGTGCGATGAACTCCTCGCAAACGGCCGACTGACCGGTGCAGTTAATGCCGTTCGGTTTGATCGCGACCGGCTCGTTGGCGATATGTTCGATGGGATTGGTCTTTTGGACGCCCTGAAGGGAGCGAACATCGGGCTTAGGGACCGCACTGTCCTGATGATTGGTGCCGGCGGAGCCGCACGCGCTATTGCGTTCGCATTTTGCCAAGAGGGCGTCGCCAACCTAGCTATTCACAATCGGACACGAGAGCGAGCAGAGACACTGACGCGAGACATCGCAGACGCTTTGCCAGGTGTCCGCGTGGCCACCGCCGAAAACGATCCCCGCGGCTATGACATTCTTGTCAACTGCACAACGCTTGGTCTGCATGACGGTGATACCCCGCCCATAGATGTCAGCCAGATTGAACCGGGTCAGGATATTGTCGATATCATTGCGGTTCGCGATACCGAACTGATGCAGGCGGGAATCGCGAAGGGCTGCCGTGTCGTCGGCGGGGTGCCGATGGCGTTAGGCCAAATCGCGGGTTTCTCCGAATTTTTCGATCCCGACCGGCAGTGACCAAGACTTGTTCTCACGAGGACCTCAAGACGTCGGACCGGAAACGAAAAAGGGCGGTTTCTCGTGTCGCTAGCCGGTGCTGATTGCAGTGTCGGCCGCCCCCAAAAGACGTTCTCGAACTTGGTTTTTTGAGCTGCCCTCACGTTAGCTTGCGTTCATAGCATCTCATGATCGGGCTATCACTGCGCGTCCCACGGAGCACTGCCAGTCTCCCGAACCTAGATCCCGTATGCCTGATCTCCAATATTCGCCCTGATCCCTGACGTCTGCCACTTACAACAATATTGACGTATGAGAAGTCGTTAGAGACTATCGGCTCACAACTAGCTCTACACGAGATGGCCGCGCATCTCATGCTGACGCGACGATCAACGCCATCGCTATTTCAGATCAAGGGAAACACTCATGTCACAATGGACGATGCGCCGTGAGGCCCTGCGGGCCATCTTGGCCGGAGCGCGGTGTGTGCAACCAGGATCGGTCTACGACGCCATGTCAAGCCGCATGGCCCAGCACATCGGTTTTGAGGTTGGCATGGTCGGCGGCTCCTCGGCATCTCTCGCTGTTTTGGGTGCGCCTGACCTTATAGTTATGACGCTGACAGAGTTTGCTGAGCAGTGTCTTCGGATGAATCGCTCCTGCGAATTGCCGATCATGGTCGATGCTGATCACGGGTATGGTAATGCGCTGAACGTCATGCGGACCGTCGAGGAGCTCGATACGGCAGGGGTCGCTGGTCTTTCAATTGAAGATACCGACCTACCACCTGCCTTCGGCACTGGAAGTCGCGCGCAACTTCTCACAAAAGAGGAGGGCGTTGGCAAGATGCTCGCCGCCGTCTCCGCCAGGCGGGACTCTTCGCTTGTCATCGCCGCACGAACAAGCGCCATTTCAATCTCCGACATGGACGATACCATTGCCCGCGTGTCTGCCTATGCAGATACCGGAGTTGATGCCATTTTCCTAGTCGGGATTAAAACGCGGCAACAACTTGATATGGTCTCCCAGCACATCAAGCTGCCCATCATTTTGGGTTCCGGCGGCGGCGAGCTGGACGACCTGAATTATCTGGCAGCTCGTGGCGTACGGATGTGTCTACAAGGCCACCACCCGATAAGAGCAGCGGTGCAGGCTACTTATGCAACCCTGAAGGCTCTGCGTAATGGCACTCCCCCCCAAGATCTACAAGGCATGCCGTCGAAAGAGCTGATGGATATCGCAACGCGCAATGCCGACTACAGGCGATGGCAGTCTGAGTACCTTGAACATCATTAGCAACTACCAAAAATTTCTGGCAAACTTGGCATCATCAGTCGGATTCCTGTCGTCGGGGATACGACTGCAGCTGACAGCGCGGCCGCATCGTGTTTGTTTCCTGCCGATTGCAATTGAGGCCTCCCAGCTCTGTCGACGGTGAACAATGCCAGACTATCAGCGCATAACTGTGAAACCCCTGACCGGGGCGCTTGGTGCCGAAATCGAAGGCGTTGATCTCAATAATCTCGATCAGGAGACGTTCGACGAAATATACAATGCCTGGCTTGATCATTTGGTGGTGTTTCTCCGCGATCAAGACATTGCGCCCGAGCAACAAGTGACCTTTGCGAGGCGTTTCGGGAACATCCACCTCCACCCTTTCATGAGAAGTATGGAAAAGCACCCTGAAATTTTGGAGATCATCCGCGAGGAAAATGATACATATACATTTGGGTCGGTCTGGCACTCTGACCAAATGTTTAATCCTCGGCCAGCCAAAGCGACGATACTCTACGCACGGGAAACACCCGACGCCGGCGGGGACACGATGTTCGCGAACATGTACATTGCCTACGAACAACTCTCAGATCCTATGAAAAAGATGCTGGAAAGTGTTCGCACTTGGAACGTTGGAGCGCGCGGTCAAAGCCGCGATAATGCCAATCGTGACGGTAGCTATGCCGGCAACGAAAAAATGTCAGCTAAAATCCAGCAACCAGCTGCTGGTGTCATTACGGAGGCAGCGCATCCAATCCTAAGAAAACATCCGGAAACCGACAGAACGGCGCTATACGTCGGCTCGCACTGCAAAACACTCCATGGCTTTCGCGAGGAGGAAGCCGAGCCTCTGTTGGGCTACCTCCTGCAGCACTCAGTTCAGCCAGAAATGACTTGTCGTTTCCGTTGGCGACCCGGTTCAATGGCGATTTGGGATAACCGCTGCACGCAGCACCGCGCTCTCGGTGATTTCGCTGGCAAGCGCAGACGAATGCATCGCATTACGATCGCCGGAGATGAACCCATTGCAGCTTTTCCAGCGTGAGGAGCCACGATGAGCGATCGGATTGTTGTCGTCTGTGGCGGCGCGCTAGGCGGATATGTTGCAGGCCACCTTGCCCGTGACGGTCAAGATCTCACTTTAGTTGACATGTGGCCAGAACATGTTGACTGCATGCGTCGCCACGGCCTTCAACTGGGTGGTCTGACTAGGCCTGAAAACTTTAACACTGAGATCAACGCACTCCATCTATCCGACCTTCACGACATGGCCCGAGGTGTCGGTAACTACGACATCGCATTCATCGCCACCAAATCCTATGACACAGTTTGGGCAACTGAATTAATCGCTCCTTATTTGTCGCCAGGAGGGGTGGTGATCTCGCTCCAAAACGGAATCAACGAAGAACGAATTGCTGGTGTCGTTGGGTGGGGACGAACGGTTGGTTGTATTGCCAGCAAGATCTCGGTGGAAGTTACGCATCCTGGTATCATTCAGCGCAATATTGCACTTGGAGGCAACTATCACACCGTGTTCCGCGTCGGAGAAGTCCATGGCCGCATCACTCCGAGAGCAGAAAAGATTGCAGCATTATTCGCAAAGATCGACAGCGCCGTGGTAACTGACAATTTGTGGGGCGAGCGTTGGTCAAAACTCGTTGTCAACTGCATGCGCAATCCGCTTTCGGCCGCAACCGGTCGCGGTGGTAACGATAATGATCGCGATCCCAGAACCCGGAACTTGGCACTCCGCATTGCAGCAGAAGCAATTCGGATTGGAATTGCCCATGGCTATCAAATCGGCAACATTTACGGAATGTCAGTCGATGACATTATGCGCGCTGTGAACAACGACAGTGCTGCACGCCAACGTTGTGTAGAGGTTCTCATGGCCAGCGTGGCCAAACGAAGCGACGAACAACGACCATCGATGGGCCAAGATATGGCCAAAGGCCGTCGCACTGAGATCGCTTACCTCAACGGTCTAGTCGTTGCGAAGGCGAAGGAACTCGGTCTATGTGCACCGATCAACGCCGCTATGGTGGAGATTGTGCAACGCATAGAACGAGGAGAGCTCACGGCTTCTCCAGAGGCAGTCGCAGCAATCTAGAGCCCTAGCGAACATCCGTATTGGCACCCTTGAGCTGCACAACCTGACTGTAGCGGCCTCTAGAGGGTTATAGTCCTGTTCTCTGCGCACCATGTCTTTCAATCGCCGCCTCGACCGCCGCCCGCGATTGCTCGCCCGCAGTAGCGTATTTGGCAGCAGCATCGTTATACGAGGCCGCACGCGGCGCGGTCGAACCCTGGATGACAGGATGGACAAAACGCCCCATGAGTTCGTAACTCTTAAGGGTCGCCTGCCAATCTGCCCAGTTGTGCGCCAGGAGCAAAATCGCACCACAACCACCATCTGAGCCGGCATAGATCCGCTCGAAATGCTCAACACAATCATCAGGCGTACCAATGCAAGCGAGCTGCTTTTCTCGCAAATAAGTGACCGGATCGGCAATATCGGCCGGGATGATGGGAAACGTTGCTACCTCGCTAAAATACTTGGCAAAGTTTGCGAGACCGAACTCAACGTCTTTCTCTGCCTGCTCGCGCGTTTCAGCAACATGCGCAAACGTGACGATCCGCCAGTCACGTCGGTTCGCCATTCGCCCGTTCTCGCGATTGAGGTCCTCGCAGCGCCTCCAGTTGACGCAGTGCGCTTCCATCGCATCCTTAGATGTACCACCCATTGCCAGCATGCCAATTCCATGCAGGCCGGCGATATAAGACCCGGTCGGCGAGCGCGACGAGGCAACTGCCATCTCGATATGCGGATGCGAGTAATTTGGCATTTGCAGCTTGGCATCGACGCATTCAAACCAGTCTGCCTTGTAGTTTACGGTCTCGCCCTTGAGCAAAGGAATAATGACGTTGAGCGCCTCGTTGAGACGCTCGCGCTGTGTTGCTGGGTCTATCCCTAGCTTGGTTGCATCGTAGACCAGAGAACCCGGTCCGACGCCGAACATCGCGCGCCCGCGTGTCATGTGGTCAAGTTGCACCATCCGGTCAGCTATGATGAACGGATGATGATAGGGTAGCGACACAACACCCGTCCCCAGTCGAATGCAACGAGTACGCTCAGCGGCTGCCGCAATGAACATCGCCGGATCACCAATATTTTCGAAACCGCCGGAGTGATGCTCTCCAATCCATGCTTCATGGTAGTTAAGCTTGTCCAGATGGACCAAGAGATCCATGTCTCGCTCGAGCGTCAATGTTGGGTTCTCGTTGGTCATATGGAACGGAGCCAAGAAAATGCCCGTCCGCACGTATCGCTCCGTCATGGTCTCTCAACTCCATGTATCGATTTGGTGTGTAGATTAGCTAACCGTGCACTATTCACCAAGTGATGAGTGAAGCCTAGTTCGCCACCGCCATTGGGCCTGAAAGTGTCAGCTTTCTTCCTTTCGGGTTTGGACACAACGTCGGGCAAATCCAGTTGCCGACCAATGCGGAGCCGCACCACAAACCCATTTCTTCTCGGTCAAGAGTACCGATAGACACGACCTATCTGTACAACCTAGCTACGTGATATTCGGCCCATTCTGCCCGCATTGTCGATATTCGTCCGAAGCGCTACTTCACCGTAATCGTGATGACATCAGAAACGACAGGCGGACTATGCGGTATATGGTTCTGATCGCCCAAGACGAGTTGCAATGTGTGCTTGCCTGGCGCCAATTCCAGCGATGCCTCCGTCTGTCCGCCACCGAAATGCTTGTGGTTTTCATCTGCGGGGAGATTTGCTTTGAACTCATCTTTTCCATCTGGACCCTGCCCAAGCGGTGGTCGGTCGATGAGGACGTGATGATGGCCCGTTTTAGACTTTTCAACGCCCGCGGGAGCAACGCCCATGCCGCTGAGACCGAAGACCACTTTGACGGGACTGCTAACCGAATCACCATCCTTCAGGTTCTGGAAATAAACCTTGGCGCCAGCGGGCGACGACGTTTCACCAGCCATCGCTACGGTAGCCACGATGGCAAAAATCGCTCCGGCGATTATGCTGACCGGGGTTTGCATTGTTGACCTCATGAATTGTTTCTCCTCGTGCGGGAGCCCAGTTTCATCTGTTCGAAGATAGTCGTGATCCTCTCGATAATACTATTGCAGAGGAGTGTGGATACGTCGACGTCCATTTGACCGACGAATAGCAACCTCCGGCTTATCCGATCAGCGATATTGGCTAGCTGGGGGTCGAGAAATCGGCCGTTTAGCCCTATGTCGCGCAAGCGGATCGGGTAGTTGCACGAGATTGATGGAATGCAGGGCAATTGGCCGCGCCGTGCAGAACTAAGGTACAACCGGCCAATTGGAGGACACCGATGCAATTTAGAGGTGCTAGCGTGGTGATCACTGGCGGAAGTGGCGGCATCGGCGGGGCGACGGCACACGCTTTCGCCAAGGCAGGCGCGGACGTTGCCGTTGTCGATATCGATAGCACCGCAGTAAAAATCATCGTCGATGAAGTGAGAACATATGGCAATCACGCCATTGGAGTTGTTGCTGACGTGACCAAGTCCACCGAAGTTGCGCGCTATGTGGCAGACGCACTCGATGCGTTTGGTAAGATCGACTGCTTCTTCAACAATGCAGGAATTGAAGGCCTTGTCGCACCGATAACAGAGTATGACGAAGATACGTTCGATGACGTAATGAGGGTGAATGTCCGCGGAGTATTCTTAGGTATGAAGCATGTCCTGCCCGCAATGATTGCGAGGGGAGCCGGTGCCGTCGTCAACACTGCATCAGTTGCTGGACTTGTGGGCACACCCGGAATGTCAACCTATTGTGCTTCGAAGCACGCAGTTCTTGGCATGATGAAGAGCGTATCCGGCGAAGTCGCCCGTAGCGGAGTGCGCGTAAACGCTATATGCCCGGGTCCCGTACAGACTCGCATGATTGACGACGTGCAAAAACTCATCAATCCTGAAGACCCGCTAGGCGTCAAAGCGCGTTATGAGGGAGCTATCCCTAGTGGTCGCTATTCGCAACCTGATGAGATCGCTGATATTGTGCTTTTCTTGTGTTCCGATGCTGCCAAGAATGTTACCGGCATGCATTTCACAATCGATGGCGGTCGAACGGCCACGGGCGGCGCGGTCACACAAGTAGCAAAGACAACGAATTAAGTACGCGCCGCAGTAATCCAAGCCGCTCAACGCAACCGAACATTATCGCCCACCGTAACCGGGATCGCACAAGTCCAACAGTGGAAAGGCGCTGTGAACATTGGGCTCACAGACGCTAGGCGCGCCGAAATACAAGTACGAGCTATCGATTCCCCCCCAAGATGTAAGACCAGTGAGACCGATAGCACTTTTCAGTTCATCTTCAAGAATCTCGAGCATGCGCAAAATCCCATTTGCGCCGTCGGCAGCGAGGGCGTAGCAGTAGAGCCGGCCGATTGCTACAGCCTCGACGCCCAATGCCATGGCTTTGACGACGTCAGTGCCGCGACAGATGCCCCCGTCGACGATGACCTTGATCGGATATCCTTTTGACGCATCAAGGATCTCTCGAACAACATCCATCGATCCGCGGCCGTGATCCAGTTGGCGGCCGCCATGATTTGAAACCCAGACGTAGTCGACACCATGATCAATGGCGATCCGCACGTCCTCCGCCGTACTAATCCCTTTGAGCATTAATGGTAGAGCGTGGTTCGCCTTGAAGTGCGCTACGTTGGTCCAGTTGAAAGCAGCCTGCATCTCGAGACCTGTGGCAGACTTTCGCCAAGGTTTGTTGAACCGCTTTGCGATATCACGCTCTCGGCGGCTGTAGACCGCAGTGTCAACAGTGATGCAGAACGCGTCATATCCGCAATCCGCAGCGCGCCGGGCAAGATCGTCTACAAACGCATTACCGCCCCGAACGTAAAGCTGGTAGATACACGGGTACCTACTCTCTGCACGCACATCCTCCAATGATACATCGTTCACCGAGCTGTAAGTTATGGCCGCGCCAAAACGGTCAGCTCCCTTGGCAACGGCGATTCCGGCTTCCGGATGAAAAGAAGCAAGCGAACCGACAGGAGCTAGAATGACAGGCAGGCGAACACGCTTGCCGAGGACTTCACTCGAAATGTCGATACTGGAAACGTCACGCAAAACGCGTGGCCTCAGAGCCATCTGATCCAGCGCGAGACGATTGCGGCGCATCGTCGTCTCGGTCTCTGTTGCACCGATCAGATAATCCCAAACGTTCGCATTGAGATGTTTCTTGGCCTCTTTTATGAACTCGTGAAGAGTGAGAAACTGTTCCGAGGAATCCTTTTGCATCCGCGACTGCTTCTTTCTAATCTCTAGTCAATTGCATCCACCGACGGGACTGCGTTTCCCCGTGCTGTTGCCTTCGGGCCTGGGCCACACTTGCCTCATACGAAGAACGCACCAAGTCCGAAATTCGAATAGATCATGGATCTACGAAACACCGCCCACCGTCTTACAGTTGACGTCGAACTAGACATGGGGCGAGGATTTTGAGTCGATCCGAGCGCTTCGGAATCCCAATTTCGCGTTAGTCAAAGGCAAATCGAAAAAAAGGTCCTATAGGCGACATCTACATTCAAGATTTCTGCAAATTGGGCCGCATAGCTATCGGCCTTTGAATTGTGGCTTTCGCTTTTCCATGAACGCGCGGCGCCCCTCAATATAATCTTCACTGTCGAAACACGCCTGGACCATCGCATCCAACTTTGCGTGATTTGGCTGATCTGGCGCCTTGCCAATCTCTATCGCGGACGCCTTGATTGCTGCGATGGTCATCGGTGCGTTTTCCGAGATCCGGCGTGTCACATCTGCGACGACTGCTTCAAGTTCCTCGGCCGAAACAACCTTGTTAACCAAGCCCATTTCGTAGGCTTCGCCAGCAGGAAATTGCCGCGCAGTGTAAAACATCTCCATGGCACGGGATACGCCCACAAGCCGAGACAGACGCGCAACCCCATAGTAGCCGTAGCCGAGCCCCAACTTCGCTGCAGGAATTGCAAACCGAGCGTTTTCTTCGCAGAATCGAAGATCACAAGCGACCGCAACATTCATGCCGCCACCAATACAGTACCCGTTGATCTTGGCGATTGTTGGTTTCGAAAAGTTCAGCAGTTTCTCGTAGGATTGCCCGGACACCTTGCCGTAATGCGCAACTGCCTCCTTTGTAGCTCGCTCACTCTCGAATTTCGAGATGTCAGCGCCAGACACAAACGCCCTTCCGCCAGCACCACTAATGACGACGGCGCGCAGTCTATCGTTGGACTCATATTCGTCCAAGAGCTGACCAAAACGATGCCACATATCCAGCGAGACAGCGTTGTGCTTGGCCGGATTGTTGAAAATGACATGGCCAACAGCGCCAGTGATGCTGCCGATCATCTTGTCTTCGACGCTATCGCTCACAGTATTCATCCTGTTCGTCCTATTCGTGTTCAGTGCGGAGGAACGTGGCGCAGACAGAAGCCACCCTTTGCGTCAGTTGATTTGAAACCTTTATATGGCCAACTCAAACAACGCCGGTATTTCGAAAGGCTTGAATTTCCGCCGATGTGTATCCGGCCTCGGCCAGCACGTCATCGGTATGCTCTCCGAGCTTGGGCGGCGGATGCTTGATGGAACTGTTCGTTCGACTGAGCGTAACAGGTTGACCAACTAGCTGCGTCGGTCCGCGTTCGTGCGAAACAATGTCTTTCGCCATGCCCAAATGCTTGACTTGCGGGGATGCGAACACCTGATCGATAGTGTTAATCTCGCCACACGGCACGCCGGCATTGTTCAATATCTTGATCCACTCCGCAGATGGTCTAGTACGCGTGTGTTTATTGATAAGCTCGTTCAAAGCATCGCGGTTATTGGATCGGCTGGGTCCATCGGCATAGTCCGGATGCATGAGCTCTTCGTCGCCAAGAACATCAACCAACTTGAGATATATCGCTTGCCCGGCACTGGCGATGTTGATGTGCCCATCGCTTGTTTCAAACACCCCCGTTGGTATGCTTGTCGGGTGATTGTTACCGGCCTGGGGCGCAACTACGCCATCCATCAGCCAGCGCGAGGCCTGAAAATCGAGCATAAACGTCTGTGCCTGTAGGAGGGACGTTTGCACCCATTGCCCCTCTCCGGTACGCTCACGCTCCAACAGAGCAAGCAATATACCCTGCGCGCAGAAGATTCCTGCGGTTAAGTCTGCGATCGGGATCCCAACGCGCATCGGCCCTTGACCTGGCGCACCGGTAATCGACATCAAGCCGCCCATACCCTGAGCAATCTGATCAAAACCAGGTCGCTCGGCGTAGGGACCATCCTGTCCAAATCCAGATATCGACGCGTAGATTAGGCCCTTGTTGAGCGGTTTCAGGGTCTCGTAATCGATGCCAAGCCGCATCTTGACGTCAGGTCGATAGTTCTCGACGATGACATCTGACTTCGCGGCCAGTCGCTTAAAAATTTCCACCCCTTCATTGGATTTCAAATTGAGTGTCATTGCCCTTTTGTTGCGGTGCAGGTTCTGAAAATCCGATCCAGCACGCGGACCGCCAAGTTGCCCTTTATCATCCGTTGCGGGCAACTCGATTTTTACAACATTGGCACCCCAATCTGCTAGTTGCCGAACACAAGTCGGTCCGGAACGCACTCGCGTCAAATCTAGTACAGTATATGGCCTAAGGACTTCCGAAGCAGGTTCGAGCGGCATGGTTGCTCAGCAGCCTCCCGTTTGGATGTGCATTGTCTAGGGTTTGCCTAAATGTCGCCACGCGGCGGCTCGCGTGTCAACAGTGTCTGACAATGCGCCTATCAAGCTGCCGATTTCCGAGCAGTTGCTACCCTATTGGACAACCTTGATAGAAATTGGCCAAGAAACAGACTCGAAATTCTTCCCAACCACTACGTTGTCGGCTTAATGTCGCGGGCCAGACGAATTCGCAGAAAGACTAAGGAGCCGGGTATGCCCGAACGGAAGAATCCCGATCAACTGCGCTCGCACCGTTGGCTTGGTGTATCGGATTTGCGCGCGTTCGGCCATCGTTCGCGCCTCCGCCAGATGGGCTATGATCTTGCCGATTGGGATAAACGGCCTGTAATCGGCGTCATCAACACCTGGAGCGACATCAATCAGTGCCATGCCCATCTCCGCGACCGCGCCGAAGACGTCAAACGCGGCGTGTTTCAAGCTGGCGGCTTTCCGCTTGAATTGCCAGCAATTTCACTGTCTGAGCCTTTCGTCAAACCGACCACCATGCTGTATCGCAACTTCTTGGCAATGGAAACGGAGGAGTTGCTGAGGTCCCATCCGATTGACGGCGCCGTCCTCCTTGGCGGTTGTGATAAGACGACCCCCGGCCTGATAATGGGTGCCATTTCCATGGGGCTACCAGCCGTTTTTTGTCCTGCTGGCCCCATGCTACGCGGACACTGGGCGGGGCGCAGCCTGGGCTCGGGATCGGATGTCTGGAAATACTGGGACGAGAAGCGTGCCGGCAAAATCACAGAGAAGCAGTGGGCTGAAATGGAGAACGGCATCGCACGCTCGTTCGGCACATGCATGACGATGGGAACGGCTGCTACGATGATGGCCATTGCTGAAGCCATGGGATTGACTTTGCCGGGCGCATCCTCAATTCCAGCAGCCGACTCTCAGCATGTTCGAATGTGCGCCGCCGCCGGTCGTCGAATCGTTGAAATGGTTTGGGACGACGTTACACCGTCGAAAATTGTAACCCGTGAAGCAATCGAAAATGCCATCACAGTTCACATGGCCATGGGCGGATCAACCAACGCCATCGTGCATGTTATAGCTATGGCCCGGCGGGCAGGAATCAACCTGACACTTGAACGTTTCGACCAAATCGGACGGGAAGTGCCGGTCTTGGCAAACATCCGGCCTTCGGGAGAACTCCTTATGGAGGATTTCTTCTATGCCGGCGGCCTTCCGGCCTTAATGAAGGTCCTGGAAACCAAGCTCAACACAAACGCTCTCACGATCAACGGCCGAACGATAGCAGAGAACATTGCTGGAGCGGTTGTCTACAATGATGATGTTATCCGCCCACAAGAAAGAGCAATTTACGAGGGAGGGGCAACGGCAGTTCTGACTGGCAACTTGGCGCCGCGCGGTTGCGTCATGAAGCCATCCGCCGCAGAGCCACATCTACATGAGCATCGCGGCCGCGCGATCGTGTTCCGCGATTACAACCACATGGCAGCGGAAATTGAGCGCGAAGATCTCGATGTTACACCCGACGATATCCTTGTCTTGCAGAATGCTGGCCCTAAAGGTGGACCCGGCATGCCGGAATGGGGAATGTTACCACTACCCCGTAAACTGGTAAAACAGGGTGTTCGCGATATGCTACGGATATCCGACGCGCGCATGAGCGGTACAAGTTACGGCGCATGCATCCTTCACGTGGCACCGGAAAGCTACGTCGGTGGACCGCTGGCTCTCGTCCAAACAGGCGATGAAATTGAAGTCAGCGTATCACAGCGATCCATTCACCTAAGCATTTCAGATGAAGAATTAGCGCGAAGAAAGGCCGCGTGGACCCCACTATCACCACGATATGAGCGTGGCTACGGACGTATGTTTCAGGAACACATCGGTCAGGCAGACGAAGGTTGCGATTTCGACTTCCTTGAAGCTGGACCAAGCGTACCTGAACCAGAGATCCACTAGGTCACGAGGTCACATTGTTGTAGGCCCAGCGCAAGAAAGGCCTCGGGAACGCGTTTGCGGTTTCAGGCCGGTTGTCGTTTGAGGCCGTTATTGTTTGAGGCCGTCACTGTTTTACGCCGTCACTGTTTTAGGCCGTCACTAGGTCGTCACTGTTTTAGGCCGTCACCGTATCAGGCCGTCAATGTTTCAGCGCAGTATCTCGGGCTTATTAGTTTCTCAGGAACTCCAAGAGGGAGGCGTTGAATGCCTCCGGGGCTTCATACATGACCCAATGCCCGGCCTCCTCAATAATACAGGCTTTGAGTTCGGGGTGTTTCTCGGCCAGGATCTTCAGAACGGTATCCAGATCCGGATTGGCAATCACATCATGTCGCCCCCAAATCGTCCTGAGCGGAAGATCGATTTGGGCTAGACCATCTCGAACTGCCGAGCCGCCTGCAAATTCTCGTGATCGGAATCGTGCATTGGACACATTAATTGCCTGGAGCGCAATTGCCTGTTCATCTATCCACTCTGGGTTCCAAAACATCAAAATTTCGAGGACCCGGCGATGCACCTCGCGACGATCAGCAATAGACATTGAACTGCGTTCTTTCGGCAGCGGTCGAATTTGCGGCCCGCGACCGAGGGCCGCCGTACCGACAATGACGATGCCGCTTAGCGCTTGGAGCAGATCCAGCGCAGCAAGAACTCCGACTTGGCAGCCGAAGGAAAAGCCCACCAATCGCGCCTTGCGATTGGGCGAAAAGAGCTGACGAAACCCTGCCACAATAGCATCTGCGCATGACTGTGGAACAAAAGGACTGGCTGGCATCGCGCTTTCACCCAATCCAGGGATATCAATCGCCCACACCTCGAATTCTGACTTCAGCGCTGGAATTGTCTTTATCCAGTGTGTCCAGGAACCCGACCCCCCATGTAGCAAGAGAACCGGGACTCGGTCCTCACCCACGCCCCAACGCCGCCAAACCATCGCCCCTTCCCCGCAAGGCGTCTCAAATCGATCAGCTTCACTGTCGAGTTCCTGCATCAAAGTCAAAGGCATCGAATCCGCCCACATTCCTTCACACGCACACTTGTCCTGCAGGCGATACAAATTGTGAGCGCAAATGACAATGCCGCGTAGCGCTGGTCAGACACTATCTGATAGCAGAACTCATCAGGTAACACCGAACAAGGTCGACAACATCGCCGTCGCCGCCTTTATTGCGTCTCTCAAAAACTCACCGAATTGACTTTCTCACGCACAGTTTCGCAGACCACAAGGTCCCTACTGCGAGGACGCGTCTCGATGCGCGCGCGGAAAGAGACACGGTATCCCAAAGACTGGCCTGCGCAGTGGCTAGCAATGTTGCGGGTCAAACGGTCTATCGACCGACGAAGGAGCGGAAGAGATGACTGCAAACACCGCTCAACAACGCTATGCGCTTGTCAAGAACAGACCAATAGGACGCTAATGCGGTGATCGCGAACTAACAAAGGTCTGCAATCATTCGCCACTTGGCATAGGCAAGATCCTCAACGCTTCGAAGCTGATTTTCTGCGCGAGCCATGATCCAGACTGGCCAACTCTTCTTTCCTCTCCAACCTACTCTTTCTGGCATCTTCTAGCAGTCGCGCGGTTGGAATTCCTAGCGGTGCCAATTGTTTATCTTTTTCAAATTTTAATATCGCTCCACGTGTACCCGGGCCATAAAGAGCGTCAATGGGACCGCGATAATATCCATCCGCCTTCAAGATCTGCTGCAAGGTACGCAAATCTTCCTTGCCAGAAATTAATGGCTCGGTCCGAAATCTTTTAAGTCCATGCAGAAAAGTCTTTGACATTATCGCCAGGTTCGTCTGTCGACTCCAGACATAGCGACGCTGATTGTTGTGGCGATTAACGCGATACTTAGCGAAACCTGTGCTGCCGGCATTGATGGCAACGACTTTAGCCGAATTTCCGCGTTTTACGAAGATTGGCGAGCCGGAAGCCCCTCTGAACATATCGCAAGTGTGAGGTAGTAGGTTTCCGGCCGAACGTATAGATCGGCGCTGAGCCGGAAGAAAATATTTGGAGTTTGATCCAGATCGTATTGTGCAAGCAGTTGAGAGAAGCTTGTCTTGCATTCCCCGATCACCGTGATAACCGATCATGAAGACTTGCTTCTTCTTGGCTGCCTTGTTGATCTGGTGTTCACTCATGTCTGCAAATTCGACCGCGTTGCCGCGACACGATTGACTGTCCAACTTGGCAAAGGCCCAATCATTAGAAAATTCCCGGGTCGTTCGTTTCGCCCGATAGTGTCCGGCATAGACCGAGAGATAAACTTGCTTTTGATCGGCGAACTTCAGCGAGCTCACATGGGTAAAACCAGTGACGGAGTTGGGTGCAAAGACGAATTTGACTTGGCTGAGGTCCGTTCGGTTTTGGCGGCCTGGTCGACCAATAAGGCAATGCGCGTTCGTCCCAATTATGCTGGGCGCCACGCAAAAGGCCGTACAAGCCCAGCCAGCTCCTGGTTCAAAAATGACGCCAATTCCTTTGGCGTACTTCATGTACTTCTGCGGCAGCTTCACCCTTTGGTCTTTTCCAATAACCTCGACCTTATGAATGTACGATGAATCGTCTTTTGAGTGCCCGATCGTGGACGGGATATACTGCGCAGCAACGAAAGTCGGCGTTCCCAAAATAAGTCCCACTACTCCACATAAAGCCGTAACCTTCATGCGCGCTGTACTCCCAATACACTACAAACAGCGTTCAATCATAAGCGATTAGATTATGATTGGAATTTGAAGCTGGCACAATAGTCGGGCAACTTTACCGCTTCCCTAAAGGGTAAGACGAACGAAGAATTCTTTCGAATATTCCAAACAAAGGGTTAATTTCGGTAGCTTTGCTTCCAAGGCGCCGATCATGGCACTTCACCAACATCGGCGAAGCTTTATTGATGTACAGGCAATCCATTGTGATGCATAGGCAAGCGATTGAAAAGCGCCCAATCCATCGACCATTGCACGACTTGCACTCTTAGGCCTTAGCGATTGCCGCGCTTGTGTTGGAGATGCAATTTCCGCCTAAGAAGAAAAAGCGCATTGCTATGACTATGGCAAACAGCTTTGAAGAGTGCTCAGCAACGTCGGCAAAGTCTCTTAGGACAAGCGGCAATGATCAAGAAGAGTTGATCTCAGAGCCGGACTTGGACCAGTTGCCGAACGATCGGCTAGTAGAACAAGCAGCATGATAAGCCCAAAATTGTAAGAAGCTGCAAACGCCACACTGCTGCTAATAACGCAAAATACTAATCGCGATGGGCAAGAGCGAATCCTTTGAAGTGTGATGAGAGCATGCCTATAAAGTCGGATTTCTAGTCCCGAGGCTTCGCGACACGCACACTTTGTTGACGCTCGTTCGACCCAGCACAGATGCGCGACTGAGCATTTCTTTTTAGAACCTAGGTGGGTCCTCAATGTACCCCACCTCCCGACACAATCGATGACACCGACGCGAACGGTGAGGGAAACCGGAACGGTTAATGACGGCCGCATCGGACAGATTTAAACGGCGCTTACCGGGCGAAATTCAGTGCAAGACGGCGAGATCTCGATGTATGACACAGCAATCCATTTCAAAATCAAGACGAATGACAGATGACAGGCCCAGCCCCCTGTCACCCCCTTGTCGCCCCCTTGTCAGCCGTCTGGTACCCAACAACATCGCCGATCGTCCCTGGAAAATCAAAATCTGCGTATGCTTGCACATTTGTTGCTGCGATCCAGTCAAAGCCGAGCGAGTGGAGGCGTCGCTCCATTTCGCTCAAAACAAATCGCACTTTATCCCGCATCCCGGCGGCGAGGTATCGTCTAGCCGAATAACCTGGTCACGATATAGCTTATTATCCGGAGCATTCGGCTCGATCACCTCTCCGCTGCCAGAAATCACTGCAGTCGCGCCACCAGCATAAGCACCACTCGCAACGACATAAACGACTTAGCTGCAGTCATGTAACGACGGCGTTTGCGGCGCACGGCTATCTGGACAAACGTTGCTTCGCACAACGGGATTGACCAAATGTTCGTCGACGATTCCCCGTTGGCGCAACTTCTCGACATGCACCGAATTGAATTCAAGGAATCCGGCATCGCTGAATCGACCAGACGAGAGCAGCTCACGGGCACAAAAACTTTGCAACGCCAGCCCGCGGCCCGTCAATCTGTTTGCGAACACCTCAAGCCCGTCGACCAGGGGAACGGGCGGCGCAAACGCTTCGCGCACTACTTCGCGTAGCCTCGCTTGGCTGCAACGCCGCCAGACTATTAAACTACCCTCGGAATTTAGCGGTCGTAGCCGCTGCGAAACACCTTCGGCGCCGAATTCCAGCCCACCATCTAGCGGCGCCTCCTGGAATCGCAACGTCAAGAGAGCCTCGCATCGACGCATCAACTATGTACAGAAGAACCCGCCCCATAGGCAGTGCACAGATCCGGTCTAGTGTTCTGCGTCAACGAAAATCTAGCCTAGCTAAATGCTGTTCCAAACTTATTGGATCGCGGAAACCCTTTCGGCACGAGTTTGCCGGCCTGGGCTCTAAGGCCGTACCACTGCTCCAAATCTTCAAGGGACATCGTGAAAGTTCGGCCGGCGGAATCTTCCCATGTCAATCCGGCCGTTCCTTCAAATATCCGGACATCCGACAAGGACGAACCCTTGAGGCGCTGCAGGATGACCCCTTTGCCCCGACCCAACTCATTGATCTCGCCACGCGTGAAGACCAGCAATTTTCGATTGTCTCCGACGACAGCTACCATATCCCCATCTGCGGGAACGCATACCTTTGCTTCGTCCGGAAGCGCCACGTTCAATACCTGCTTACCCTTCCGGGTAGCAGCCACTACGTCGTCTTCGACCACAACGAAGCCGTATCCAGCTGTCGAAGCCACAAGCAGCTTTCGACCGGGTTGGTGCACGAACAGCTCAACAATGTCGTGGTTTTCCTCGATATCTACCATGAGCCGAACAGGCTCACCGTGGCCTCGCCCACCCGGCAATTGGTCTCCACTCAGCGTGAAAAATCGACCATTGGTGGCAAATGCTAACAGCCGATCGGTCGTATACGAATGCAAGGCCGTCCGCAGTTTGTCCCCTTGCTTAAATTCAACCTTCCCGAGATCGTCGATATGACCTTTGAGAGCCCGGATCCAACCTTTCTCAGACAAGACAATGGTCAGTGGCTCCTTTTCGATCATTGCTTGATCTAGATCGAAATGTATCTCCGGTGCATCGGCAAATTGGGTGCGTCGGCGACCGAGCTCTGTTTTGTTCGAGTATGCACCTCGCACCTCTCTAATCTCGTCCGAAACCCTCGCCCATTTCAGCTCTTCCGAAGCGAGCAACTCCAAGAGTTGACGTTTTTCCTCCGTTAGACGCTCGTGTTCTGCGCGTATCTCTACTTCTTCAAGTTTTGAGAGCGCACGCAATCGCAGGTTCAAGATAGCTTCAGCTTGCACGTCCGACAGAGAAAAAGTCGCAATCAATGTTTGCTTTGGCTCATCCTCAAATCTGACGATCCTAATGACTTCATCAATATTCAAGAATGCGATGAGGTATCCATCTAAAACTTCGAGGCGATGCTCAATCTTTTTAAGCCGGAAGTTTGATCTCCGCGACAGGACAACGATACGGTGATCGAGCCATTGGCGAAGCACATCGCGTAGCGACAACACGTTCGGAATCTGACCATTTGAGAGCACATTCATATTGAGTCCGAAGCGAATCTCAAGCTCGGACAATTTGAACAAGCTCTCCATCATGAGCGTCATGTCTATCGTACGCGATTTGGGCTCAATGATGAGGCGAATCTCCTCTGCGCTCTCATCCCGCACATCGCCTATCATGGGTAAACGTTTCTCTGTGATCAAGTCTGCTAGTCTCTCAACGAGCTTAGCTTTCGCTACCTGAAAAGGTATTTCAGTAACGACGATCTGATATCCCCCCCGACCGGTATCTTCCCGATGCCATCGTGCCCGCAGGCGAAAGCCACCCCGTCCCGTGCGATAGGCTTCCAGTATGTTCGGTCTCGATTCGACAAGCACTCCACCGGTAGGGAAGTCCGGCCCGGGAACGAATTCGACAAGCTTTTCGATCGTGGCATTGGGGTGTTTGATCAGGTGCAGCAGTGCATTGCAGAGTTCCTCAACATTGTGCGGCGGAACGTTTGTCGCCATACCGACAGCGATGCCCGAAGCCCCGTTCGCGAGAAAGTTAGGAAACGCCGCTGGCAAGACCGCCGGTTCTTCGTTCGCCCCATCATAAGTCGGTCGAAAATCTACCGTGTCTTGGTCGATACCATCGAGCAACGCAAGCGCGACTTCGGTCATCCGGCTCTCGGTGTAACGCATGGCAGCGGCGTTATCACCATCGATGTTCCCGAAGTTTCCTTGCCCATCTACCAAAGGATATCGCACCGCAAAATCCTGCGCCAGGCGGACGAGTGCGTCGTAAATCGCTTGGTCGCCGTGTGGGTGGTAATTCCCCATCACTTCGCCAACAATCTTCGCACACTTTTTGTACGCTAGATCGGGATTGAGACGCAGTTCGCGCATCGCAAACAAAATGCGCCTGTGAACCGGCTTGAGACCATCGCGAACATCGGGAAGCGCGCGATGCATGATTGTTGACAGTGCGTATGCCAAATAGCGCTCTTCTAGCGCTTCGCGCAAGTTGACCGGCTCGGCGGGATTTTCATCGGGGGGAATCGTTTTGTCACTCATGGGCATCGGTTAGCCGAGACGACGTGGCGCCACAAGTCCCCGCAAAGTCACAATCGGGGAATCCGATTACAATTCAACAAATTCGTGCTGGCCATTCCCGTGACACATCTGACGATGTCTTGCGAGGCACCCAACATTTAGCGATGACTGACAAACAAACCAAGGTGAACAATAGCTAATAGCTTACTGCACACTGCAGACTGCAGACTGCAGACTGCA
>JBPCWA010000063.1:0-3266 GCA_051009975.1 Hyphomicrobiaceae bacterium
TTGCGTATCGCTCTCTTGCCAAGAGATTACGATTATGCAGCGCCGTTACCAGCATACGTGGGAGTCCCTTCCCTATCTCGACGCCGACTACATGGCCAGGTGGCCGGCCTTTGTCGCAGGCTTTACGGAAAGCATCGAATTCGATGACGAGGGCATGCGCAGCGCCGCCTTCGCCATGGATGCCGACCACGATTGCTTCACCATCGAGTATGTAGACCCGCATCACAGCACTGCTGATCCACTATGGTCGTGCATAGCCATCCAACGCCGTCCTTGTCGGTTCGGAGGTGAGCACATCTATTTCATCGCACCGGGCTGTGAGCGCGCGACACTGCGGTTAGCTCTCCTGCCCAGCGGGGTGAAGTGCGGCATCTGCGGGAACATCACATATCAGTCACGCCGCGAGACGCCCGTCAAACGCATGATCCGCAGGGCGCGCGACATCTCGGATCGCCTTGGCTGCGCGGATTGGAAAACCGAACCGGCCAAGCGCCGCCGCTATATGCGCCGCAAGACCTACAACCGGCTTCGCAGCCAACGCGGCGCACTGGTTGCAGAGATCAACGGCTTCATGAGCGGCGAGCCATTGTCGGGAACAGGATGATCGTTTTTGCACGACGCGGTCTGAAACTTGATAAAAAATCAAAGGAAATCAAGTCGCGGCGGCATACGGGGGTGCTAGACAGGGCGCAGGTCGAACGAAGGGCTCGCCCAACAAGATCACGGCAGAAATCAAGGCCATCGCCCAACAGCACGGCCCGAAAGCCATAAAGACGCTCGTTGATCTATTGGAGAACGCCCAGAGCGAACAGGCGAGGGGCGCCGCCGCCAAAGAACTGCTTGACCGCGGCTATGGCAAATCAACCCAGCACGGTGAGCAGCAATACGAAGGCGAGATCGTCATCCAGGTCATCACCAATGTGCCGCGCGCCGAAGAAACGAAGATCATCGATACGGTGCCGGAAATCGACCGCGTCTCCCGACGGCCTGCCACTATCCACGACCACGCAAACGGGGTTGTCTAAGCCGCAAGTACCTCCGTCGCAGACCATCCATTCCTGCTACTCTAACGGATGAAGGACTCCAGTTGCCGAGTAATGATGGTGAGAAGCTAGAATTGCAGGCTTGGCTGAAAGCTCCGCCGCGCCCGCGAATCGTAACTACGCCAAGATCACCAGTCTTTGTTCCGCTAATAGAGGGGTCCTCGACGAGCATCCAACCTACCGGCATCCGCCACCAGTTGCACCGGAGGAACCATTGGCGCCACCGGGCTGTAAGTCATCCAACAATGTCATCGACATCTCATCTGAAGAAGGCTGAAGTGACTGTTTGAATGTAGCCTCCTTCAAGCCCCCAAGGGTGTCGAACGGGGCGCGTGGAGAGCCTCGACGAAATATGTGCAATTCCTGACAGGCCGCTCGCTCCAATGCTAGTCTTCCTCTGCGCCATTGGAATGGGGGGCGGCAATGGAGTATGTGGTTGGCGTTATTGTCGCTCTGGCTGCCCTCTCTATCGGGTACAGATTGGGGTTCGCGGTCACGAGGGACTCTATCGATCGGACAATCCGTCAGACGAATCGTGCGTCTGCCATTGATCGAAACCTTCTCCTCAACAACATGCGGAGAGAATTGGCCAATGTGCTAATCTGGTGAGACCCAGATAGGTATCTCCGGCTGTACGAGTCCATCTATTCAGAAATTGGGGAGATGCGGGATTGGCAAAAACCAGCCCAGGAGGCACGCTTCGACTCAATTAGCAAGAAGTACCCGTACTACTCAGATTCCGACCTCGTCAGCACTCGCGTCTATGTGTTGTATGCCGACGGGTTGTCGTGGGAAAGCAATGAGGACATTGAGGAACGCTACCGCGACATCACGCTGTTTCAAGCTCTACAATCTCTTATCGACAAAGAATACCAGTTCATGCAGCCAGTAGATGAGGATGAACTCGAGCTTGTGAGCAAGTATGTCGAAATGGTGAAAGACACGCAATTCGAGCTGAAATTACGTCAAGCCGTCATGCGGTTCTACCGATGCAAGACCGAGGGATTCGGAATTGCAGACAATTACGAGGACCCTGAGATCTCGGCCTCCTATGTCCATCACTTTGCCGAAAATCGGTATGGCATCCAACTCAAGTCCACGAACGAATATGGGCTTTACTCATTCTTCGTAACACTGCAGAGGATGAGCTCAAGCGGATTGATGTTCGCGCACCGCAATCCGGCACGATACATCAGTCGACCGCCCACACGTTGGGTGGCGTGATCAATGCCGGCGAGACGGTGATGCTTGTTGTACCGAAGGCCGACAACTTGACCGTTGAGGCCAAGGTCGCTCCGCAGGACATCGACCAGCTGCAGCTTGGACAGACGGCCATGCTGCGGTTCTCCGCATTCAACCAGCGCACGACACCGGAGATCTCCGGGACGTTGATCCGCATCTCTGCCGACATCACGACCGATCAGAACACTGGCGCCAGCTACTACACGGTGCGCACTGCCATGGCAGCAGATGAGGTCGCCGGGCTCGGTGATGTGACGCTTGTGCCGGGCATGCCTGTCGAGGTCTTCGTCAAGACCGGCGACCGCAAGGTCATCTCCTACCTCGTCAAGCCACTGAGCGATCAAATGATGCGGGCATTCAGGGAAGACTGAAGGTCTAGGCTCGCGTCTTTCTGGTATTCAGGCATGGCAACCAGAAGCAACGGAACGTGGAAAGTGCCCTGCGTGCTGCCGGCATAACGACCTTCCGCGGCGTTTTCGATAGTCGGACCTGGTCAAATGTGCCGGGTGTCGGGAACGATGATGTGGCGCTGCATTGCGCAGCTTGGCTATGTTGTTTTCCACGTTGACTAGACTGATGACGACGAAATTTCCTGGGCGCGCCAGGCATTGCGAGGTCGGCAAGCGGTTATCGCCGCAGATGCACGTCAGGCTACGCCGCTGGCCACTAGCTGGTAAGTTCCGGTGATGAGCAACGCCGTTTAGACCGACGCCAATCGAACGCCCAAGTCGATTTCGCCGAAGCTGCACTTGCCATCGCGAACGAGACCAAAACAGCTGGGCTGGTTGACATCATTGACCGCTACGGCGTTCAGCTAGATCAGACAAATCGGCATGTCTGTCAACGACGACGCCACGTAAGATCTCCTGACCTGCCTAGCTTCGACCGCCACCGTGCGTGACTCAAGGGCACCACGAACAATACCCATTTCTGAGGCTTTTGGTGTCGCCTGACCGTCGGGTCGTTCTCGGGTGAGGGCGG
>JBPCWA010000064.1:0-30879 GCA_051009975.1 Hyphomicrobiaceae bacterium
GCTGCATGGACCTTGGCCTATACCGGAGGGCAAGACGGTTGATGTCCCGACAGGTTACGCGGCATTTCCGAAAGAAATTAGAAGACCTCCCCGATCAATCGCCGAGAGAACATACACCGATATCAGGCATTGGACTGAGATGGAAAAAGGTGGCCACTTTGCCGCAATGGAACAGCCGGCCGCACTGGCGGCAGATGTAGCCACGTTTGTTCGGCCGCTTCGCGATAGCTTCTAGCGCGGCCAATCGCTTCCAAGCCAATTCTTCGCCCGCTCAACCGTCGGTGGGTCAACAGCGGATTTGAACATGCCGATCATTGAGTTGTGGTCATTACCAGCTATCACTAGGGTGCTGAAGAGCCTTGCTCACCAAGATCCACTGGTGGCCCCTGCTAATTGTGTCATGTCGGAGAGAGCGCAATGAGTTCACTTCCCTTTACCTACAAGTCCGATGCGACCGTTCTCGTCATGGGTGTCGGGCTGATGGGCCAGCATATGGCATCTCATGTTCTCAGCTGGCTGGACGTCAAACGACTTGTGATGGCCGATCATTCAGAAAGTATTCTCGTGGGCACCGAGGAGACAAAGCTCATCGACTTTGCTGCCTCCGTTCACGCCAGACAGAGTGGAAGGGCCGAAGTCATCGCCGAGCGGATCGATGTAACCAGCGAAGATCAGGTCCAGGGCCTTCTTAGTCGGCACGGCAAAATCGACTACCTCATGCACACCGCAGGTATTGCACCGAGCCCGCTGACACCACCGGAAAAATTGACGAAAGAAGCGATAATGCGGGCCTGCGAGGTCAACCTGTGGGGCGCCCACAATGTCATCAAGCAGGGGGTCAACAGCGGCAGCCTGCGCAACGCCCGAGGCGTGATTATACTCTCGACTTCCGCCACAGTTGGAGCGGAAGGCCGATCTAGTAGCGCCTATGAGGAATCCAAAGGCGGCCTGCTCAACATGGTAGCGCTACAATCACGTCACTACGTGGAGCAATACGGTCTTGTGCTGAATGGACTCGCCCCCTCACCACTTCGCGGGCCGATGGCTGAGCAGCATCCAATCAGCGCCGGTCGTTTGAAGGCAGTTGAAGATTCGACCCCTATGGGCGGCTTGACCGAGCCCAAGCACATTTCCGCGGCGACAATGTTCTTGTGGGCGGACGAATGCTGGTGTGCGGGCGAAGTGCTGACAACGGACGGCGCCTATACCAAACACAAGCCAATTTTCGGCCCCTTGCCTTGAACAACTTGATCCCTCTCATTGTTCGCCACACCACCATTTGCTTTTCAGGAGGCGATCGCCTAGCGTCCGGCAAATTCCACTCCCATGATCCCTTACACTCAATATTCTAAGGCGTTTGGATATGAGACTAAGCAACAAGAGATCGTTGGTTACCGGCGGCGCGCAAGGCATCGGCCAAGCGATCGCAGACACATTTGGTCGGGAAGGTGCTATCGTTTACATAGCTGATGTTAACGAGAGCACGGGGATAGCGGCAGAAGCAAAACTGCGCGATACGGGCGCGGAGGCCAGGTTCCTGCGTTTGGACGTCTCGAAGGAAGACGACTGGCAGCAAGCCGTCGAGCAAATTGAAGAAGAGACGGGAGGTCTTGATATCCTCGTGAACAATGCGGGGATCAATGTCCGCAAGGTGATCGAGGAAATGCGCGCGGAGGAGCTCGACCAAATGTACAATGTCAATGTCAAGGGGCCGTTCCTCGGCATCAAATACGCCTTGCCGGTGATGAAGAGGATCGGCGGAGGATCAATCATCAACATGTCCTCGGTCTGCGGATTGATCGGCCACATGTATACGCCAGAAGCCTATACGACGACCAAGGGTGCGGTCGCACTGCTGACCCGGGCCGTGGCGTCGCGTTACGGAAAGTTCAACATCCGCTGTAACTCCATAAACCCAAGCACAGCCGACACGCCATTGGTGCGTGAAATGCTGAAGGACCCCGAGCGAAAAAAGGAAAGACTCGGAGAAGTACCGCTGGGCCGCATGGCAAGTATGCAGGACATTGCTGAGGCAGCCCTCTATCTCTGCTCAAATGAGGGTTCTTTTATCAATGGTGTTGCCTTACCCGTGGACGGGGGCGTCACAGCATATTGACGTCGGCGAACGCATTCGGTCTTCAGTCGAATTTATCTAGAACAAGGTTTTGAAATGGGCCAAACAGGAAAGATCGACGAGCTGATCGAAGCCAGCAAAGCACTCTATGACAGAAAGCTCATCCATGCCTCTGGAGGCAATACGAGTGTCAGAGACGGCGACGTCGTCAAGATTACGCAGACTGGCGCAGAATTGGGCAAATTAACGGAAGACCAGATTGTCACTGTCGATTTAGAGGGCAAGGTCCTGCAAGGATCGAAGCCGTCAAAGGAAATGGACATGCACCTGGCGATGTATCGGGCAAGAAACGATGCCCAGGCGGTGATCCATGTCCATCCGACTTATGCGATAGCTTATTCAACGCTGATTAGTGACGAAACGACCGACGCGGTACCACCCTACACTGCTGCATTCTATGTGCGAGCGGGACGCGTGCCGATGATCAAGTATCACCCCTCCGGAGCCCATTCATTGCACGAGGCGGTAGCATCACTTGCTTCGGAATATCATGCAATCCTACTGCGTCAGCACGGAGTCATCGTGGCCGGCGCCGACATGTCAGTGGCAATGGGGGTCGTGGAGGAGATTGAACAGTGTTGCCAGATTGCCGTTGCTACCGGTCTACGAGGCGCCAAACTAACACGTGAACAGTTACAGGCTATGGATGATGCGCTCAGCCGCTCCTGGAAATAAGCAAAGTTAGGAGGGGTACTCGGATCGAGGTTACGATGAATTCGCTACTAATGGCCTTTTACGGCGACGATTTTACTGGCTCCGCTGACGCCATGGAAGCGCTGACAGTCAATGGCGTTAGAACAGCATTATTCCTCGGGCACCCGTCGCAAGAGCGGTTAAATGAGCGGCTCCAAAGCCTTCAAGCGATCGGGATTTCCGGCACGAGTCGCACAATGACGCCTACGCAGATGGATGGCGAACTCCCAGACCAATTCAAGCTATTGAATGGCCTCGGGCCACGGTTAATCCATTACAAGGTATGCGCGACGTTCGACTCCTCGCCTCAGATCGGCAGCATCGGACGTGCAGCTGACATTGCATTCGACGTTATGAAACCGGCGAGCGGCGTCATCGTCCAGGGCATCCCCCTACTCGGCCGTTATGTCGCTTTCGGCAACCACTTCACCGTCTATGGCGATCAGAGGTACAGGTTGGATCGTCATCCAGTTATGAGCAAGCACCCTATCACACCGATGGACGAGGGCGACATTCGGATACACTTTGCCAAGATGTCGAGTAAAAAGGTGGCTCTCATCGACCTGATTCACTTGGAGGAGTCGCAAAAATCTATTTCAGACCGATTTGATCGGTGCCTGGCGGAAGGTGGTGATATCGTTCTCTTCGATACACTTAGTGACAAGCACCTTTCCGAAATCGGCCGTTTGCTGCACGAGAAATCCGAGAAAGGAACAATCTTCGCGATCGGTTCCTCCGGTTTCGAATATGCAATGGCCCGATATTGGCGAGAAATTGGGTTGGTCGAAGAGCCGCCAGAGTTTTCCGCTATCGGGCCCGCGGAAAGGATGATCGTCGTTTCAGGGAGCGCTGCGGCCAACACAGCCGAGCAGATCAATTTTGCACTTACGGAAGGGTTCGGCGCTGTTGCACTCAGCACAGACCGCCTTGTAAACGACGAGGTCGCGGAAGATGAGCGCAAGAGAGCTATTCGCGAGGCGCTTGAGCATCTCAACGACGGTCGGAGTCCGTTGATATACGCGACGTTGGGTCCGGACGACCCGATCATAGGGAAAACAGTAGATACTGTCCGGCGGCTGCGCATTGATCCAAGCGATACTGGAAAATTGATCGCCAAGCAGCAAGGTCTGATCCTTCGCGCGCTCCTTGAGGAGACCGGAATCAATAGGGTCTGCGTTGCAGGAGGCGATACCTGTAGCCACGCACTGCGCCAGTTGGATATTCATTCATTGGAGCTCTTGATGCCTATAGCGCCGGCAGCACCGCTTTGCCTGGCGTCTTCTGACAATCAGACATTCGACGGACTGCAGGTCGCCTCAAAAGGCGGTCAAATCGGCACACCGGATTACTTCCTAAAGGTCATGGCTGGCCGAAGATAGTAGAGTGGTAGCAATATCGGAACATGATGACCTCCGAGTTAAAATGGCACAAATGACAGGTCTTCGTCTCAACGTCCTCATCAGCCCAAATTCGTTTCTGCGGCTTGCAAGTCTGACCTATTCAAGGAATGGTGACCAATTTCCGCCAACGAGATACGATTTTTTCAGTGCGCCCGAGTTCTTTCTATAAACCGGCAGCAGCAGTGAAATCGCCCAATAGATGAAGTCAAAGCAAGAGAACCGTTCTCAAAGTGGCGCGCCGGCAACATAAGGGCAGGCAGGCTGACGGACGGACGGACGGCAGGAAAGCAACGGGACTGTTGACGATGAAAGCAGCATTCGCAGGATCGTTTTCGAGGGAGCTTGTCCGCCCTACTAAGAACCGTCTGAGAATACCTTGTGAAATCGTCGAAGAAGACGAAACCGACATCATTCCTTTGCTGGTTGACGCGGACGTACTCGTGTCGATGAGCTTCACGAGAGAAATGGCAGACGCCGCACCAAAGTTGAAACTCCTTCAGGTGCCAGGTGCAGGAATTGACCGCGTGGACCGGTCCGCCGTTAGACCTGGGACGAGTGTTTCGAATGTGTACGGACATGAAACTGGCATTGCCGAATATGTTATCGGCTCGATGATTGCTCTTTCGCGTTCATTTCTCCACCTCGACAAAGAGCTCCGACTTGGAAAATGGGACAGTCAATGGGCTGTCGACAGCCCTGCGCCACCTCTTATGCCAGAGCTATCCGGAAAGACAGTGGCCATTCTTGGATATGGACATATTGGAGAAGCCGTCGCCCGTCGCGCTTCAGCTTTCGGCATGAAAGTCACGGCGATCCGCCGGACCGTGTCTGGTCCGCCGCCAGAGCCATTGGTGAGGCTAGAAAAGATCGAGATGATCGATAGCATTCTGAGCGAAGCGGATTTTGTTGTCGTGACCTTGCCACTTACTGCCGACACAAAAGGACTTTTGAACGCCGCCAGGCTATCACGCATGAAACCGGAAGCATATTTGATCAATGTCGCCCGCGCAGCAATTGCAGACGAACAAGCGCTCTTTGAAGCTCTATCTCGCAAGCTAATTGCTGGCGCTGCACTCGATGTTTGGTATCGGTATCCGAAAGACGCGAACCCGACATTGCCGTCCACTTTCCCATTTCACGAACTATCCAATGTACTCTTGTCGCCACACGCTTCAGGATGGACGGACGGAATGTTGTCGGCACGAGCAGATTTGATAGCACAAAATATTGAACGGACAGCACGTGGCGACCTGCCGCAAAACCTCGTGGCAGCATAGGTGATAAAGTGTCAAGTTCAATGTCAGATCTGCCTGACAAACATCCCGATATTCTTTTCGGAACCTGGCCAGTCTTTGGCCACGGGCTCACTCTTGATTACTGGACCACTCCTGATCACGGGGCCAAGGGGCAGTCGATGAGAAGTGCACGAGACTTGACGTCTGGTAGCGAGACGTCGATGTCTACCAAACTCTAAGCATGATAGCAGGCAGTTCGCGAGGCGCCATGAAGGCTCACACGCCCACGCATCACCGATTAGCCGAGCGACTGGCACGAGAGATCGAAGGCGAGGTCCACTTCGACCGATTCAGCCGCGGACGCTATGCGACAGACGCTTCAATATATCAGATCGAACCGGTCGGCGTCGTCCTTCCGAAACGGGAAGACGATATTGCTGCAGCCCTGGCCCTGGCACGAGAGGAAGGCGTGAGCGTTCTCGCCCGTGGCGGCGGCACGTCCCAGTCCGGTCAGACCGTCGGCCGGTCATTGGTGATCGACACGACAAAGTATCTCAATCGCATACTGGACACCGATTTCGCCACCCAAAACGCCTGGGTCCAACCGGGTATCGTCATGGACGACCTCAATCGGCAGATCAAAAGTTCAGGCTTATGGTTTCCGGTCGACGTCTCGACCTCCAGCCGTGCGACAATCGGTGGAATGACAGGCAACAACTCATGCGGCACGCGGTCCATTCGCTACGGCATCATGCGCGATAACGTTCTCGCCATTGACGCTGTGCTTGCCGACGGGACAACAGCTCGTTTTGGACCGCTTGCCGACGATTTCGAGCGCAGCAACCTGCCTGATGCAGTAAGTGATCTTTTTCGCGACCTGCTTATGGTTGGAAGGCGGGAAGCAGCGCATATCGCCAGCGCCTTTCCCGCCGTATCGCGCCGCGTCGGAGGGTATCTGATCGACGCCATTCTGCCACCGAACTCCGACAGTGCCGCGCCGGTCAACACGGCCACACTGTTGTGCGGTTCGGAAGGCACCCTGGCCCTATCACAACGCATCAAGGTCAAACTTGCGCAACAACCGACGAACAAGGTCCTCGGTCTCTGTCACTTTCCTACATTCCGGGCTGCTATGGAAAGCGCTCAGCATATTGTCAAGCTCGGCCCGGTCGCCGTTGAACTCGTCGACCGAACCCTCATTGAGCTAGCACGCAATATCGCAATGTTCCGGCCAGTGATGGAAACGTATGTCAATGGCAAACCGGATGCGCTCTTGCTGGTCGAATTTGCCGAGGACGATCAGATGGAGAACGTTCGCCGTCTCGATCGCCTTGACGAGTTGATGGGCGATTTAGGAAATCCCGACGCCGTTGTCAAAGTGATTGACAAGACTGAGCAGGCGACGATTTGGGGGGTGCGGACCGCCGGCCTCAACATCATGATGTCTATGAAAAGTGAGGGCAAACCCGTCTCCTTTATCGAAGACGCCGCCGTCCCATTGGAACACCTGGCCGACTACACCGAGCGGCTAACGGCGATCTTCGAGAAACACGGCACGACGGGAACCTGGTATGCCCACGCATCGGTCGGCTGTTTGCATGTGCGACCGATTCTTAATCTCAAATTGGAACGAGATGCCAACACCATGCGCGCAATCGCCGAAGAGGCATTTGACCTGGTGCGTGACTACAAGGGCGCCCATTCCGGCGAGCATGGAGATGGTCTTGTAAGGTCCGAATTCCATGAGAAGATGTATGGGCGTCGCACCGTGCAGCTGTTCGAAGATATCAAAGATCGCTTTGATTCGGAAGGCATTCTCAATCCGGGCAAAATCGTTCGGGCTCCGCGTATGAACGATCGCTCGCTGTTTCGCTACAAGCCCAACTATGCAGTTGGCCAGTTTGAAACTGTGCTGAATTGGTCTGACTATCCTGGCTCCGCCGGCGGATTTCAGGGCGCCGTTGAGATGTGCAACAATAATGGAGAGTGCCGAAAGCTGACGGGCGGCTCGATGTGTCCCAGCTACCGCGTGACACGAAATGAGCGCGACGTTACCCGTGGGCGCGCCAACACACTTAGGCTGGCCATTTCCGGCCAGTTGGGCATCGACGCTGTCGCGTCCAGGGAAATGCTCGACACAATGAAGCTTTGTGTCTCGTGCAAAGCCTGCAAACGTGAATGCCCGACCGGTGTCGATATGGCAAAGATGAAGATCGAAGTGATCGCGGCGGCCAACCGCAGAGGTGCAGCGACGTTTCGCGACCGCCTCATTGGGCACCTGCCGCGCTATGCGCCCATCGCCTCTGCATTGGCGCCACTTTTAAATGCCTGCAACTCCTCGAACGGCTTCGCGCGTTTAACGGAAGGGTTGACCGGCCTGACTTCACAACGTCAACTTCCCAAGTGGCACCGGCGGCGTTTCAAAGACGACCAACTCAAGCCCGCAAACCGCAAACATGCCGTCGGAAAGGTTGTCGTTTTTGCGGACACTTTCAATCGCTATTTCGAGCCGGAAAATCTGAATGCGGCTCTCAACGTTTTGCGCAAACTGAATTACGATGCTGAAGTCCTGACGCCTTCCGCCGGAGATGGGCGCCGCCCCCTGTGCTGCGGCAGAACATTTTTGACAACAGGTTTCGTTGATGCTGCAAAGAGAGAAGCCGAGCGACTGCTGACTGCGGCCGCTCCTCACGTTGAGGCTGGACATCAGATCATCGGTCTTGAGCCGTCGTGCCTTCTCAGTTTGCGAGATGAGATTCCATCCTTGCTACCTGGAGATCTTGCTCAAGGAGTCGCGGAGCGCGCCCTACTGTTCGAAGAATTTCTGGTCCGTGAGGCCAACGCGGGGCACATTAAGAGTCCCATCGCGACCCGACAGGTCCATATTCTACTGCACGGCCATTGCCACCAAAAAGCACTCGGCACAATGAAGGCAATCACGGACGCGCTCGAACTCGTAGACGGTCTCAGTACCGATGTTGTCGACAGCAGCTGCTGCGGAATGGCGGGCAGTTTTGGTTATCAAAGTGAAACCCACGAAGTTTCGATTGCGATGGCAGAACAATCACTTCTGCCGGCGGTCAGAGCCGCTGGATCTGGCACGATCATCGCGGCGGACGGATTTTCCTGCCGGCACCAGATAAAAGACGGTGCCTTTCGTGATGCTCGGCACGTGGCGCACATTCTGGACGAATTCATTCTTGCTCCCGCATGAATACGCAACATTTTGCGTAGTTGTAGTAGATATCAGCTAGCAAGGAGATGACGCTCACGGGCACTACTTGCCTATCTTGCAACTGATCGCTTCGTTTAACGCGCTCAGCGCACAAGCTGCGAACCGTCTCATGTTATCGGTGCGCTCACTTAGGCCAGTCTCAAGCGTAAGCACAGACTGTACCGGGCCTGCAACAGCGACACACGTGTGCCCCGCCGCATCGCCGTAACGATTGCCACTTGGTCCGGCCGCGCCGGTCTCGGCCAACCCCCAATCGGCGCCATGACGTATCCTTACGCGTTCAGCGAGAAAGACTGCGTAAGGTTCACTGGAAGATCGCATGCCAAGCATATCCTCGTCCGAAATTCCGAGCAATCCGGCTCGGGCCTGCTGCGTATAGACAACCGCGCCGGCCAGGAAGTACTTGGATGCACCCGGTACGCAGAGCAATGCGGCTGCAATCAATCCGCCTGCCGATGACTCAGCAACGGCTATTGTCTCGTTGCGTGCTTTAAGGCTTTCAGCGATGGCATGTGCGTCAGCTTGTAAGGTCTCCACAATTTTTCCTTCCTTCACCTTCCAAAGGCTATGACCTGGTTGACTTTGCCATGCATTACCAACGGAGTTAAGCGCTACTTAGAATCGGGTGCCACACGATGCCCTGACACGGTGTTGCCCGCCTCCGGCATCAGACCAAGATGCAATAGTGCCGCGGCTCCGGAGAGCATCGCCATAATACGAAATGCGAACGAAAAATCTCCTGGTGCAAGAGCCGTGTCATCGCGCCACCAGCGCAAAATTTTATAGCAAATGCACCACCGGAAACTCCGGAAACACCGGAAATACCGGCTGAGACAAAGAGTTGTTGCGCTGCGGCAACCAGTCCTTTCGCCCGGCTCAACATGCTCTGGCCAATGTCGGCATAGGCGACCGCATTGAGTGAGGTAAAGTGCAACGATCTGAATAAGCTGCCAACGAGAAGAACGAGGACAATCACCAAGTACGGCGTCTGAGGCGTGAAAAGTGCACACGTTGCCAAAAATCAAACCAATACCCGACAGTCCAAAACCGAGCCAATCCAAGCTGTCCTGGCCCCCTCCACGGATGTTCGGCATAAAAAGTCCTGCCAGCGAGATCGCAAGCAAGCCGAATGGAATATCGATCCAGAAAATCCAACGCCAGTCGTAGTAAGTGGTTATGAAGCCGCCGATAGGCGGCCCAATCATCGATGCAAACAGTGGCTGCGAAAACCGATGGCCCCATTCTCGTGAAACTTCACTGCCACGAGTATGGCTCGTATCTCTCATATCAAAAATGCAAAGTTTGTTTCTTTATTCCAAGGTCGACACCGCCCAGCGTAATCGCGCGTCCTATCCCATGTAGAGACCGCCGTTGGCATGCAATAACTCACCCGTCATGAACCGCGCGGCGTCAGATGCAAGAAATACAATGATATCAGCAATGTCGGCAGGTTGCGCCATTGCGCCCAACGGCACCAAGTCAGACTGCTCAGACATTTCCGCTTCGGAAAATTGATAACGAGGCTGTGCTGTATTGGTTAGTCCCGGCGCGATCGCGTTCACGCGAATACCGTGGTCGGCCAACGCGAGAGCCATTGATCGCGTAAGGCCGATTATCCCGGTCTTGCTGGCTGAATAGTGGGCACCGAGCACATGCCCGCGCACGGAGGAGGACGAGATGTTAACGATGGCTCCGCCACGGCCAGCGCTTATCATTTGGCGCGCAGCAGCCTGTGCAACGAGGAAACTGCCCTTTAAATTGACACCCAAGACTGCATCCCACTCCGCCTCGTCCAGTTCTAGAAAGTCGGAGCGCGGGAATATGCCGGCGTTGTTCACTAGTATATCGAGTTGACCCAGACCGATATGCGCCTCGGCCACGAGACGCGCCGCCGCCCCCCTTTCCGCGACGCTACCTTGTACAGTGACGGCGCGCTGGCCTATTGCGTTCACGTCATTTGCCAGCGCTTCGGCTTGTATTTCGTCGTCCAGCCAGTTGATGGCCACGTCGCCTCCGGCCTTCGCAATGGCAAGGACAACCGCACGTCCTATGCCTTGCTGCGCCCCAGTCACGAGTGCGCACTTTCCTACGAGAGACGTGGCAGCGAGCGTCATTCATCACTCCATGGTCGGCATGACAAATTCGGCGCCTTCCTTGACGCCCGACGGCCAGCGCTGCGTAACAGTCTTCGACTTCGTGTAGAAGCGAATCGAATCGGGACCATGCTGATTGAGATCGCCAAACGCAGATCGCTTCCAACCGCCAAACGTATAGTAGGCCAGCGGGACTGGTATTGGAACATTGACGCCTACCATTCCGATCTGGACCCGCGACGTAAAATCCCGCGCCGTATCTCCATCACGCGTAAAAATGGCGACGCCGTTCCCATACTCGTGCTCGTTTGGCAATCGCAATGCTTCCTCATAGTCCTGAGCGCGCACGACGGAGAGAACCGGACCGAAGATCTCCTCCTTATAGATCCGCATTTCCGGCGTCACGTCGTCGAACAAACACCCGCCCATGTAGAAACCGTTTTCATATCCTTGCATGCGAAAATCGCGGCCATCGACGCGCAGTTTGGCGCCCTCTTCGATTCCAAGATCGACATAATCCCTGACCTTTTGCACATGCGCGGCGGTGACAAGCGGACCAAAATCTGCGGCCTGATCTGTAGATGGGCCGATCTTGAGGCCTTCGACCTTCGGAATGAGTTTTTCGACAAGCAAATCTGCAGCCTTTTCGCCAACCGGAACCGCCACGGAAACGGCCATACAGCGTTCGCCTGCTGAGCCGTAGCCAGCCCCGATCAATGCGTCAGCAGCCTGCTCCATATCGGCATCAGGCATAACAATCATATGATTCTTTGCACCGCCGAAACACTGAACGCGTTTGCCCGTCGCAGTCCCACGTGTGTAGACATACTCGGCGATTGGCGTTGAGCCGACAAAGCCAACGGCAGCGACGTCCCGATCGTCCAGAATCGCGTCGACTGCGGTTTTGTCACCATTGACAACGTTGAGAATTCCAGGTGGCAAACCGGCTTCAATCATCAATTCCGCCAACATCAACGGCACAGAAGGATCGCGCTCAGATGGCTTCAAAATGAAGGCGTTGCCGCAAGCGATTGCCGGTGCGAACTTCCACATGGGAATCATGGCAGGGAAATTGAAAGGCGTAATGCCAGCGGCCACGCCGACCGGTTGACGCACAGAATAAATATCAATCCCGGGCCCTGCGCCCTCAGTGTACTCGCCCTTGATCAGATGTGGGATGCCTATGGCGAACTCGCAAACCTCGACGCCACGCTGAATGTCGCCCTTAGCGTCAGGAATTGTTTTGCCATGCTCCTTGGCTAAGACCTCGGCCAATTTTTCGTTGTCGCGTTCAACCAATTGCAGGAATTTCATAAAGATCCGAGCACGACGTTGAGGGTTTACGGCCGCCCAAGCTGGTTGAGCAGCAAATGCGTTCTCGACAGCTGCCCGCACTTCGGCGGCGGAGGCCAGCGGCACGCGCGCTGCGATTTCTCCGGTCATCGGCCAGTAGACGTCGCCATAGCGACCGCTGCTGCCACGAACGCGCTCTCCACCGATAAAGTGCCAAAGTTCTTCGGCCATTTGCATATCCTCCCTCGCCCAGGTGTTCAGGTGGTTCGGTAGGGAGATTAGCGTGCCCTTCCAGTCACTGCCAGTCACGTCATAACCAACAGTCACATCATGACCATGTGCTGGCGCGGAATGCTCTCAATCTGACGGGCGGATGATCCGCCAGACAGAGCGCACCAGCCTCTAATTTTTGGCCGTCCAATAGTCGTGGCGAAAAAAACTTGGGACTCGGGCACTTTACTGATGATGTGATTTTTGCGACAAATCGATCGTCGATGCATCAACTTAGCTCATGATGCTTGCCTGGTCATGCCGTCCAATAGTAGACCTGGCTCAAAAAATAGACGTGATCCAAAGCGCAAATCTGGCCGCGGCAATGATCCGCGGCGCAAGGGAGGGAGGTCGCCAGTGAGCGAGGCCAAAGCGTCTCGTCAGCAAGATGCGGAACTAAACACTGTCCCAAAATTGCTACTGCGCAATGCACGTACATTTGGAGACAGACCGGCTTACCGGGAGAAATACCTCGGCATCTGGCAGACTTGGAATTGGCGCGAAACGCTTGAGCAGGTTCGCGACTTCGCCCTTGGCCTCCGTGAACTCGGCGTTAAACCGGGTGACGCGATCGCCATTATCGGTGACAACCGACCCCGCCTTTATGCTACGTTCGCTACGGCCCAGAGCCTGGGCGCCATACCAGTCCCCGTTTACCAAGACTCCGTTGCAGAAGAGATGGCCTACGTCTTGGAACATGCCGGCGCCAGCGTCGCCGTGGTCGAGGATCAGGAGCAGGTCGACAAGTTGCTCGGCGTTGCCGACCGCCTGCCCGCGTTGACTAAAATCGTTTACATCGAACCGCGTGGATTAAAGAAGTACGACCATACGAGCCTTAAGAGTTTTAGTGACGTCCAAAATTTGGGTCGCGAAAAACGACGAAACGATCCGACCGCTGAGCAGAACTGGCTAAACCAGATTGCAGCTGGTGAGGGATCTGACATCGCTGTCATGCTCTACACATCAGGAACCACCGGACGCCCTAAAGGCGTTAGGCTCAGCGCTGATAACATCATCATCACCGCCCGCAATGCGAATCGCTTTGAAGGGCTAGATGAGAGCGACGAAATGATTGCTTATCTGCCAATGGCATGGGTGGGCGATCACATCTTCTCGGTCGTGCAGGCACATGATGCGGCTTATTGTGTGGCTTGTCCGGAAAGTCCTCAGACCATCCCCTCCGATCGCCGCGAGATTGGCCCGACTTTCTTCTTTGCGCCACCAAGAAACTTCGAAAATCAACTCACCGACATTATTGTGCGCATGCAAGACGCTGGTGCGGCAAAGCGCTGGCTCTATAAGACATTTACGAAAGTTGCAGAGCAATGCGGAGAAGAGATCCTGGAGGGCAAGCCAGTAAACTTCCTGGATCGCGCGAAGTACTGGCTGGGAAATGTTCTTGTATATGGGCCATTGCGTAACCGGCTAGGCCTATCCAGGTTGCGAATTGGCTACACGGCGGGCGAAGCGATTGGACCGGAGATGTTCAAATTCTTCCGGTCGATCGGCCTCAACATAAAACAGCTCTACGGTTCAACGGAAGCATCCGTCTACATTACGATCCAACCGGATGGTGAGATCTATCCTGACACCGTCGGCAAACCGGCGCCCGATGTCGAGCTGGAGGTCGCTGAATCGGGCGAAGTAATGTTCCGCAGTCCCGGTGTGTTCCAAGCCTATTACAAGAACGATGAGGCTACACAATCAACCAAGACCTCCGACGGCTGGGTTCACACAGGTGATGCTGGCTTCATCGATCATAACGGACACTTGGTTATCATCGACCGAGCAAAGGATGTTGGCAAACTGAGCGACGGCTCGTTGTTCGCCCCAAAATACCTGGAAAATAAGATAAAATTTTTTCCTGAAATTCGCGAGGCTGTTGCCATCGGCAGCGGACGTGACTTTGTTACGATGATGGTCAACATCGACTTAGTGTCCGTGGGTAATTGGGCCGAGCGCAACAATGTCGTCTATGCCAGCTATCAGGAGTTGGCGAGCCATCCGGATGTCTACGCCATGGTCGAGCGGCGCGTCGACGAACTCAACAAATCATTGAGCTTGGAACCGCGCATGGCCGGATCACAGATCAAACGTTTCCTGATCCTAATCAAGGAATTGGACGCAGATGACGGTGAGTTAACGCGAACACAAAAAGTGCGACGAACATATATTGCCGATCGCTATGCACCGCTGATCACAGCACTTTATGATGGTTCGGCCAATTGTCATTTACAAACAGAAGTGACTTTTGAGGACGGTCGCAAGGGTCGTATTGAAGGCGACGTCAGGATCGTTGATATGGAAATTCATCCAATCACCACAGTACAACAGCCTGTGAAAGAGGCTGCCGAATAATGGATCAGAACAATCCACCGGCGCCAACCGCAACTGCGAATGATCGAATAAGTGACGAAACTTTGCTGAAAGTCGACGACGTCTCACTTTCGTTCGGTGGTGTAAAAGCGATCCAAAAAGTCTCCTTCGATATAAAAAAGGGTGAGGTTCGCGCGATTATTGGGCCCAATGGCGCTGGCAAGACGTCGATGCTCAACTCGATCAATGGCTTCTATCACCCGCAAGAGGGCACGATCACTTACCGTGGGCAGACCCGCCGACGTATGCGCCCCTACATCGCCGCCACTCAAGGCATTGCCCGAACATTCCAGAATGTCGCACTGTTCCGCGGAATGTCGACACTCGACAACATCATTTCTGGGCGCACGCTCAAGATGAAAACAGGAATATTCTGGCAGATACTGCGTTGGGGACCTGCCGAGGACGAAGAAATTCGTCATCGCGAAGTCGTTGAGAACATTATCGACTTTCTCGAAATTCAGGCAATTCGTCGAACCCCTGTCGGACGCTTGCCTTACGGTTTACAAAAGCGCGTTGAATTGGGACGTGCGCTTGCCATGGAGCCAACGCTTCTCTTGCTTGACGAACCGATGGCCGGCATGAATTTGGAAGAAAAGCGGGATATGAGCCGCTTCATTATTGACACGAATGAGCAGCTCGGCACGACGATAGCCCTGATAGAACACGATATGGGCGTCGTTATGGACCTCTCAGACCGGGTGGTCGTACTCGACCACGGCGAACTTATCGCTGACGGGACACCTGCCGAAGTACAGACGAACCAGGCGGTCATCGACGCCTACCTGGGTGTTGAGCATTAGGATCGGCCGCCGATGGAATTACTGTATCAGATCTTTGTTCAGCCGTTCATCGAAATGGCAACCCTCCCTGACCTACTCGTTCAAGTTATCTGGGAGGGCTTTGTTTCCGGCATCCTTTATGCACTTATCGCCCTCGGCTTTGTTCTGATCTTCAAAGCATCGGGTATCTTCAATTTCGCCCAGGGTATTATGGTCGTGTTCGCAGCACTCTCGCTTGTGGGCCTACACGAACTTGGTGTGCCGGCGTGGCTCGCGTTGATCCTCTGTCTCGGGATCATGTTTGTGCTAGCATATACTGTCGAAAGGGTGGTCCTGAGACCGCTCGTTAACCAGCCCGATATCATCCTATTCATGGCTACCATTGGGCTAAACTCGTTTCTTATTGGTTTCGGCGAGACCGTTTTTGGCGGCGAACCCAAAACAATGATTACGGAGGAGCTGTTTCTCCCGACCGGGTCCTATGACATCGAAATGCTCGGAGGGCACGTAATCCTACAGCAACTAGACATTGCTGCCGCGATCATTGCTGCGTTGATGGTGATGACACTCGGCATCTTCTTTAACAAATCGAAGATAGGTCGTGCGTTGCGCGCGGTCGCCGATGATCATCAGGCAGCCATGTCGGTCGGTATCACCTTGCAGCAGATCTGGGTGATCGTGTGGTTCGCCGCGGGCATCGTGGCACTCGTTACCGGTATCATGTGGGGTGCGCGGTCGGACGTGTCATTTGCCCTTGAGATTGTAGCTCTCAAGGCACTTCCCGTTTTGATTCTTGGCGGTTTCACCTCAATTCCGGGCGCGATTATCGGTGGCCTTATTATCGGCATTTCAGAGAAAATCGCAGAGTTCTATTGGGGGCCGATGCTTGGTGGATCGATCGAGAGTTGGATCCCATTCTTTATCGCATTGTTGTTCTTGTGGTTCCGGCCGCAAGGTCTATTCGGCGAGAAGATAATCGAACGAATTTAGGCGTTAGGAGAGTCATCTGCGATGCTGTATCGCGAAGTCGGTGATCTAAAGACGAACTACCGCGAGGATTCGGCGGTACTCCCTATCCGCCAGGAACGCTATGCCGTGCTGGCGTTTCTTGCATTTCTGTACCTTGTTGTCCCATTCATCGCTGATGACTTCTGGCTCAATACTATCATAATTCCGACGCTGATCTTTTCGCTCGCTGCACTCGGCCTTAATCTGTTGACCGGATACGCAGGCCTGATCTCCCTAGGCACTGGCGGCTTCATGGGTGTCGGGGCCTATGCATGCTACAAGCTCGCCACGATTTTTCCTGACATCAATATTGTAATACATATTTTTCTGTCTGGCTTTGTCGCGGCGGCGATAGGCATCATCATTGGCATCCCAAGCCTGAGGATCAAGGGCTTCTACCTTGCAGTCGCGACGCTGGCCTCCCAATTTTTCTTGGAGTGGGCTTTCGGACGTATCGCTTGGCTTTACAATTACAATGACTCGGGTGCGATCGACAGCATCAACCGCTCGTTGTTCGGAATGGCGCTAACCGAACCCTATGGCGACACGCGCTTCCAGTACCTCGTGGCGCTATCGATTGTCGTCGTGTTGACCATCGTTGCGATCAATCTTGTTCGCGGCCGATTTGGTCGCGCATGGATGGCTATCCGGGATATGGACATCGCGGCCGAGCTCATTGGCATCCGACTATTGCCTACTAAACTGCTCGCCTTTGCGATCTCGTCTTACTATTGTGGGGTCGCCGGCGCGATGCTTGTTTTCCTATCACTTGGCTCCGCTGAGGTGGAATCATTTGACATCTTAAATGCGTCATTCCCGGTACTGTTCATGATCATTATTGGCGGGCTCGGTAGCATCATCGGATCATTTCTGGGCGCGGCGTTCATCGTGGTTCTACCAATCATTATCTCGACAGTGCCGCGCTTCTTCGAAATCGATATCGGCGCGGCGACAGTGGAACACTTTCGCTTCATGATAGTGGGCGCACTCATCATCTTTTTCCTGATCGTCGAGCCGGCCGGACTCGCTCGGCTTTGGCAAATCGCTCGGGAAAAGCTCCGTCTGTGGCCGTTTCCCTATTAGCGGCTGTTTGGCGACAGTGAGGTTTCGATTGCCGATGCGATAAGCCCAACATCGGCGGCAGCGTTGATCGATGCCAGCGGCTGCGGTCACCACCCAACAATAAGGGCTACCAGAGACTGCGGGCAAACTTGCCTATCGGGACGAATGCACGAGTATCAAAAAAGCGGAGAAGTCAGCCTATGAATGTTAGAAACACCACGCTCGGCCTTGCAGTTGGCGCAATGCTTGCCACCACTCTCGGGGCAACCATTGCCCGAGCCGAGGATAAAATTTATATCCCCATCTTTTCATACCGGACCGGCGCTTTTGCCGGATCAGGTATTGTTCAGGCCAACGGACAACACGATTACTACACGATGCTCAACGAACGAGACGGTGGTATCGGCGGTGTTAAATTGCAGGTCGAAGAATGTGAAACCGGCTACAAGGCACAAAAGGGCGTAGAGTGCTACGAGGCGACAAAAGGCAAAGGCGCCGTTGTCTACAATCCGTATTCGACAGGAATCACGCTGCAGCTCATCCCAAAAGCGCCGATCGACAAAATCCCTGTTCTGTCAATGGGATATGGTCTCTCTGCAGCGGCAGTAGGAGAAAAGTTCCCGTGGGTCTTTAATGCGCCGGCTACATACTGGAGCCAGGCCTCGGCGGTCATCAAATACATTAACAGTGACTTGAAGGGTGGGATCAAAGGCAAGAAGGTTGGCTTCATTTATCTCGACGTCGGCTATGGCCGCGAGCCAATACCTTTGTTCGAGAGGCTTGCAGATGAGATGGGCTTCAAACTGCTAAAGCTGCCGGTTGGCGTAAAGGAAATGCAAAACCAGGCGTCCCATTGGCTCCAGGTGCGCAAAGAACGTCCCGACTACATGGTTATGTGGGGCTGGGGGGCGATGAACCCAACTGCTGTTAAGGAAGCCGCGAAGATTCGCTTTCCAATGGACAAGTTTATAGGTGTCTGGTGGTCCGGATCGGAAGGCGATGTGCGTCCTGCCGGCGCAGCCGCCAAAGGCTATAAGTCCATGACCTTTCACGGTTCTGGCACCGAATACCCGGCCATTCAAGATATCCTCAAGCACGTGGTGCGCAAAGGCAAGAGCCAGGTTCCGAATGAGTCGCAAGTTGGTGAAGTTCTTTACACACGAGCCGTACTAAACGCGGTCTTCGTCACGGAGGCGATCCGAAATGCACAAAAGATTACCGGTAAAAAGGTGGTCACTGGTGAAGATGTGCGCAAAGGTCTTGAGACGTTGGAATTGACGGAAGCCCGTCTCAGAGAACTTGGTCTGGAAGGTTTTTCACGCCCAATCAAGATTACCTGCAAAGACCACGCCGGTGCGCACGAGATGTTCGTGCAGCAATGGGACGGCAAAAACTGGAACAAGGTCTCGGACTGGATCGCACCAATGCGTGAGAAGGTTCGGCCGCTGCTCGAAGAAGCCGCCGAAAAATACGTTGCTGACAAAAAAGACTGGCAAACACAAAAGTGCAGTTAGCCGATCTGGTACCAGCACCCATTACGATCAGTTCTGACCCGTTCAAATCACTCGTAGGAACATCGCGTAAGGCTAAAGTTTGCCAGTACAAGGTCTTAAGCCATGGCAGCGATGGTGATATTTGAGTGAGTCGGACAGAGTGAGCGCTTATACATCGACCGAACACGCCACGGGACCGAAGTCGACGACATCGGCCCCGCGGCTCAGCACCTCCCCATTGCCGAAAGCGTCGAGAGGCGCAATAATTGCAATTCCTGAGGTCGACAACCACGAAGAAGCAGTTCCCGACCTAAAGGACCTGAAGTGGAGGAAACGAGAATGAACACAATACGAATTGCGATCAGCGTGGCGATCGGCGCCATGCTGACGACAAACTTTGCCGTTCAGGCAGCGGCGGAGGACAAGCTTTACATTCCCTTGCTGACTTATCGCACTGGCCCATTTGCCGGCTCCGGGACACCGAACGCCAATGGTATGCACGATTTATTTACCATGTTGAACGAGCGCGACGGCGGCATTGGTGGCGTTAAGTTGGAAGTCGAGGAGTGCGAGACGGGCTACAAAGCTCAAAAAGGCGTTGAGTGCTATGAGGCCACGAAGGGCAAGGGTGCTCTGGTCTACAATCCATACTCGACAGGCATCACATTGCAGCTGATCCCAAAGGCTCCTATCGACAAGATACCGGTTTTGTCGATGGGCTACGGTCTGTCGGCGGCGGCCGTCGGCGAAAAGTTCCCCTGGATTTTTAATGCACCGGCGACATATTGGAGTCAGGCTTCGGCTGTCATCAAGTATTTGGCCAGCCGCAACAATGGTAGCCTTAAGGGCAAGAAAATCGGATTTACTTATCTTGACGTCGGATACGGCCGCGAGCCCATACCGTTGTTCAAAGCGCTGGCCAAGGACATGGGTTATGAGCTGCTCTTGCTGCCAGTCGGCGTCAAGGAGATGCAGAATCAGGCCTCACACTGGCTGCAGGTTCGCAAGGAACGACCAGACTATATGGTCATATGGGGCTGGGGAGCGATGACCCCGACCGCTCTCAAAGAGGCCGCCAAGATCCGTTACAACATGGAAAACTTCATTGGCGTTTGGTGGTCCGGCAGTCAGGTCGACGTTCGCCCTGCGGGCAAGGGTGCCGTTGGGTATCACGCGATGACGTTCCATGGCGCTAGCCCAGACTTCCCGGTACTGCAAGACATTGTCAAGTATGTCATTGACGGCCCGGGTGAAACGCTGACCAAGAGTGCGAAAGACGTTGACGAGATCTACTATTTGCGAGGCGTTTTCAACGCCACGATCGTCGCGGAGGCCATTCGCAACGCGCAGAAGATCAGCGGCAGGAAAGTGATCAACGGCGAAGATATGCGTAAGGGTCTAGAAACTCTCGAGCTTACTCCTGAGCGAATCAAGGCTGCCGGGCTTGAAGGATTTGTCGACTCAATGAAGATCACTTGCAAGGACCACGCCGGCGCGCATCGGATGTTCGTGCAGCGCTGGAATGGAGAGAAGTGGGAGCGCGCATCGGATTGGATCACGCCAATGAGCGATAAAGTCCGTCCAATGCTCGAAGCAGCGGCGAAAAAATATGTCGCTGACAAAACGGACTGGCAAACGCAGAAGTGTGCCAGCTAAGCGCAGCGACCGTCGCTGTTAATTGCAGCGCCGGATTCTGAGTGACCTAGAGGCGATTTCTTTCGGCGGGCCTGCAGCGACTGCCGAAAGAACCATTTGGTGCTGCACCCAAGGCCACTAGCAGCAGGGGACGATTTCACCGTGCTTCAGTTATCCCTCATAGCGTTAAGGAAACGACCCAACATGACACTCGATACGGCTGTTCGGCCTGAGCTCGCAGAGGACGTGAAGGCCGAGCCCGTACTGTCCGTCAATAATATCGAGGTGATCTACGATCACGTAATTCTGGTCTTGAAGGGCGTGTCGCTAGACGTTCCGAAGGGTGGAATCGTCGCGATCCTCGGCGCCAATGGCGCAGGTAAAACGACGACGCTCAAGGCTGTTTCGAATCTGCTGCGTTCGGAGCGCGGCGACGTGTCGAAAGGGTCGATTCACTTTCTCGGCGAGCGAGTGGATCAGCTCAGTCCAAACGAGATGGTGAAGCGCGGCTGCATTCAGGTTATGGAGGGGCGACACTGTTTCGAGCATCTGACAGTTGAGGAGAACCTTCTGACTGGTGCATATACGCGTCGAGACGGTAGCGCGGCGATAAAGCGCGATCTGGACATGGTTTATGGGTATTTTCCACGCCTTGCCGAACGAAAGAAAAGTTTGGCGGGTTACACGTCCGGCGGTGAGCAGCAGATGACGGCGATCGGCCGCGCATTGATGTCAAATCCACAAATGATACTGCTCGATGAACCCTCCATGGGGCTGGCACCTCAGTTGGTAGAGCTGATCTTTGAGATCACCAAAAAGATCAATGAGGAGCAAGGGGTGTCTGTTCTCTTGGCCGAGCAAAATACGACCGTAGCGCTTCGTTACGCGCAATACGGCTACATACTTGAAAACGGCCGGGTTGTGATGGACGGTGCAGCGGAGGACCTGCGAGAGAACGAAGACGTCAAGGAATTTTATTTGGGATTGTCGGGTGGAGACAAACAGAACTTTCGGAACGTGAAGAGTTACAAACGTCGTAAACGCTGGCTCGCTTAGCGAAGCGAACTTCGTTAATTTACATCTTACAATGGTGACACTCGGGACATGAGCCGTGGAGGTAGGATTTCACACAGTGCCGCCAGGCAGGCTCGCAACAATAGTCACATCGCTCGAAATGCGAGCGCCGCCTCGTACGGAAGAGGTTGCTAGGCCTAACGGGTTGGCTCTCGTCCAGCACCGTAAGATGGAAATTGCTTCCTACCGTGCCGTATATGAGCGTGTCGGAGCTGATTGGTTGTGGTTTTCCCGACTGCGCCTGGCCGATAGTGAACTTACAGCGATCATTCATCACGAAGCTGTCGATGTATTCACAGTTGATAGCGAGAGAGGTAGCTACGGCCTCCTTGAATTGGATTATCGCAAGCCTCGGCAATGCGAGTTGGCTTTTTTTGGCTTGGCGCCAACATTGATTGGTCGTGGCGTGGGTAGGTGGCTAATGAGCGTTGCCTTAAGGCGCGCTTGGGCCCGAGACATCGACCGCCTATGGGTCCACACGTGCACGTTTGATCATCCCGACGCATTGACATTTTATCGCCGTGCCGGCTTTGTTCCATTTCAGCAGGAGGTCGAAATAATGGATGATCCCAGACGTGACGGCACACTATCGGAATGCGCCGCACCACATGTTCCATTGCTTCGAGACGTACCGCCTTTTGACGCCGATAGACGCCCCTCAGACGGACCATTTGGGGGGAGTTGAGACTGGCTGATTGGAGTTGTCCGCTTATTGAAGAGCGGTGTGCCCCGATTGTCGTCAACCGGATCAATATCGATCCGTGATCCTGATGCACTGTGTCCGAATTCCGATTATGACTGCAGCTCCGGCGCTTAGTCCTATCAATCAGTTGAAGTTACCACCCGCCTCCATTGACCACGACTGGCCAGCATCCTACACAATAAGAACAAGGCACATCAAAGTATTACTGGTTTGAGGTGGCACCCAATGACAGGCATGCCAAATCACTATGACCAACTGGAATCGCGCGATCCAGAGCAACGCGAACGGGCATTATTTAATATGTTGCCCGGTTTTATTGAGCGCGCGATCAACTTGGCACCTGGCTGGGCAGCACATTTGGATGGGATTGAGTCGAGCAGCTTAGACACTCGCGAGACACTCTCAAAACTCCCACTCATTCGCAAGTCCGCCCTCAAGGATCTGCAATTCAATAGTCCTCCCTTTGGCGGCTTCGCTACTTCCGAAGCTGGCGTCCTTGGCCGCCTCTTCATGTCACCGGGGCCGATATTCGAGCCAGAAGGGCGAGGTGAGGATTGGTGGCGGTCCGCCAGAGGTTTTTACGCGGCCGGATTCCGAGCGGGCGATATCGTCCACAATACGTTCGCCTATCATCTGACTCCTGGCGCCTGGATCGTTGATGCGGGTGCACGCGCGATAGGTTGCACGGTGATACCGGCCGGGCCAGGCAACACAGAGCAACAGCTGGAAGCGATCGCACACCTTCGCCCTACAGCCTACTGTGGCGTTCCGGATTATCTTAAGATATTGCTGGATCGTGCCGTCGACGCTGGCAAAGATACAAGTTCTATCAAGCGCGCTTTGGTATCGGGCGGACCGCTTTTCCCATCCTTGCGGCAGGAGTATCTCGATCGAGACCTTAAGGTTTTTCAATTTTACGGCACTGCCGAAGCCGGGAACATCGCCTATGAAAGCGAGGCGTTGGAAGGAATGATTGTTGATGAAGGCGTCATTCTCGAGATCGTTCAACCAGGCACAGGCAATCCCATTCCCGATGGGGAAGTCGGCGAGGTCGTCGTGACCACGTTCAACCGCGACTATCCGATGATTCGTTTGGCAACTGGCGACCTATCAGCGATTCTACCTGGCCAGAGCCCATGTGGGCGCACCAACACCCGGATCAAAGGATGGATGGGTCGAGCCGATCAAACCACGAAAGTGAAGGGAATGTTCGTGCATCCGGAGCAAGTCGTTAACGTGGCTCAGCGACATCCGGAACTGGCCCGGGTCCGCCTTGTCGTTGCGCGCGAAGGTGAGCAGGACATGATGGTGCTGAAAGCTGAGTCCGTGAACCACGATGCTGGTCTCGTCGAATCCGTCGCTCAAACGCTGCAGGAACTCACCAAGTTGAAAGGTGCGGTACAGTTGGTGCCACCCGAGACCCTTCCAAATGACGGAAAGATCATAGCCGACGAGCGTGATTTTGGGTCATAATCGGCCTCTGCTTCCGCCATTTAGATGCCCTAACCGCGGAAGCAAGGGCATCTCAAGTGTTCCATTGGCATCGGCAGAGCCAAAGCGCCTGTGCAATATATTGGGATCGATCGCTCCGGCGCGAGGCTAGACTAGCGGTTAGGCTTTGAGCCGAAGGCCCGGTGGCTAGGCTAGGCATAAAGGAAATCTGCGTCCCCCAAAGAGGTCCACTTAGGACACCGTTTAATGTAGAAGGATTTTCAGCGGCGGTCGTCGGAAGAAACTGGCGCCGGAATGGCGCTTTCGGCATCGGGCTCGTTGCGGAAACCAATCTCAAATTCAACTCGTCGATTTGCACTCTTCGGACCTATGGTATTGCTCAGATTGACACCGTTGGCGCGCCCAACGGCTGTCAGCCGACCGGGCGATATACCTTTCTCTATAAGCGCCGCCTTCACGGCTTCAGCCCGTGCTTGTGCGAGTGGATTGTTTCGCCGCAACCCACCAGTCTCATCAGTGTAACCAGCCACACGCAGGTGGACGTCTGTTCTGCCCAAAAGCTCGGTCAACTGCGTCAGTGTTTGATCTGCCGATTGCGCATCACGAAACTCAGTCTCATCTGCAAAGAACACCGCCCGGCGCGCAATAAAAATCTCCAATGCTTGTTGAGGTGTTATGAAAGGCGCCTGGGCGATACGCGCGATTGCCGTGTATAACCGCCGCGCATTGCCGACCAACATCGTCGCGGCTGCCTGGGGATCATCTTCTGGAAGCGATTGTGGCCGGTCTTGCTGAGGTTCGTCCAATCGCGGCCGATCAGTGTCTTGCGACGACGGCAGGGCCGCGAAGATCGCCGCGACCTCTCGTGTCGCACGTTCAATATCGAGCGAGATAGAATTCAATGTCTTCGCGTTGGTCTCCTCCGCCGATGTTCCCGGTGGTTTCGATAATTCCGATCCGCCAGCGTTTGAATTGACTGACGCACCGAGGGATCCATCAATGCGTTTCAAGATTTCGCGCATGCGGCTCGCGACATCGTCGTGCTTGGTAAGCTGCTCCGGCTCGAACAACCGAGAGCGCAGCTCTTCCAATAGCGGCTGAGCCTGCAATAGATGGGATTGAGCCCGCTGCAACTGTCGCCGGCCTGCAAGCCCAGCACCGTCACTAGTCAAAGCGGCGATTTCACCTCGGACCCCCGAGAATTGTGCCGATACTTGCGTGTCTAACGCCGATATCTGCGAGCGCGTCCCCGTAAGTTGTTGGCTCATTCGCGCTTCTAGAGCAGTGACTTCCGCGCGTGCGCTTGCAAGTTGCTGTGCGATCTTTCCATCGAGCTTCTCCATGTCAGAACCCAAACGAATGAGTTGCTGCGTGGGGTCAATCGCTTCCGGCAGCCCTAGGACATTGAATGTTGTCTCAATCTGCGATTGGGGCAATGCCTTGCTCAATCGCGTGTTCAACTCTGGCCCAATAGAGGAGTCGGGCGCAAGACCGCCCACCCTTACGGACTTTCCGCGATATCCCACATCCAGCTGAATAGGATAGCCGGCAAGAATTGACGCTTGCCCAAGAATTCCTTCTGCGATCTCGTGAACCCGAGCCCGCTCAAGTGACGTGTAGCCCCACCATACGAGCGCCGCAAAGATCGGAACAGCGAGCGCGAATGTCATCACTTTTAGCGGATGAAACCACAAGCCCGCCTGCTCATTCTCAGCATATACCGCCGCCACTCTCCTTTCCAGACTCGCAGCAACGGGCCCTAGCGATACTGTCGACACCGCTGCCGAATGTGCGCTATCGTCTTCCAACGTGCCGATCTGTTCGAGAAGTCTTATAAGCTCCTCGTTGAGAATGTTCGCACCATTGGATGGCAAGACACCTTTGCATTTAGCAGCCACGAGAAAGTTATGCGACGCGCAAAGGTAGACACCGAATGGTTTCCACTCGAACGCTCGTAGGCTCCCGCCTTGGTTCTGGAATGCATGAACTGCGAAATCATTGATGGCAGTCAGGATGCCGCTCATATGATCGGGACTAGCAGAATACTCCAATGAGCGCGGCCAACGTGCAACCAATGCACCGGAACCGCGTCTGACTACGAAGATCTCGTCAACCTTAAGCCATTGATTTCGGGTGATTGCCAGATCAGCAACTGACTTGCCGCTGAACCAACTTCGCAGACGCAGCATTGACCTAGCGTTTTCTATTCGTCGATTAAATTCGCCACCGGACTGCATCAGGTAGGATCGAACCAGTTTGCCAGTAATCGGGGATAAAACTTCGACCAAATCGCTGTTGCTGTCACGCAACTCAGCCCTAATTTTCCGGGCGACGAGTGGCGTGATCGCAATCGCCACTTCATCGTGATCGTCTACTTCGGCCACGCGGAGGGCTTCGGCAAGGACAAGCGCCACACTCTGTCGAAAACGCTCATCGGTGCCAGCACGAGCAAACAATTGCTCCACGCTGCGCGACACATCCCGACCAGCCCGCCGGTCCGCCTCCGCAGCACCTTCCAAAGATGTGAGTCGGATCAGGGCTGATCGCAAACGGTCGTCAATGTCTGCGATCGATTGACTTTCGGCATCGAACAAGAGTTGCCTGAGGCGATCGATTCCCTGGGTCGGCGTCTCGCGGCTGGTGTCGCGGTTCATTGCACTTCTCGCTCGAGGCAACACATTGAGCAATCCGAATTAGGTCGCATTCCCTTTGCGATTAATGCGCTCACCGAGTTCCCGTAATCCGGTCCCAATTTCATCGAGCGTTTGGCGGCTCGCTTTATCGATTTTATCTACGGCCTGACGCTGGCTCGTAGCAAGCTCGCCGATCACACGATCGACCTGAGCAGTCAGGGTCTTGATTTGCTTCTGCAGATCGTCCTCAAGCAACCGCCCTTGTGCCTCTAATTCACGGACACGGCTTTCGAGACGACTTACACGCTCTTCGTAGGCGCGCGCAAATTCGCCGAACAGGAGATCGCGAACCTGCTCCATTGTCTCGTCCGGCATACGGCGGACGGTCTTTTCGTCCTGCTGCCCTCTCAGCGACATCACAACCATCAGCTCACTCCCCAAAATCGGAATCCGCTCGGTGCACGATAGCTGAATACGTGTCGTCCACAACATTGCGCACTGCTTGATCAGCACATTGCCTGTGAACGTCGCAAGACCGATCGGCTTGTCGATCACGTCACTACATCCTTGTCGACGCCACGCCTAGCTAAGTTGTGAATTCGGCGCTACAATCAACAAGATATCGCAAATTCCAAGACTTCCTAGGCGCCCTTGACGGGTGTACTGCAGGCTGCGCCTCAGAGGAACCTGGAAAATGTCTCCTGAAAAGTTCACAGACTTGGATCAATTTCGAGAAATTTGGAGCAACAAAGTATGTCTGGACCGCTTGATGGCATTCGTGTCGTAGACTTGACACGCATTCTCGCCGGACCAACGTGCACCCAGATCTTGGGAGATCTCGGTGCAGATGTGATTAAGATCGAGATGCCGAAGTCGGGTGACGATACGCGGCGTTGGGGTCCTCCATTTTGGCACGATGGAGAGGGCGAAGCTACGGCCGAGTCTGCATATTTCTCGTGCGCCAATAGAAATAAGCGCTCTGCAACAATCGACATCCGGTCCCTCGAGGGGCAGAGACTTCTACGCGAACTTATCGGGAAGTCCGATGTCGTGGTCGAGAACTTTAAGTTTGGTGGTCTCGCAAAATATGGCCTCGCCTACGATGACGTCAAATCTGACAATCCAGGATTGGTATATTGTTCAATTACCGGATTCGGCCACACGGGGCCCTACGCCGAACGTCCAGGTTACGATGTTCTAATGCAAGGCATGGGCGGCATGATGTCGGTTACCGGCGCCGCTGATGGTGAACCTCAAAAGTGCGGCGTACCAATCTCAGACTTGATGGCGGGCATGTACGCTGCCGTATCGATCAACGCCGCATTGCGCCACCGAGAGCTAACGGGTCAGGGACAAGCAATTGACATTGGCATGCTCGACACAACAGTTGCGATGATGTCCAATCAAGCACTCAACTACCTATCCAGCGCAGAAATTCCGCCTCGTCTTGGAAATGAGCATCCCAACATCGCGCCCTATCAAGTCTTTCCGACTCGTGACGGCAACATAATTGTTGCGTGTGGAAGTGAACCACAGTTCCAGCGCCTGTGCGCCATCATGGACCGGCCAGATATTCCGCAGGATCCAAGGTTCAGCGTAAACAAACAGAGGCTTGCTCATCGTGTCGAGCTTGTAGACGTCCTCAATCCAATCTTTGAATCTCGACCGGCCCAGTACTGGTTGGAAAAACTCGAGGAGCATGGAATTTCGTGCGGTCCCATAAACAACCTCGAGCAGACATTCGCAGATCCGCAAGTAAAGGCGCGCGGAATGCGTATAGAAATGGAACACCCGGCAACCGGCGACCGCCCCATTTCCCTTGTAGCAAGCCCAATGAAGATGTCACAGACGCCCGTCTCTTATCGCCACGCACCACCTCTATTGGGTCAACACACCAATGACATACTCCGCGACGTGCTGGAAAGAACCGACGAGGAAGTCGCTGCCCTACGTGCGGCTGGCACCGTCTAGAGGCCGTTGCTTGGAAAAATATTTGAGAGCTAATAGTACGCTTGGCTAGCGCGGAACGAGAATTGGTTCCGAGTTCTTCTCGGTAGCCTGTTCCGTTGAAGACCTCAATGGCGTGTCGTCAGCCCTCGCCGGGAAAAAGACCATAAGGCTGAGGCTGGGCAGCCCCCACTGATATCCGTTGTCAACGGCGGGCAATTCGTCTCTCTTGCGGTCGGCGACCGCGCGCAATCTTTCTATACGATTGAAGAAGAGATCCGCGGGCATGGCCTTCTGCACGCGATAAATTGGCGGAAAAATGCGGAGATAGGCTGCAATAGCATTGACGTCTTGTCTGGCAGATCGGTTCACCATCCATTGCATGGTACTCGCACAAAAAAGAGGAATCGCTACAGCGATTGCGGCAGCCAGGCGGGTCGATGCCCTTGAAGCCAGTCTGACATGGCCGAAAAGTATGAGTGCCAAGAAGAAGGCAATGAACCATACCGAACCGCCCCGCCACGCAGGCAGTCCATACATAAACCACAACAATTGGGTCAAATGCTTGCCGAACAGATAGACAGCGAGTACGCCCAACACGATTGCGGCGTGTTCTATCCAACGCCACTCGCCGAGCATGACGCGAGACAGCAAAGCCCAGATTGCGACCCACGCGGCAACCGCAAATATGGCAATCACCGTCGACGATACAAAATCAGCGACCAGATCGGAAGGTGCCTGCAACCAATTGGCGTAGGCATTCTCGCTGATCGATGCAGCAGCCCCGAGGCCGGCTATCCATATCAATGCATAGATGTTTGCGGGCCTCTGCAAGACCAGAGGTCGCTCAGGCATGAGTTTGTCGAGGGACGTACGAACTCGGATTTGCGTCCGGCCGATCTGGAATCGGTCATTCGGAAGCGGTACATTTTGCACCCGTTCCTGACGCTTCCCATTGATTAGAATGCCATTGAGTGAGCCAAGATCGCTTATGACTATTCGACCACCCGACGTCAGTTCGAGGCTGACATGCTTTTCGGCGATATGGCCATCGTCGACCGAAACGTCGGCGCTGACACATCGACCGATCGTGATCTTAGAATCACCGTTCTTGACGGAAAATCGCTCTCGCGCAACCATCCGCCCATGCTCATCGAAACATTCAACAAGGATGACATCGCTACTCACCCGTCCCACTCCATCGCACCTATGTAGCGCTCAACCAAATTTGCGCCGGCATAGAACGACATTCCGTAGAGATCTAAGTGGCTCGCGAATCCATGATGCTCGCCGTTGAGGCTGCTCACACGAACAGTAAAATCATAAAGTCCTTCGAAATTGCGGTAGGATCGCGTGCAAATGACGATGTCGGCGTCGAAGCCGGTCAAGGCGACCGTTTTGTCATAACAGGCAAAAGGGCCAACAAACTTACGCTGGCCGTACGCCCCTGAAGCATTAGTCAAAGATGATAGTTTGTAGGCAAAACGCCAGGCACCTAGTTTGTTGGTCGTCAACACTGTGTGGACATAGTCAATGTTGCCGCTCGACAACCCATCTTGCAGGTAAAGTCCAGAGCTTGCCGAGCAGGCCACCCGCGTGTACTGCACGGGCTCGTCAGGGGACAGGTCCCCGGAGGCAGCACAATCGAAAAACGGTGCCAACTTGGCTGGTAGTCTGTACCCAGAGAGAACCTGGGTTGGTAGAGGTCCAGCTAGCACCTTGAGAAGTTGCTTCGAGTGAGCCTGCATCTGTTCAATTACTTCTTTTTGCAGACTTTTCGGCGTGATTGAATCACCTGATTGCAACGCTTTCGCGCGAAGCGTCCGCGCATGGTGCGCCGGTACGATAAAGCTCAACAACTGACCAAACATGTAGCTCGACACATTGACACCGATCACTGCGCCTTCGCTGTTCAGAGTCGGCCCGCCAGACATTCCTAAATTAATGGCGCCCGAATAGTGCATCCGCGGTCCAAAAGTATCTTTTACACGACCATTGGACACGCCTTCCGTGATGGTCAATCCGACACTTAATGGGTAGCCAACCGCGTAGGCCCTTTCGCCCTTTGCTGGCAATTCATCTGAGATTCGCAGCGGTTTGGGTGAGTGCGCGACTGCACGCACAATCGCCAAGTCCCTCCTGATATCTACTGCTAATACATTAAGCTTTCCGGTCCTTCCGTCCGGCGACCGAAAGGCCAATCGATACTTATCAGGATACTGCACCTTCTGTGCCACAACATGATAGTTTGTCACAAAAAGGCCGTCAGCCGCTACTGAAAATCCGCTGCCATGAAAAGCCTTCGCAGTGTTCGCGCCGAGAAATCCAAGGACCTCAATAATCGCTGGTTGAACCCTTTGC
>JBPCWA010000065.1:0-17380 GCA_051009975.1 Hyphomicrobiaceae bacterium
CGCGAATATTTCGTCAACTTTGCGCTCAACAAGAACCACTCATAATAAACCACTGGACGATAGTCTACGGATACTGCAATAAGACATCGCTTGCGGGTCGCTTGCGGGTCGCTTGTGGCTCGTTTGAGTTTGTGGGCGACTTCGGGTTTGCGGCCAACTGTTCGGCCAACTGCGAGGTCTCGCATCGCCTGAGGGGAATGTAGCGAGATGACCACCTCGTGCATCATGCCAGAGCAACATTGGGTCCCAAAATGTATCAGAAGCCACCGGCATCAACCAGAACACCCGGTATCAGTGGGAACGAGACTCCCGCGCCGTCACATGCTGCAAGCGCCACTCAAGCGACTTTATCCAACCAATAGATTGAGCGTACCGTCTCAGGCGTTGGGTTGACGGTCCAAAAATTCAGCAGCAGATGCCCTACAAATTCGATCCTGTCCGGGGTTTGCCATCTAGAGACTTGACACGATCGATAATTATCCGGGTATTAGACCGCGGACATGGCATTGGTCATTGTCTGTCGGATCGGGTTGCTGTCGGGTCTTGCTGGCAACAACGATACAGTCGCGGTCCGATCCATCATTCCGTCACGCTCTGACATTCAGTTGCACTTATGCTACGCACGCTCTCGCTCTCAGCTTTCCTTCTGCTTTTCTGGCTCGGTCTTTCGGGCCAGGATTCGGCGTTTCTAGTGACCATTGGTGTCATCGTTTCGGTGGGAAGTGCGCTGGTCGCGTCACGCATGAGTGCAGTCGATGCGGAGGGACATGCCGTCCATTTGCTACCAAGAGCGGTCCTATATTGGCCGTGGCTGGCACTCGAAATATTGAAGTCTGCTTGGACTGTCACCCTTATCATCATCGATCCACGTCTGCCCATCAGTCCGACGCTCACGCGTGTCCGAGCTGGTCAGACGACGGCTGTTGGTCTTGCAACCTATGCCAATTCCATCACGTTGACGCCTGGAACGATAACAACGGAAGTTTCAGAGGATGAGTTGATAGTCCATGCCATAGAGCGCCAAGGGGCGATCGATCTCGAGTCCGGCGAAATGAATGCCATGGTCAATTTTTTTGAGGGCTCATCCTAGTATGTTGACGACAGCAACAGTTGCAGTAATCGTCGCATTGGCGCTCGCTGTCCTGCGGGCGGTGCGCGGGCCGACGGTTTTTGATCGCGTTCTTGCGGGTAATACGGTTGGAACACTTGCAATACTATTGCTCATCCTTGTTGGGTTTCTCGCGGATCGGCCCGAATGGATCGACATTGCGTTGACTTACGCGCTGCTCAACCTGATCGCGACGCTCGCGATCCTGAAGTATTTCCGACACGGTGATTTGGCGCACGACTCGGACGAAGAGAGGAGAGAATGATAGAATTTCCGCTCGCTGTGCTCAGCGGTTTTCTCATTGTTTCAGGTGGATTTTTTGTGTTGGTTGGAGCGGTCGGTTTGGTCCGGATGCCGGACGTCTTTACGCGCATGCACGCCGCCAGTGTCATCGAAACGGCCGGTGGCGGACTACTGTTGGTGGGGTTAATGCTTCGGGTAGGATTTGACTTGGTTACCCTCAAGCTTCTCTTTTTGCTGTTTGTGTTTTTCATGACAGCCCCTGTGGCAACACACGCTCTAGCCCAGGCCGCACTGCAGGCTGGTGTCGAACCCATTCTATCCGAGGATCGCCGAGACGCGCTGACCGGCGATCCAAAGGCCCACGACGCAAAGGCCGATGGTACGCAATCGACTGCCTCGACGTCGGCAAGCGACCCGTTAACGGCAAAGACTTCGTCATCAGAAAATGCGTCGGATCGATCAGCGGAAACGGAGTAAAGACGGCTGATGGAATCATACATCAACATGGCTTTGCTCACGCTTCTGGCGGCGACAACAATAGCAATCGTTCAGCAGCGCAGCCTATTCGCAGTCGTCGTGCTGTTTGGCATCTATAGCTTCTTAATGGCGAGCGTCATGATGGTCCTCGATGCGCTGGACGTGGCAATGACAGAGGCCGCGGTAGGTGCAGGGGTCTCTACAGTTTTTCTAATTGGCACTCTGTATCTGACTGGCTCGATGGAAATGAGGCCAGCGCGCCCAATGGTTATTCCCATTTTCGTTAGCTTGGCGACCGGCGTGATGTTGGTTTGGGGCACTTATGGTCTTCCCGCCTTTGGAATCCCGGATGCGCCAATTCACATCCATGTAGCTCCCTATTATCTCGAGAACAGTTACAAGACACTTGGCGTTCCCAATGTCGTCACAACTGTCCTGGCCGACTATCGAAGCTTTGACACGATGGGCGAAACAGCCGTGATCTTTACGGCCGGGATCGGCATAATGTTGCTCCTGCGCAAGTCCAAGAAATCTGGAGCACGCGGCAAGGAGGATAGGTCATGAGACTGGACGTCATCCTCCGTGTTTCAACCAAACTCATCATTCCCTTTATCCTGGTCTTCGCCTTTTACGTCCACTTTCACGGAGACTACGGACCGGGCGGAGGCTTCCAGGCAGGGGTCATTTTGGCCGGTGCCGTTATTCTCTATTCGATCATATTTGGAGTCGACGCAGCGCAACGCGTCGTTCCGCAGTGGTTGGTTGCGTTCATGGTTCCGCTCGGCGTGTTTGTCTATGCAGGTACGGGGGCGATATCGTTTTTATACGGCTTGAACTATATGGATTACACAGGCCTCGGCCACGATATCAAACACAGTCACCATCTCGGCATCTTGCTTGTGGAAGCCGGCGTGATCATCACAGTCGCCGGAACGATGACAGCGATCTTTTATGCCTTCGTAGAAAGGGGAAGGTAATGCAGATCCTCGATGCGGTGGCGCCCCACTACAACTACGCGATAACCATGTTCCTCGTGATTTCTGGCCTCTACATCGTAACCGCCCGCGGCAATATGGTGAAAAAGCTCGTCGGCCTGTCCTTGTTTCAAACTTCGGTTTATCTGCTTTACATCTCCCCCGGCAAGATTGTTGGCGGTACCCCGCCTATCCTCGACAAGGTCCATACTGTCTATTCGAACCCGCTGCCGCATGTCCTAATTCTGACAGCTATCGTGGTCGGAGTGGCCACTTTGGCCTTGGGCTTGGCTCTCGTCGCACGTATCCATGAGGCTTTTGGCACCATAGAGGAGGATGAGATCTTCGACGGAGACGACGATCTATGAATGCAGCAACGGGGTATTTCGTGCTGAGCGAGCATCTGCCGGCTGCAATTGTCGTTACGCCATTGCTCGCCTCGACAATCGTCGCTGTCCTGCGTAGCAGTCGTGCAGCTTGGTTCTTGTCGCTGATCGTAGCATGGCTATTGCCGATTTTTTCGGCCATGCTGCTTGTAAAAGTGCTGCACACCGGGACGGTTTCTTACTGGCTTGGCGGCTGGGAGCCGCCTTTCGGTATTGAATACCGGGTCGACTTGGTTAACGCATTTATTCTGTTGTTGGTGTCATGTGTCGGCGCAATCGTGATGCCCTATGCATTGCGGTCCGTCGAGCAGGACGTCGAAGCAGACAATCAGCCGTGGTTCTATTGCATCTATCTCCTGTGTCTGACAGGCTTGCTCGGAATGGCGGTGAGCGGCGATGCCTTTAACATTTTTGTCTTCATGGAGATATCGTCTTTAGCAACCTACGTCTTGATCGCAATGGGACGTGCAAAAAGGGCGCTGCTGTCTGCCTATCAGTACCTAATAATGGGCACAATCGGGGCAACGCTTTACGTGTTAGGCGTCGGTCTCCTTTACATCGTAACCGGTAGCCTCAATCTGGTCGATGTTGCAGAGCGAATAGGTCCCGCGTTTCATGACCAATACCGCCCAATAATGGCTGCACTCGCATTCATTCTGGTTGGCATTAGCCTCAAGCTTGCTCTATTTCCGCTGCATGTCTGGCTGCCAAACGCCTACGCGTTTGCGCCATCCTTCGCGACCATATTTCTTGCCGCTACGGCAACAAAGGTTGCGGTCTATATTTTGCTGCGGCTCTACTTTTCCGTGTTCGGAGCCGCCATTACTGTTACACAGCTTCCTGTCACGGATGTGCTCCTTGCCCTGTCGCTCGCGGCTATGTTCATTGCTTCGATTCTAGCAATTTATGAGGATAGCATTGAGCGCATGCTGGCCTACTCGTCGGTGGCGCAAATTGGATACATTACGCTCGGAATAGCCCTCGCCAATCAGGCTGGTCTAACGGGATCGATTGTCCACATTTTGAATCATGCCGTGATGAAGGCAACTTTGTTTGCCGCAATAGGAGCTGTCGTTTATCGACTGGGTACTAGCCGACTAAGCAACCTCGACGGTCTCGCGCACAAAATGCCAGTTACCATGGCTGCCTTCGTCATTGGCGGCCTGAGTATCGTAGGCGTACCCGGAACGGCAGGATTTGTCTCTAAGTGGTACCTGGGCGTAGGGGCGATTGAGCAGGGTTGGTGGCCGGTCGTCTTCTTGATCGTCGCCAGTTCCGTTATCTCAATCATCTATATCGGCCGGGTGGTCGAAGTGGCTTACTTTCGGCCTGTTAGCACACACTGCCAAAAAGCTTCAGAACCGCCGTTGAGCATGCTGGTTCCTATCCTGGTGCTCGCCGCTGCAACGCTTTATTTCGGACTTGACACAACTTGGTCCGGCGACATCGCTGGTAAGGCGGCGGCCCAGCTTCTCGAAGGGTTGAAGCAATGACCGGTCTCCAACCCTCAGAGTTGATTGTTCTCGCCGTCCTGATCCCAGCCATCGCGGCGCTCGCCATTCCGATCTTCCATCGCTCACCCAATTTGCGGGAATCTGTGACGCTCGTCGCAGCCGTGGCGTTGTGGGCAATTGTGCTGGAGTTGACGCCGACCGTCATGGCGGGTGGACGACCCGAGGCACTCAACGTGGAAATCGTTCCTGGTCTCGGAATCGCCTTCAAGGTGGAACCGCTCGGTATGATGTTCGCGCTCGTAGCGTCAACCCTTTGGATTGTAAACTCGATTTACTCTATCGGTTATATGCGGGGGCATAACGAACCGCGCCAATCCTCGTTCTTTGTTTGTTTTGCGGTCGCAATATCAAGCACGATTGGCCTTGCGTTCGCAAAGAACCTATTTACGCTCTTCATATTCTACGAGGTTCTGACCCTGTCGACCTATCCGCTGGTAGCGCATAAGGGAAACGACGAAGCGCGGAACGGCGCTCGCACCTACCTGATGCTGCTATTGGGGACATCGATGATGTTACTTCTGCCCGCCATCATCATTACGTACGGCGTCTCAGGTACCCTCGAATTTACTCCCGGAGGTGTTCTCGACGGGAAAATCGCCGGAGCTTCGCTGGCGTTGCTCCTTGCTCTGTTCGCGTTCGGAATTGGCAAGGCGGCATTGATGCCGTTCCACTTCTGGTTACCTTCTGCTATGGTCGCACCTACGCCTGTTAGCGCGCTTCTACACGCGGTCGCGGTTGTCAAGGCCGGTGTTTTTACCGTCTTAAAGGTCGTCGTCTATATCTTTGGGATCGATCATTTGGCGGCGAGCGGGCAAGCTGAGTGGCTCATCTACTTTGCATCCTTTTGTCTAATCACAGCTTCTTTGGTTGCGCTCAATCAGAGAAATTTGAAGGCACGCCTTGCCTACTCGACGGTCAGTCAACTCGCCTACATCGTCTTGGGTGCTGCACTTGCAACAACAGCGAGCGTGACGGGCGGTGCGATGCACATTGTGATGCATGCGGTGGGCAAGATCACGCTGTTCTTCTGTGCCGGCGCTATCTACGTGGCGCATCACAAAACCGAAATTGATGAACTTGATGGTATCGGGCGTTTGATGCCGGTGACAATGTTTGCGTTTTTCATTGCCTCGCTCAGTATCATCGGGCTCCCGCCATTTGGCGGCACATGGAGTAAGTGGTTTCTCGCGCTTGGCGCTTTGGATGCGGGTTATCAATTCGCTGTCTGGGTCTTCATGTTGTCATCGCTTCTCAATGTTGCGTATCTCTTGCCTATCGTTTCGAGGGCTTTTTTTAGGCCGTTGCCAGGCGTTGCACCCGGTACAAAAGTCAGGATGGCAGAGGCTCCGATCGCGTGTGTGCTTCCGATTTGCATCACGGCGCTCGGATGTCTCGTCCTGTTTTTTTATGCCGACAGCGTCTATGAGATTGCATCATTGATCGACTTGAGGTCGGCTGAATCGACCGATGCGGCCCAGGCTGCAGTGGACATCGGTGGAACCGTCGAGGGAGGCCCAAAGGATGGCCGAGACTGAACAAGGTAAGCATCACGGCGGACACTTCGAAACACCGCCGGAGGAGCGCACCTGGATTGACGACCCCAAGAACGTTGATCGTATTTGCTATGGGCTCTATGGCATCTGCGCTTTCCTTGTGATTGTCGATCCGTTCGTGACGAAGGACGGTTACTTTGAAATTGAGCATCTCTGGGGGTTCTATGCCTGGTACGGCTTGATTGCATGCGTCGGCCTTGTGCTCGTTGCAAAAGTAATGCGCACTGTGTTGATGCGTCCTGAGGACTACTATGATCGCTGATCTCAATCCCGGCATTATACTAATTGTCGGCGCTCTGCTGATCCCAATTCTGCCGCGAATTGCGCGTGGCCCGTACATGTTGGCTCTGCCAATTGTGGCGTTCATGCATGTGCTAAGTTTGCCGGATGGCGAGCTGGGGCAGATCCAATTGTTCGATGTGACACTGGTGACGCTTCGTGTTGACGCGCTTAGTCGTATTTTCGGCTACATATTCATCATTGCGACATTCTTGGGGGTTATCTACGCCCTCCATGTTGGCGATTGGGTGCAACACACTGCAGGATTGATCTATGCCGGTAGTGCCATCGGCGCAGCCTTTGCGGGCGACTTGGTTACCCTGTTTATTTTTTGGGAACTAACAGCGATCGCGTCCGTCTTTTTGATCTGGGCCTCACGAACAGAGACCGCCTACTATGCGGGACATCGCTACCTGATTATTCAAATTGGTTCGGGCGTGGTTCTGCTTGCCGGCATCTTAATGTACTACCGAGAAACGGGCGGGATCGCGTTTAACGCCATTGGTATAGATTCTCCTGCCGGTCAGATCATTCTTGTCGCGTTCGGAATAAAATGCGCTTTCCCACTGCTGCACAACTGGCTCCAGGACTCATATCCAGAAGCGACGGTGACTGGCACTGTGATGCTGTCTGCGTTCACGACAAAGCTGGCCGTTTATGCACTTGCGCGCGGTTACGCAGGTACGGAAATTCTCGTTCCAATCGGCGCAACAATGACGGCATTTCCGATTTTCTATGCCGTCATTGAAAATGATCTACGCCGCGTTCTCGCCTATTCCCTAAATAACCAACTTGGCTTCATGGTCGTCGGCATCGGCATTGGGACTGAATTGGCAATCAATGGCGCGGCGGCCCACGCATTCTGCCATATCATCTACAAAGCGCTGTTATTCATGTCCATGGGCGCGGTGCTGTTTCGAGTGGGCACTGTTAAGGGCTCAGAACTGGGTGGGCTTTATCGTTCTATGCCATGGACAACTGGATTCTGCATTGTGGGTGCCGCGTCGATTTCCGCGTTCCCCTTATTTTCAGGCTTTGTCAGTAAATCACTCATTATGACCGCAGCCATGAAGGAGGGATACTTTTGGACGTGGCTTATTCTTTTGTTCGCTAGTGCCGGCGTGTTTCACCATTCCGGAATAAAGATTCCATATTTTGCATTCTTCGCGCATGACAGCGGCAAGCGTTGTGATGAAGCGCCGATGAATATGTTGATAGCGATGGGTGCTGCTGCAGCGCTCTGCATTGGCATTGGGGTCTATCCGGACCTTCTCTACTCCCTATTGCCCTACAAGGTAAAATACGTGCCGTACACGGCCGCGCACGTCCTGACACAATTGCAGCTCTTGATCTTCTCTGCGCTCGCGTTCACATTCCTCATGCGCACAGGTGTCTACCCGCCGGAATTACGATCGACAAATCTCGACTTTGACTGGTTTTATCGCAAATTGGGCTACAATGTAGCCGCTACAACGATGCTGCTCGCGACTGAGGCGTGGAAGTCTGTTTCGTCTGCGGTTGCGGACATGGGACATCAGCTCGAGCGTCTTCTCAATCGGCATCATTCGGCAGACGGACTTCTTGGAAGGACGTGGCCGACTGGAACGATGGTGTTTTGGGCGACGGTAATGCTTGGGGGATATCTAATACTCTTTTATTTCCAATCGTAAGTCACGCACCACACATGGGGCCTTAGTTGCTAGTCGCGACCTTCCAAGGCGCCGTCTGATAGAACCCTTGAGGCTAGAGCGATGGATCAAACCGACAAGCTGGCGAATGACGTCGCAACCGACGTTGCGATCGATGTCACAACCCAAGTTAAGAAGTCCGATGCCGAGTGGCAGGCGCAGCTGACTCCCGAGCAGTACAGAGTCGCGCGCCGGCACGGGACCGAACGCGCATTTACGAGCCCGCTCAACAATGAAAAGCGAGCAGGAATGTTTAAGTGTGTGGCTTGCGGTGCTTCACTCTTCAAATCAGATGACAAGTTCGAATCTGGTACGGGTTGGCCGAGTTATACGAAAGCCGCTAACGAGCATGCTGTTACAGAGCATGATGACCGCTCGTTGTTTATGAGACGAACTGAAGTACGCTGCGCGCGTTGCGAGTCTCATCTGGGCCATGTTTTTCCAGACGGCCCGGCACCGACTGGTCAGCGCTATTGCATCAACGGCGTCGTGTTGGATTTTGAGAGCGACGATACCTAATTGTTGGCCACCCGATATGCTGTGCGCGACATACGTCTCGGTAGGCCTGCTAAGGGGACGGTGCTGTCAACGCTATTGATGATGACTTGGAAGGAGGCTTGAATGTCTGCCCCGATTGCCAAGAAAGTGACGGTGACCAGCCATTGGCATGGCATCGCCTTGAATGATGACTATCATTGGATGCGGGCGGCGAACTGGCAGGAAGCGATGCGTGACCCAGCGACGCTTCCGACTGATATTCGCGCTTACCTTGAGGCCGAAAATGCTTATGCCGAAGCTACATTGGCGGATACCGAGGCGCTGCAGGAAGCTCTTTTTCAAGAAATGAAGGCGCGGATAAAGGAGGACGATAGTTCCGTGCCCGCTCCTGATGGAGCATGGTCCTACTACACAAGTTTTGTCACGGGTGGCCAATATCCACTCTTGTGCCGCAAGCCTCGTTCTGGGGGACAAGAATTCATTCTGATTGATGGAAACCGGGAAGCAGAGGATGCAGCCTATTGGCAGTTGGGTGGGGCATCTCACAGCCCTGATCACAGCTTGATGGTTTATGGCGTAGATCAGAACGGATCAGAGTATTTCACGCTTCGCATTCGGGATCTCGAAACGGGCAGCGACCTAAGCGATACAATACCGGACACGGCAGGAGGTGCAGTTTGGGTGCGCGACAGTCGGACGTTCTACTATCAACGTCTCGACGCCAATCACCGACCCTTGCAGGTCTTTCGCCACACGATTGGCTCATCGGTTCAAGATGATGTCTTGATCTACGAGGAGCGAGATCCGGGGTTCGGTGTCGGCATTGGCGAAACACAATCCGGTGACTTCATCATTTTTGACGCCAGCGATCACGAGACCAACGAGGTATATGTGCTGGATGCTCATGATCCCGGTGCGACTCCAAAGATGATTGCACCGCGCAGAAGCCAACGTGAGTATTCTATCGATCACCATGGCGACAAGTTTTACATTTTGACGAACTCTGGCGGTGCTGAAGATTTTAGGGTTTGTACTGCAAGCGTTTCATCCCCAGGCGAAGAGAATTGGGCCGAGTGCATACCACACCAAAAAGGGACACTTATTCTGGGCCTAACGCTCTTCAAGAACCACATGGTGCGAATGGAACGTGCCCGATCACTGCCACGGGTTGTAATCCGGCGGTTAAGCGATCAAGTCGAACACGAGATCGCTTTCGATGAAAAGGCCTACTCACTAGGAATTTCGCCAGGGTATGAGTACGACACGACGACGATCCGATTTTCGTATGCGTCAATGACAACGCCGGCACAGGTGTTCGACTACGATATGGAGACACGCGATCGCATCCTGCGCAAAACGCAAGAGGTGCCAAGTGGTCACGAGCCCTCCAATTATGTAACAGACCGCTTGTTTGCGGAGGCACGCGATGGTGCGATAGTCCCCATCTCTGTCCTCTACCACAAAGACACACCGTTGGATGGTACGGCACCACTTTGTCTTTATGGTTATGGCAGCTACGGAATTTCTATACCAGCGAGCTTCTCAACCACTCGCCTCAGTTTGGTTGACCGTGGATTTGTATTTGCCCTAGCTCACGTCCGTGGGGGTAAGGACATGGGCTTTCACTGGTATAGCGATGGCAAGCGTGCCAAGAAACAGAATACGTTCACCGATTTTATCGATTGTGCGAAGTACCTATCGCACGAGGGATACGCGGGACCAGGGCGAATCGTAGCGAGTGGCGGTTCGGCAGGAGGACTGCTTGTTGGGGCTGTTGCTAACATGGCGCCTGAGTTGTTTCTTGGAATCGTCGCGAATGTGCCGTTCGTCGACACCCTCAATACAATTCTTGACGAGACGCTGCCGTTGACTCCGATGGAGTGGCCCGAGTGGGGGAACCCGATTTCTTCACTGGAAGATTTCAAGACAATTCAGGCCTATTCACCTTACGACAACGTGTCGGCGCGTGCATATCCGCACATTCTTGCTTTGGCCGGGATATCTGATCCGCGGGTCACCTATTGGGAACCGGCGAAGTGGGTTGCAAAATTGCGTGTGTGCAACACCAGCGACAACCTCATACTATTGAAAACCAACATGGACGCGGGGCACGGAGGCGCTTCAGGTCGTTTCGAAGCACTACGCGAGGTTGCCCTGGAGTATGCATTTGCGCTCAAGATTTCAGGGTTGGCGCGTGGCTGAGGTAGTACCGCAATTCTTGGGCCGACTCTTGGAAGGTCTATTCTGCGAACCAATAATTTTCAAATGGCGGTGAGTGTTGAATGAGGCCCGGGTCGGCTTCAAATTCGCAACGACCTTTGCCACCACGGTCGCCATGCATGAGTATTACGAGATACATTGATATAGGGCAATCTCTCAACTTAATCATTATGCCTTCTTCGGAGCTCATTCTTGAGGCTATAGCGTCTAGGATTTATGACCAAAAACTCTCTGGAGAAAGGACCGGTTACGGGCTTCTCCTAAGGAATCGGAGCGGTGTGTCAGCTGCTTCAGGCAATAGAGTGACTGTGATTCATTCCGCTATGGCAGTGCCACGACGCGACCATGGCGAAGTGATGTGTTCACCGCAGTTGTCCATTCCATATATCGAAGTCCGGTCTCAAAATCAGTATGAGTGACGGGTCCCATGCCGCGTATCGCATTGACAAATTCTTCTTCGACCCGCCATTTGCCGCGTTTTGCAGCGTCCACCGTAGTCTCAGTGAGTTCTTCGTCGCCACGGGTGCCTGTGTAAAGGGTCATCGTGTCATTTGCTGGTTCGTGGAGTCGGATTGTGCCATCTGTCCCGAAAATATTGATGTCAACGTTATCGCGCACGTGTCCAAGCACGGCAGAAACGTTGAAGCGCATTTGACCACCTTGTGCCATCGTTCCAATGACATCGATATGGTCTGGTATTTCCATGGCAACGCGCCTGCCAACATCGTTTGGGCGGTGACGTACAACGTTCTGGCCTACGGCCATGACGGTCTTTGCCGGCCCAACCCAACGCATCATTGCCTCGTACCAAATTCCCATGTTCATGATGTTGTGGCCTGAAAACTCACGGTTCTGCCGCCAGTGCTGCCTGCCTGCATAGTCGGGATAACGCCGAGCCGCAGCGATGCGGGCGTCGACGGCGATCAGTTCTCCTAATTTTCCATCGGCGATCCATTCGATGATGGTGCGGTCAAAGGCTAGCGTGTGAGGCGCGGGCACTATCTGGGCTGTCTGGCCAGGGTGACGGCGAGCGGCATCCAACATTGCATGAGCTTCGCAATCACTCATGGCCATACGGGCTTCGCACAGGACGTGCTTGCCTGTTTCGAGTGCTGCAATTGTTATGGGTGCGTGCATATAGGGCCAAGTGCCGATACACACTGCGTCAATGCTGTCGTCCTTGAGTAGCGTTTGCCAGTTTCTATGCACCGTTGGAATAGCAAATTCGTTCGCAACTTTCTGGGCCGACTGTGTTGTCCGATTTGCGACGGCGACAATCTTCACGTTCGATTGTAATTGAAATCCTGGAATGTGCTTCAATCGCGTGTTGGTACCTGCGCCAATCAATCCGACTCGGATCGTTTTTTCTGTCATTCAGCGTACTCGTTGCTCTGGAAGTGAAAGACGCTTCGCCTTGTGCGGCGCCGCCTGGCAAGTCCTTTCAGGGCCAGACATCGCACTTTTCAGTAGATATAGCAGGGCGTACCTCTTGTGTAATTGTATTCTCGAGCTTTTTGGCGGATGAGTAGGGTATCAACTGCAAGCGCTATGGCGAGGGTGCTGCATAATAGGGCTGACGCCATACCAAACAATACAGTGAAACAATTTTTGATTGGAGCGATCAAGTGCAGCGTAGCGTCGTGCCAATTTATCCGAACAGTTCGAGCGACAAGAGCATTGAAGTCAAGAGTTTGCAACCAGCGTGCTTCATTGCCCGGCCGCGATCATTTGCCGGGCGCCGCTCTAGTTTGGATAGGACAGCGCTGAATACGCGATGTCGCTTTGGTGATTGTCTGTTGTCGTTGCGGCTCTGACCAGTGGGCTCGTTGAGTTAAGCGAACAACGTGCTCACTGCTACAGATCTCGCAACGCTTCATGGACGAGATCATCCACACTGTACTGAAACGGTATGAGTCCAAGTTTGTAGACATATTCCACTGCGATTTCGAGATTTTTTCGGTTCTTCGATAGTCCAAATGGGTTCATATCTCGCGTTTGCCTTCCACCTGCGCTGCTAGCTTCTTTGCTGTCGAGAAGCATGCGGTAGATCTCTTTGACCGCTTTGGGATTTGAATGGGCAATTGCGTCCTGGACGACCATGATATGATTGATCTGGATGGCTTGATGCTCGTTGTGCCACTGTCTGGACGCGAGGACTGGATCGGGAAACAATGTTGCAAACTCTGGACTGCCCAAAGGTGCTCCGAGGATGGCGGCGTCAACTTCGCCAGCCCGGAGAAGGTCCATCATGTCCGTGCCAGGAGCAGCGCGCTCGACGCCTTTCGGGTCGGAGAAGCCTGCAACGTGCGCGTCTTCGAAGGTCACCCACTTTATCCTGTCAACATCAACGCCATAGTCGTAAGCCAACATGCCGCGCAGCCATGTAACCGTCGTTACGGTGTAGGAGCGAATGGCTATGCGCCTGCCCTCAAGGTCCTTTGGAGACAATTGCCCAACTGCTGGATTGTAGACGAGATAGGGATGCTGGAATCGCGCGGTAATTGTCACTGGCAACAAACTAAGCGCTATACCGCGCGCCTTTGCCATGAGGAAAGTCACTATTGCAAGCTCCGCGACGTCAAACTCGAGGTTGCGTACGACCCGTTTGAACGCCTTCTGGGGGAGGGCGACATCTGCAAAATGTAACTCTATTGTCGGTGACGTTACCGCACCGCGCTTAAGCGCTCGAGTGATGGGGTAGTCACCAACCATGGCGCTAAAGGATTGCTTGGACTTCGTCATGGTAGATTGATCTCGCCTTCTGGGGGCAGGCCGAGAATGCACATCGTGATGTGTAGCCATCCCAAATCTCCTCGTCCCCGACGTGCCGACAACGACTATTGCTCCGGCACAAACCGGCATGGGCTGTCTCTATGCTCACTATAACCCGCCAATGGAAAGGACGCGCGATAGAACAAATGTGCGCGTGCGTTCTCCCGCGACCATGTCTGCTCTGCGATGTCTGCCCTACGATAGCGTGGTTCCTCTGTCGCTCTCAAATCCATAATGAACAGGAGGTTTCGCTCAGAATTGTGTGAGGCCACGACCGGAAGCAAGGTCGCACGAAGAAAGTTTTTCGATTATTGCGGCTTGCAAAGTGAGAGAGGATGGCACCAGACAGCAAGTTTGCCGAGCATCAGGGTGCCGTCTGGCACTCGGGCTATGTCGGAATTGAGGTCGCCGGCTACTATGGTGGCACAGTCATGGTGGCACAGTGTGCTTGAGTACTCGCAAACCAATGCTGTCGCGCCAGACACTGCTGATTATCACTGATAGCTATGTCACTGATAGCTACGCCGCTGATTGCTATGTTGCCGATGACTATCTAAATGACGTAGCGTAACCGCGCGCAGTTAGTTGTCATTCAATTTGCCGGTCTTCCGACAATTCAAATATTGCGTTGGAGGACATGCAGCCAGCGGCTGGGCAACCCTACTATCCGACGACTGCTGTCTCTGGCGGTCTCATTTCCAGGCGCAGTTTAGTTGCCCTGACCTCTATCGTCGCGGATCGCTTGTGCTTTTTTGACGGCCTGTGAAATGCTACCGATCTTCGCGGGTGGAACTTTCCATCGTCGTCGTTGTGACACGATGACTCGCGGGCCTTCATCGGGTGCTGCGTCTGTTTGCGGATGATGCACGAAGTTGGCGTTGCGGCGCAAGCTGAGGGCACGGCGTGCGGCCTCTATGTTTTGGGATTTGGCAGCAAGTGCGCGCTGTCGCTTCAGCTCTTTGTTTATCCGTTTGAGTGCTGCGCTGAAAGCTTGTTTTCGGTGTTGAGGCTTGGAAGCGGTTCCAGGATAGCTACCGCCACGAGGTTCGGCCTTCCCGCGAACTTCGCGTTGTTTTTGTCGGGCCAGTGTGCGCTCCTTATCCCGCATCATCCTAAGCTGCGATCGCTTCTCTTCCAGTTCCTCGACACTTAGGTTGTAAATGGATGGGTGGTGTGTCTGGCTGACGAGTTCGATCTCATCGTGGTTCAAGAGGCTGCGCTCGTGCGCACAACTTATCGACATGGTGATTGATCTCCTCTGCCTGCCGAAATTCGAAGGAGCAAATAGAGATCTAAGTTGGATCGACGTCAAGACCCGTCACAGAATTTGGCGAACTTGCGCATTGGATGGATGTCCGATGCACGTTGGCGCGGCTAACATCGGCAAAGCCAATGGAGGTGCAAATTCAATCTTCTTCTTACTATGATCGCGCCTATTCTGCGGCTACCGTGTGAGATGTCTCCTCGCCTTGAGCAACGGTTTCGCTAAATCCACCATAGACAAACTCGGGGCCGCTCAGATCGATCGCGGGAAACTCATCCTTTTCACGCCAATAGTCCTGGGTGTGTTGCCATTCACTCTTTGCGCCACGCTTGGGCAGAATGTCCATGCTACGTGCGAGATAGTTTGGATTGAAGTTATCAGGATCAATCCAATCAAGAAGCGGCATATCTTCGTCTTCTGGCCTGAGCGCAATTTTAACGCGCCGAGCGCCGTTCGTCTTCATATGTGTTAGAAGACGACAAACGAAGTTAGCGATAAGGTCTGATCGCAAAGTCCAACTTGCTCGGAAATAACCGAACACCCAGGCCAAATTGGGTAAGCCGGTGAACATCATGCCACGGTAGGTGACGGTCTCATGGAAGGCGAGGGGGGTGCCGTCAATTTCGAAGTCGATGTCTCCGAGCACGTTCATGTTGAAGCCCGTTGCTGCGACTATCAGATCGGCGTCCAAAGTCTGTCCAGATCTGAGAAGCACACCAGTCTCAGTGAAGCGTTCGATCTTGTCAGTCACCACTGACGCTCTGCCGGCAGCAATGCTCTTGAAGAGATCTGCATCTGGAATGAATGCGAGGCGTTGACGCCATGGCCGATAGTTGGGTCTAAAGTGGGTATCGACGTCGAAATCCGGCCCCAGGTGGTTGCTGACTTCTGCAAGTAACTCCTCTTTCACCTTTTCTGGTTCATTGAATGTACGATCTGTGAAAACTGCTTGGTCGTATAAGATTTGTTTCCTGGCGATCTCATGGATCCAGCTTTCGTCGACGTCTAATTTGCGCAGATGATCAGCGATCTCGATAGAATTACGTCCAGCCCGGAAATACGTTGGAGAGCGCTGCAACATTGTGACGTGAGCCGCGGCATCGCACATCGCTGGAACGATGGTCGCGGCACTGGCCCCAGAACCAATCACCAGAACACGCTTGTCAGAGTAGTCGATCTCGTCCGCCCACTCTTCCGAGTGGACGAGCCGGCCCTTGTATTTCTCCAAGCCAGGCCAAACTGGCCAGTAGCCCTCCTGGTGTCGATAGTAGCCTTGGCACATGTACAAGAAGTTGGCTGTAAATCGCGTCTCTTCTTTCGTCTCTAGACGCGTGGCTGCAATCGTCCAAAGGTTTTCGGCAGATGACCACGAGGCGCTATCGATCCTGTGACGATAGCGAACATGTTTTGCAATGTCGTTTTCGTCTATCACCCCGCCCATATATGACAAGATTTCCTCAGCAGTGGCGATAGGCGGCCCGGTCCATGGCTTGAAGCTATAGCCAAAGGTATGAAGATCGCTATCGGAACGGATGCCGGGATAGCGGTGCGACCACCAGGTTCCGCCAAAGGTCTCGAAGGTCTCAAGCACGACGAAGGTTATCTCAGGGCATTGCTGCTTGAGATGGTAGGCGCCGCCGATACCAGAGATGCCCGCACCGACGATGAGGACATCGAAGTGCTCGTATGCGGCAGGTGCCTGCTTTTTATCACCTGTATCGTTCATCTCAGATCATACCTTGTCCTGGTGCCTAATCCCTAGTGTCTAGTGTCGCGTTGAGCGATGACTATCGCGCGTTTGCGCCCAGTTGTGCAACAGATTGCGTTGGCACGCTCCCCGAATTGTCTGCATCGTAAATCGAGTGTCACCGATGCAGTGTGTGGTGTTGCTTGCTAGTCAAATCTGTGTTGTCTCATGCCATTGAGTGAGCGTCGATTGTCGAATCTGCGCAATCAATGATGGATTGCGGGTTAAGGGCCAAGCACCCTTGAATTTCTGGCTATTCTGCGCGAAGCCATTGCGCGTGATCCGTCTCATCCCGATCGAGCTTCGAGGTTTGTAGAAGCGAGCCTTCTCGACTGCTGAGGCTGTGTTCCCTTTGTGCATTTTATTATGGCGACATTGGTCGGAAATTGAGGCTGTCGCCATTGCAGACAAAAGCAACGCGTGCTGATGAAGGGGCAGATGGCAAATTTTCTGAAGGGTTTTTGAGTGAAAAAAGTATTTTAAAACAGTTTATTATCTTCTGGTATTCATAGCTCAGTTTATCTTTGGGCCGCATGTGAAGATTAACAGAAACTAAAAGCATGGTTCAGTAACGGTTCAAAGCAACTGCGGCAAAACCTTGGTCATCAATGGCAAGCACCTGCAGCACAGGTGCCAATAAATCAAGGAAGATTGCAA
>JBPCWA010000066.1:0-6874 GCA_051009975.1 Hyphomicrobiaceae bacterium
GTCAGCGCCGCAACTAATTCGTCGCTGGACATTGACACCGTTTTAGAGCGGGTGATCGCCTACGCGACTGGATTGGCAGGCGCCAATGCCGGGGCTCTTTACAGTTTCGAAGAGGCGCGCGGCCATCTCCGGCTATCGGCTTCACACGAGCTGGACCCCACTGTCGAGGCATTGCTGCGCCGCGAGTCGATAGCCCTAGGGGATGGCATAGTGGGCCGATCTGGTGCCGAAAAACGACCTGTTCAAGTTGCTGATGTGGCAAATGAGACAGACTACATTTTCAGAGCACAAATGCTTGCAGCGGACTATCGCTCGATACTTGCTGTCCCTCTATTGCGGGAAGAAGCGTTGCTCGGTGGACTCGTCCTCTTACGCAAGCGCAAAGGCGCATTTCCGGCAGCAACTGAGGAATTGTTGGAAACACTCGCCAACCAGTCGGTCATGGCTGTCAACAATGCGCGATTATTTCAGGAAATCGAGGAAAAGAGCCGCGCTCTGGAAGAGGCGAGCCGGCACAAATCCGAATTCCTTGCCAACATGAGCCACGAACTCAGAACACCTATGAACGCCATCCTCGGCTTTGCCGAACTGATCCAAGACGGAATCTATGGCGAAGTTCCCGAGAAGATCCAAGAGGTCGTAGACAGAATACAGGCGAACGGCAAACACCTCTTAGGCCTCATCAACGACGTGCTTGACCTTTCCAAAATCGAGGCCGGGCAGCTGGAGCTGAACGTCAGTGATTACCGCATGGAAGATGTGGTCACGACCGTGATCAGTACCGCCGAACCGCTCGCCGCCGAGAAACAGCTCACCCTTGCTGCGGAACTCGCACCAACTCTACCCTCTGGCACCGGCGATGGTCAGAGACTTACTCAAGTCGTGCTCAACCTCGTTGGCAATGCAATCAAATTCACCGATGCTGGCTCAGTTGAAATCTCCGTGGAATCCGCCAACGGGGCCTTCGAGGTTTGTGTCAGCGATACCGGACCCGGCATCTCTATTGCTGACCAACAGAAGATCTTCGAGGAGTTCCGCCAGGCCGACAGTTCGGCGACGCGCAAGAAGGGTGGTACAGGTCTCGGCCTTGCCATATCCAAGCGGATCGTCGAGATGCACGGCGGCCGCATCTGGGTCGAAAGCCAGCCTGGGCAGGGTTCGCGATTCACTTTCTCGCTGCCAGTTCACGTTCAATCGAGGACCGCAGCATGAGCAAAAAAATTCTCATTGTCGAAGACCAGGAAGATAACCGCACAATCCTTCGCGATCTTTTCGGCCATGTAGGTTACGAAATTGTTGAAGCCGCCAATGGTGCTGAGGGTGTTAAGTCTGCATTGAGCGAGCGGCCCGATCTGATACTCATGGACATTCAAATGCCGGATATGGATGGCTACGAAGCCACCCGGCGGATTAAGGAAGAGCCTTCCACTGCAATGATCCCCATTGTTGTCGTGACGTCCTATGCATTAGCCGGCGATGCCGAAAAGGCGAAAGCGGCGGGTTGTGACGATTACGTGACGAAACCTTTTAGCCCGCGAGCGCTTCTGACAACTGTGCGACGCTGGCTCGAAGAGACGAAATGACTTTCATGCGAGACCGCCCCCACATTCTTGTGGTCGATGACAACAAGGACAATCGCGACATCCTCGTAGCGAGGCTGTCGAGCCTGGACTACGATACTTCAGTCGCCATTGATGGCGAGGATGCACTGAGCCAAGTCCGGGAGTTGCTTCCAGATCTGATACTCCTTGACGTGATGATGCCGAACATCGACGGACTTGAAGTCTGTCGGCGGCTTCGCAGCGACAATACGCTTCCGTTCATTCCGATCATTCTTGTAACTGCAAAAACATCTGTTCAAGACGTGGTGGCCGGTTTGGAAGCGGGTGCCGACGACTATTTGACTAAGCCGGTAGAACATCCCTCCTTGATCGCCCGCCTAAAATCGATGCTCCGGATCAAGGCTCTCCACGATGAAGTACAACGGCAAAAGGCAGAGCTTGCTGACTGGAACCAAGCCCTTACACAGCGTGTTGACGAGCAATTGACCGAGATCGAACGCGTTGGCCGTCTCCGCCGGTTTCTTTCGCCACAAGTCGCAGACGCAATTGTCTCTTCCGGTGAGGAAGGAATGCTCGGCAGCCATCGCGCACTGATCGCAGTCCTGTTCGCGGACATCCGCGGTTTCACCGCATTCTGCGAAGCTGCCGAGCCGGAGGAAACCATCGAAGTTCTCCAAATCTATCACGAAGAGATGGGTCAACTCCTGCAGGCCTACAACGCAGGCGTGGATCAACGCACAGGTGATGGGATAATGGCCATTTTCAATGATCCACTGCCGTGCGACGACCCAGCAGGCAACGCCCTGCGCATGGCTCTGGCTATGCGATCGCGCATGGCAGAACTGTGTCTTGATTGGAAGCGCATCGGTCTTCAGCTCGGCTTCGGCATTGGTGTTTCGCTCGGCTATGCCACGGTCGGGATGGTTGGTTCAGAAGGGCGTTACGAATATACGGCGAACGGAACTACCGTGAACCTTGCCGCACGACTATGTGACGAGGCTGCCGATGGAGAGATCCTATTGAGCCCTCGGGCCTACGCAGCGGTGGAGAACGACTTTTCAGCAGTGTCACGCGGCGAACTGACACTAAAAGGTATCAAAGCTCCGCTTGAAGTTTTCTCTATCACCGGAGAAAAACCCGGCTAGGTCGATCCGCGTCGCTTGACACACACTCTTTGGTCGGTACGCATGACCGTCTTTCCTTGGCATTTGAGCTGCATCTACTTCTTGCTCGCTCCCCTCACCGGGAACCATGTCCCGCAAAAATAGCGCGCAATTGCTGGGTTCAAGGCGAGCATGGCGAGCTCGCCCCGGTTTGCCTGTCTCAAAGGCCGCGTTGCTCAACCACCAACGCGTTTACGGTCTTTCTCAATCTGGGCCTCGACGTCAACAATCGCTTGTTCAAAGGCTTTTACCCACTCATCGCCATACTTCTGGGTAAACCAGTCCTTCATCGCGTCGCGCGCCTTGATGAAAGTCGCTTTCTCCTCCGCCGTAGGGACGTAGACAGTACCGCCGGTCTTTTTCTGAAACTCGACCAAACTGCGGCTTTCGTACTGCTTGTTCCAAGAGGACTGGATCAACGCTGCCTGTTGGACACCGTCCAGAACCAGCGCCTTTAGGTCATCGGGGAGCTGCTGCAGCCAAGAGTCGCTCATCCACCAAAATGCGTAGAGATACGCATGCTCGTCGAGCGTGACGTACTTCAACACTTCATTCATGTTGTTGGGCACGATATCAGTCGCCGCGTTCTTCGTGCCTTCAACGACACCTGTTTGTAGGGACGTGTACAGTTCACCCCAAGCGACAGGAGTAGGGTTCCCGCCCAAAAACCGGATAAACTCAATCTGCAACGGTGAGTTGATGGTGCGCATCTTCACGCCCTTCATGTCATCCGCCGTCTTGATCAGTTTCTTGGTCGCAAAAAACGAGCGCCAGCGACCCGTGTTGCCCACAGCGACTAGCCGCACATTTCCAGTTTTCTTAAGGATCGCATCACGGACCTTGTCCATGAATGGATGATTGCCAAGACCTTCGGCAACGAGATCATCCCTGATCATGTAGGGGATGTCGGTGACTTGAAGCTCAGGGAAGAAGCTCGCCATCCCACCAACAGTCGTGTGAGTCAGCTCGAGTGTATTCAGCTGGACCTGCTCAATAAGGGCGCGAAAATTGCCAAGCTGTGAGGCCGGATAGATCTCGACCTTGATGCGTCCCTGGCTTCGAGATTCTAGAAACGACTTTAAGAATTCGCCGGGAATTTGATCATCCGAGATTTCAGTTGCCGGCCCGACGTGACCGTACTTGAGCGTATAGACTTTCTGCGCACTTGCTGGTGCCACGGCCACAAGCGCGAGCGTGGCACCGGCCAAACCAAGTGTCGCCAATAACATCCTCCGCATGACTTCCTTTCCTCCTCTAATTGTGAGACTTACGATGCCTCATTGCCAAACCCTAGAACCCGAAGCTACGTGGCAGCCAAAGGGCGACCGCAGGAACGTACGTCACCAAGAGTATCATCAGTATGTGAACCGCGTAGTATGGAAGCATTTCCCAGGATATCTTTTCGATCCGCTCTCGGCTCACAGTTGCAGCAACGAATAAAATGAGACCCATCGGCGGCGTTGCCAATCCAATCGTCAGATTGACACACATTATGATCGCGAAATGCAAGGGGTCGATTCCAAGCGCGGCCATCGTCGGTCCAAGAATTGGACCCAATATTAAGATCGCCGGCCCTGCATCCAAAAACATACCAACGAACAGCAGCAGGACATTGACCGCCAGTAGGACAAGTAAGGGATCGGCACTTAGGGATGTCACAAAGCCAGCGACTTGTTTGGGTACGCCAGACAATGTCGCTACCCAACCGAAGATCGCAGCAGTGCCAATTGCGAGTAGGATCGCAGCTGAGGCAACTGACGCGCGCAGTAGGAGCTTTGGCAGCTCACGGAAATGCATTGTTCGTAAAACGAAGAAGGAGAGCACTAGAGCGTACGCTACTGCAGCACCGGCCGCCTCCGTTGGCGTAAACACGCCGCCTAAGATGCCACCAATGATGATGACTGGTGTCATCATCGGGAGTGCCGCACTAGCCCCAGCTGCTGTTATTTCACGCAACGGGGCCGGTTCATGCGCAACGGGAAAGTTGCGACGACGCGCAAGATATGACGTCACGACCATCAACCCAACGCCGGTCAATATGCCGGGGATCAGCCCAGCAAGGAAAAGCGCACCAACCGAAACCTGCATCACGTAGGCATAAATGACCATGATAATGCTTGGCGGGATGATCGGCCCGATCACCGATGAGGCAGAAGTGACAGCCGCCGCAAACGCGCCCGTGTAGCCCTGCCTGCGCATTGCTGGGATCAACATCGACCCGAGTGCCGATGTGTCTGCAACAGCTGACCCGGATAGCCCGGCAAAGAAGATTGACGAGACGATATTAACGTGAGCGAGACCGCCGCGGAAGTGTCCAACCAATGCATTGGCGAACCGCACTAGACGTTCCGTAATTCCGCCGGAGTTCATGATCTCACCTGCGAGAATGAATAGCGGAATTGCAACCAGCGGGAATTGATCGATCCCTAGATAGAGCTTCTGTGCGAGCAACTGCAAGAACACCATACGGTCGGCCATGATAAAGGCGGCCATTGGTGCGATACCGAGCGCAAACACGATCGGTACGCCAACAGCGATCGCGATCACAAGAACCCAGAGATATGTCAGCGGAATCATTCCGTAGCCTCACCGGCGAGGTGGGCCCCATAGGTGCGCATAAATCCATCTTCGGGCGGCTCACCGCCTGCAACCCTAACGAGGTGTTCTAGGAAAAGCTGGATCGCGACGAGTAGCATACTGGTGGAACCAACAGGGATAGATACGAAAATCCAGAACATTGATACATCACCGATCGCGATCGCCGTCTGGGTTCGTCCATTCCACGCAAACCCCCAACTATTCCAAGCAAGGACAGCCAGAAACACAATTACAACTGCCATCACAGCAGCCTTGAGGATCGCCTCCAGTCTTTCCGGCAAGAAACTCGGAAGAACTTCAATTGCGATGTGATTCCCTGCGCGCAGTGCTATGGGTGAACCGACAAACACCATCCAGAGCATGCAGAATTTTGAAAGCTCCTCGGCCCATGAGAGCGAGTCGTTCAGTACGTAGCGAAAGAAAACGCCGGCTGCCACGATTATGGCGATTGAGGCACAAAAAAGAATCGCAGCTATACGGCAGATAGCAAGATTGACCCAGTTCACGTGCGCGAACGCTGAAATCAACCAACCCATCGCTCGCGCCTCATTCGATGTCGGAATGAGGCTTCTGGGCACCAAACGGGCTCAGCTTCCCGCCCGAGGACCCACAAAACAGCGAGGTTCCAATCTCTCTGCGTAAACCGAATGAGGTTGGCAACACAGGCCGCCTCCCTTGCTTCCGCGCAGAGGTGCGCGGACCGGCTCTTTGCGGCCGAGAGCAATATTCTATACATAGGACGTTTAACGTCGCAAGCTGTTTAGAGGATGCGATCTTCATACAAGCGAGAGCCGAGCAAGCGACCCTGCGAGGACTATTCGGGCGCTTTCGACGGCAACGTCAATTTTCACGAGCTATGAGGAATATCTGACATGTCCGGGATACTGATCACGGGAGCAGCCGGTGGAATAGCGCGCCCACTCTGCTTACGGCTTGCTGGCAATGGCCACAGACTGCACCTAGTCGATCGACCCGGCGCCCCTCTGGACGACGTCGTGCAGATTGTTCGTGACGCTGGTGGCAAGGCGACGACTACAGAGAGCCTGCTGGACAGTGTAGAAGCGTGCAGCGGCGTCCTCGCGGAGGCGGGACCACTCTTCGCTTTGGTGCATCTCGCTGGCGTATTCGAACCCGACCCGCTTGGGCCCGAAGACATGGAAATCTGGGATCGCGCACTCGGAAACAATCTCACAAATGCCTACATTCTTGCTGGAATCGCGTCAAAAGCAATCATGGCAGAAGGCCTTACGGAAGGGTCCGGCCGGATGGTCTTCATCTCATCCCTCGCATTCAATCGCGGCAGTTGGGAGCATGTTCCTTACGCATGTGCGAAGGGAGGACTCGTCGGCCTCATTCGCGCATCGGCGCGACGGTATGCACCTAAGATCCTCGTGAATGGCCTGGCGCCAGGAATCATTGATACACCCATGCCAGCACAAATCATCGCCGAACGAGGCGAACGCGTCATCAATGAAATCCCACTCAGAAGATTTGGTCATCCGGACGAGGTCGCCGGAGTCATTCAATTTCTCCTAGGACCCGATTCCAGCT
>JBPCWA010000067.1:0-7196 GCA_051009975.1 Hyphomicrobiaceae bacterium
GAAAGTCATTGAAGCCCGTCTTATCCGCGCAAAGCCCTGCATCGCAACCAGCCTGTTCCCCTGCCGCGCGATAGCAACCGTCCGTCAATGCGAAGAGACATTGATCAAACTCTCCGTCTTCCGCAGCTTTCTCCAAACGCAGTGAGATGAGTTGGATCAGACGTCGCAATTGATCATTCAGTTGAATTTTACTCCTTGCGAACCGCAATTTGTGTCGACCATGCGCGTCGTGCGCCGCAAACCAATTAGGCTTAATATAGAGAACAAGACAGATGGTGCCGTCCCCACCACTGCATGGCGTAAAATCATGAATTTCCCAAGGATTGACAGCCACTGCATGCGTTGGGTCACAAGGGGTCGTCAAACCACCGACACTTAGACAAGCAGCCGCTGAGGCGACGTGTAAAACCAGATGTCCCTCACGATGGGCATGCAGCGTCATCGGGCGATCGAGGTGATAGAGCGCTGCACGCCCGAAAGGGCCGTGATAGACACTGATTGCCGTGCTCATTTTCTGCACGCTCCTCCCACTACCGACGACGAATTGTCCGTCTTGTCGTTCTTGCTCATTGCAACGCAAATAGTCGCTCTGCGCAACGCAAATCGCAGCAGCGGAAGGTCAATAGCCTTTGCGCGGACGCTTGCGGCGACTGCATTTGATCAACCGCAAGCCCATTTTACTCGTCAGCCCATATTTCCCAGCCGTGCTACGGATGGCAAATGCATGAAGATTGGTGGCCATAAATATGCAGCAACAACAGCCATCACTGACAGGAGCCCACCAAACTTACTAATTCTTTTTGCATGCGGGATTCGTTCGGCTTGGTAGACCGATTTTTGCAAATTGAACTGGATCAATCCCGAGCGTTTGATTGACGTTCGGTATAATCTTGACAAGCTTGTTGGCCAGTACGCCGTTCTCTTCGACCACTTCTGTGACGAAATTCGTTCCGATCGCTTGTCGGTTCTGATCTAGCTTGATCTCGCCGTTCGGTGCATCCAAAACGAGGCTCTTGAGGCCGTCTCGAAATTTCTTGTGCCCATCGCTGAGATCACCATTGATATTGTTCAGAACGGTGAAAGCGGCGGTCGCTGCATTATAGTATCCAGTCGCAAGTAGAGACGGTCCCGGGAAACGTTTCTCAGGTGGAAACGCGTCTTGATAAGCCTTCACGTAGGCCTGCCATTTTTGATTGTCCCACGTATCGGCTTGCGGCCCCGCCGATGGTGTCCCGATGAGCGCATTCTTGGCTCGTCCTTTGGAGGAAAGGACTGTTTGGTCAACCATAATGGATCCGCCAACGAGTTTCGCATCGCCACCCGCTTGCTGGTATTGGTTGAGGAAATTCACTGCGTCCCCGCCGCCAAGACCGAGATAAATTGCGTCCACGTCATCGGGCAACGCCGCAATAATCGATGCAAAATCCTTGGTACCCAAGGGGACCCACAGCCGCTCGACAATCTCGCCTCCAGCACCACAATACCCTAGAGCGAAACCAAAGACCTGTGTATAAATGAAGGAATAGTCCTCTCCGATCGTGACCAGGTTTTTGTAACCTTTCGTGTTGTAGACATATTCTCCCAGACCTGCCTGCCACTGTGCACCATCCATATTGAAACGGAAGAAGTTGTCCGCTGGATCCACATAAGTCGTTTCCTGTGCGCCCGAGATGCCATTCAGGATCGTCACTTGCGGCTGAGTCTTGGCGTAATTCTTTACTGCGATACCTTCGGATCCCGACAGCGGGCCGATGACGATATCTACTTTGTCCTGCTCAACCAGCTTGCGAACCGCTCGGACCGCGGAATCTGGACTTGCGTCTGTCGCACCAATAATCACCTCGATATCGCGACCGCCTGCCTTGTTGGCGAATTGTTTCAAAGCAACATTGAATCCACGCACACCGTCCTCACCCAGAACAGTGTAGGTGCCCTCCAGCGTCGCGAGCACGCCGACTTTGAGTTTTTCTGCCGCCAGACTGGTCGTTGCCAGTATCGCCGTCACAACCACGCCGACGGCAAAACGCAGAAACTTTCGCATTGGTAGTTTCCTCCCATAGAATTTGCTGTGCTGAACTTCGCTCCCGACCGCACGCTTTTGCGACAAGGGCCCGATAGCCCGCACGTAACCTCAGCCAGCGTAGTCTACGGGAATTCCTTGCTTGAGACGAGACGCCCTCATTCTTTTGCGTGACCTGTGGTATCCTTTTTACTGAGCTTACGCGACATGCTGCGCCGCACAATGCCCCAGCAACTTCGCTGGGCGCTTTGCTGACGTCGGGCGAATGTCAAAACCGGGCGCGCTGGTATTGGCCTTGTATGCTGCTATTGCCCTAGCATGTCTGTTATTGCCCTAGCATGCTGCTATTGGCCCTGGATGCTGCTATTGGCCCTGCAGCGCAGTTATTATGGTCTCTGCGTTGGTAATGTGGGCAACATGTTGTAACGCGTAGTTGATAGATGCATTGTGCCAATCAGCATTCATTGTCGAACAGCAGTCCTCCGGCTGAACGATGATGTATCCCTTGTCCGCACCAGTTCGGGCCGTGTGTTCGACAGACATGTTTGTCCAGGCACCCGTGTTTATTATGACGTTGCGGCCGCGTGCTTTTAGTATTGTTTCTAACGTCGTCCCTTCCCACGCACTCATGCGCATCTTCTCAACAACGAAGTCCCCAGCCTGCTGCTCGAGACCATCTACTGCTGCTGCGCCCCATGAACCCCGGACCACGGCATTGGCATCCGCCAAACCATCAAACAGTGGAGCGTTACGCGTCAAGCCGGGAGCGTTTTGGTCCACTACGAACCAGACGTGGATCACAATAACACCAGTACGACGACAGACCTCCGCAAGGCGCCGAACATTTTCGATGACATTTTGCGATCTGGCATGTACAGGCGCCCCGGAGTCTGCGAAAGCGCCTCCGTCCATGATGACATCATTCTGCAGATCTTGAATAATGAGCGCGCAACGATTTGGATCCAAAACAAGCGTCATCTCGTCGTCTTTGGGATCGTCGAAAGTCTGCGGCAAAGCCGCAGACATGAAGGGTTCCTGCCGTGGGCCGACCAGTGTCGAAACCGCATAGACTGAAGTGGTGGATGTCATAAATAATGTGCTCCAATCCACTCCACCCCAGTGGAGATTTGCCACCATTTCTGGAACCCGAACCGTTCCTATATGACGCCCACCAGGCGAGTAAACGCGGACACCACCGGGGCCCGTGACCCAAACATTGCCCTTCGCGTCGCATTTCATGCCGTCGGGTACACCCGCCTTGCGATCAGATCTAATGCCAGTTGCAAAAATTCTCCCGCGACGCAACGTGCCATCGGGATTGACTTCGAATACGCGAATGAGCGCGCCGGCCGTATCATTGATATAGAGGAGCGATTCGTCCGGCGAGAAGCAGAGCCCATTTGGCATGTCGAAAAGACTTCGATCGACGACAAGTTGTAGCGCTCCCCCACCGGGAGGCACGCGAAAAACGCCCTGCCACCCAAGCTCACGCGGCCGCTCTACACCATAAACCGGCATGCGACCATACCAAGGATCCGTGAAGTAAATGGATCCATCCGAACGCACGACGACATCATTCGGACTGTTGAGTTGCTTGTCTTCAAAATGCGATGCCATCACCTCTCGCTGCCCGTTTGGACTCTCGCGGACCAGCGACGACGTAGCGTGCTCGCAAACAAGTAAATTCAGCTGGGCGTCATACGTCATACCGTTGCACTTGTTGGCTGGGCGGGCCGTTTCCTGCACTCCGCCGTGGGCGGTCCAACGACGCCGCACATCACCAGGCATATCGGAGAAGAGCAAGTAGTGCTGAGTCGGGTGCCATATAGGCCCCTCGGTAAACTCAAATCCACCACACAACCGCTGCACAGCAGCGTTCGGTTCGATTAACTCACGAAACTCGCTGCTCAACACGTCATGTGGCATCAGGCTTCTCCCAGGCGGTAAACACGCTCTGCGGTAGATTTGAATACGGCATCCGCGACTTCTTCCCCGTGGCGGTTTACTGCGGTTTGGTGAGCGGACATCAATTCTGCGTAGCTTGTCCAAATTTTTTCGATCGGAAAATTGGAACCAAAAAGGCACCGTTGCGGTCCGAAGTGAACAAGCGTTTGGTCCACCATATCCTGGATGTGGTCCGGATCATTGCGGTGAATAAAGGTGCCGAATGCCGACAATTTGCTCACAACGTTGGGGCGCGTCGCCAATTCAGCCATGCCAGTTTCCCAAGCTGACCAACCGGCCGGAGTGCGATCCTCTAGCATTCCTGCATGTTGCAAAACAAACGTCACATTGGGACAGGCATCTGCAAGCCTACTGGCATCGGCCATTTGTCCTGGAAAGACTTGTAGATCGAAGCTCCAGCCATAATCGGCGAGCCGTGCTACGTTCCTCTGCACATGCTCTTCAACAGCCAAATCTGAACGTACTGCAAACCGGTACTTCGCATTCTCGTGCCAGTGCAGCTGCATGCGCAAACCGCGCATCAACGGATATTTCACCAAGCGATCGAGTTGCCATCGGACATCCTCGGAACAGAAATCGGCGTACGCCACAACGGCATGCGGCCACCCAGATACATCTGCCACGTGTTGCACCCACCTCACTTCGTTCTCGAACGCTTCCGATGCCCAATTGGCCTGTACATAAACAGACTTTTGAACTCCATGACCTGTAAGATCTGCCAGATATTCGTCGATCAGATAGTCGCGGCGGATTGAATCGTAGGGTCCGAAGATGCGGGGCTGCATCGGGCCCTGCAACCAAGGCAAATCGGCTTGGCGCCAAATGTGATGATGCGCATCAACAATACTTGTCCTCATAGCGCTGGCCTCGATTGCCGTCGCGATGGCGCATCACGTTGCAGAGCATTCTCAAATAGCTGACCGGGTGTACGGGCCGCCCCAAACCGATCGATCATGGGTAGGATCTCTTGTAGCGCCGTGGTTTCTGGTACGTAGCCGGCATCACCGGCCAGCGGAGACAGCCACGTGATACGCCACGCTCGGTGGCTCAGCTTTTTTACGGCGTCGCGCAAAGCTGATGGATTCCCCCTCTCCAAACCATCAGACAGAATGATAACTAAAGCGCCTCTCGCATAACCCGCAAATCGTGGTACCGCAAGAAATGCCCGGAGCGCCTCTCCAATGCGTGTTCCGCCATCCCAATCTGCGACGATTTCCGATGCGCGAGACAACGCCAGACTAACGGACTTAATGCGGAGCGCACGCGTCACACGCGTCAACCGCGTACCGAACGTGAAGCACTCCACTCTGTCAGCAATTTGAGTCAATGCATGGGCCCACCGCATGTAGGTGTCAGTCTGTTCCTTCATCGATCCTGACACATCAATCAACAACAAGACGCTACGTTGACGACGAGCGCGACGGCGCCATCGAAACTCTCGCAAATCACCGTCGTCTCGCACGAGCCCACGCATCGTCCGTCGAACATCGAGCGTCTCACCCCGTCGTGCGGCCGAGTGACGAAATCCTTGACGGTGGGGGAGCTGCCTGCGAGCGGTTCGGCGCATACTGGACAGCCCGGCGAACGCCTCATCCACCGAGAAATCGCGCAGCGATAGAACCTCCGTGACGCTTGCTTCTTCGCCGGAAGGATTAAGGTCGCCCTGATCTGCTAGCCCCCGCACGCCTTCGCTGCTATCAAAAGCCCTCGGCTGTTCAGTTTCTTCCGCTAGAACCTGCGAAACGGCGGTTTCTCCGTGGAAATAGGCCCGAAAAAGTGCATCGAATTGAGCAATGCGCTCGTACGGCGGACCAAAGGCGACCCGAGCGGCCCTATAAACCGACACCATATCCTTGGGCCCAAGAAGCTCTACTGCCTCAAGAAATGTAATTGTCTGATCTATCGAAATCGCGAAGCCGTGCGCGCGTAGGTAAGGCGCAACACCACTGAGTTGTGCCGCGCCACGCGGGAGTTGGTGTTCGCTTCTCATCCGACGGCTCGGACAAGCAGGGCGTCAATTTTATCGTCGGTGAATTCGAGGTCCTCTTCATCCTTCAGAGCCAATCCCAGCGATCGACGCAATGCCTCTGGCCAGGGAGTGCCTTGTTCGCGTAGCAGGGCAGCACCTTCAGCCCAATCAATCGCCTCGGAAATTCCCGGAGGTTTGGATAATGGGATTGTTCGAAGTTCGCCTACTGCCGCCACGACGGCATGCGCTGCCCGTCGCGCGATGTGACTGGCACGCATCATGATGATCTGCGCTTCCAGCTCCGACGTGGGATAGTCAATCCAGTGGTAGACGCAGCGACGGCGTAAAGCCTCATGCAATTCTCGGGTTCTGTTAGAAGTCAACACCACAACGGGGCGTGCCATCGCCCGCTGAACACCGATTTCCGGTATGGAGATCTGAAAATCAGAAAGAAACTCCAACAGGAACGCTTCAAATTCATGATCGGCCCGATCGATTTCATCGATCAAAAGAATAGTACGGTCACCAGCCTTGAGTGCCTGCAGCAACGGGCGCTCGATCAGGAATTGATCTTCGTAAAGATCAATGTTGTCGCCTTCATTTCGCCTTAGCGCCAAAAGTTGGCGCGGATAATTCCACTCATAAAGCGCCGCTGCCGCGTCGATACCTTCGTAACACTGCAAACGTACCAGTTCGCGCCCTAGCATATCAGCAAGCGCTTTCGCCGCTTCTGTTTTGCCAACGCCTGGGGCCCCTTCCAAGAGCATGGGCTTGCCGAGTTGAAGAGCGAGAAATATCACCGTCGCAAAATCATCATCAACTATGTACTGAGCGTCCCGCAGCCGCTTGGCCGCATCTGCGGGCGTCGATGGCATAGGTCTGACGTTGAACGCAGATTTCACCGGTCGTTCTGCTTGACGTTCTGCTTGACGTTCGGGCCGACGTCCCGCTTCTAGATCCGATTGACGCACTGCTTGGCGTTTCGATTGGCGTTGCGATTGACCATCCGCCCGCTGGCTTCTGTCACCGTTTGATGGCAGCCGTTCGCTCGAACCCACACCCTCTTCTGCCCGCACAGCATCATCGCCGCCGACGCGGGTCGTCCTCGACCACCGCGTCGGTACGCCACGTGCCCCCGTCCCCTTTGAGGAAGCGGCAACCATGTTCAGGCCCCTCCACTCTTTGCTTTGATTGCCCGCAGTACCCGTTCGGGCGAGATCGGGAGTTCATCGACACGCACTC